>NZ_JBSVCZ010000003.1:0-291254 GCF_054072955.1 Streptomyces sp. SS8
GGGGGGCCCCCCGGCGGGGGGGGGGGGCCCCCCCCGGGGGGGGGGGCCCGGGGGGGGGGGGGGCGGGGGGGGGCGGGCCCGGGGGGGGGGGGGGGGGGGGCCGCCGCCCCCGGGGGGGGGGGGGGCCCCCCCGCCCGCTGCGTCAGGAGAGGGAGGAGATGGTCTCGCGGACCTTGGTGATGATCTCGTCGGGGATCGGGGCGTAGCCGGCGTCGGCCAGCGCGCTCTGGCCGTCCTCGCTGGCCGCGTAGGTCAGGAAGGACTTGGTCAGGTCCAGGGACTGCTTGTCGTTGCCCTTGTCGCAGACGATCTCGTAGGTCACCAGGACGATCGGGTAGGCGCCCTCGGCCTTGGTGGCGTAGTCCAGCTCCATGGCCAGGTCGCTGCCCTCGCCGACGACCTTGCCGGCGGCGATGGCCGCGGAGGCGTTGTCGACGGTGGCCTCGACGGGCTCGGCGGCGCCGGTGTCCAGCTTCACGGTCGGGATGTTGTTGCCGTCGGCGTAGGACAGCTCGAAGTAGCCGATCGCGCCGTCGTTGTTCTTGACGTTGGTGGCCACACCGGAGGAGCCGTCGGCCGACTGGCCGCCCTTGCCGGCCCAGGCCTTGGCGGGCTCGTACTTCCAGGCGTCGGGCGCGGCGGCGTGCAGGTACTCGGTGAAGTTGTCGGTGGTGCCGGACTCGTCGGAGCGGTGGAAGGCCTGGATCTTGGTGGACGGCAGCTTGGCGTCCGGGTTCAGCTTCTTGATCGCCTCGTCGTCCCACTGGGTGATCTTCGAGTCGAAGATCTTGGCGATGGTCTCGGCGTCCAGGACCAGGTCGTCCACGCCGGCCAGGTTGTAGCCGACGGCCACCGGGCCGCCGACCATCGGCAGGTTGATGCCCTGGCCGCCCTCGCAGACCTTCTTGGACTGCTCGACCTCCTCCTCCTTCAGGGCCGAGTCGGAGCCGGCGAAGCCGGTCTTGCCCTGGAGGAACTCCTGGATGCCCGCGCCGGAGCCGGTGGGCTTGTAGTTGACCGCGGAGCCCTCACAGGCCGCCTGGTAGTTCTTGACCCAGATGTCCATCGCGTTCTTCTGGGCGCTGGAGCCGGACGCGAGGAGGTTGCCCTCGCCGTCGCACTTGATGTTGCTGGCGGCCTTGGTGCCGCCGGCCTCGTTGCCGCCCCCGGTGTTGTCGTCCGAGCCGCAGGCGCTCAGGACCAGTGCGCTGGAAACCACGGCGGCGCCGACGGCGAGCGTGCGGAGCCGGTTGGTGGGCTGAAGCTTCACTTCGTTCAGTTCCTTCCTGGGGCCCGCCGGTGGGGACGGCAAGCGGTGAGGTGTGTCCGGGTCTCGTGTTCAGCATGTGGGGCGGTCCGCGTCCGCCGGCGACCGGGCGCGCTCCCCATGAGGCCGAAATTAGGCAGGACAGGTGAAGCGCCCGACGGCCGAGAGTGAACGAGAGGTGAACCTCGGCGGACGGTGCAGTTGACGCGGCCGCCGGCGCGCCGTGGGTGGGACGGGGCCGTGCCCTCTGTTGCGGGAGCGGCCGACGTGGCACCATCCCCGGCTGTGACTCGTTACGCACGGGTAGGGACCGTGTGACGTGCGTGGACGCGCGGAAGGGAGAAGCGTGGAGCGGCAGGGGGGCGGCGCCGGTACGGCACGCCGTGGAAGGCCGTCGGCGGGCGCGGTGTCCGCGGGGGCGGTCGTCTGCGCACTGGTGTGCGCGCAGTTCGCGCTGCTGGTGGCACCGGCGGGAGCGGCCCGCGCGGAACCGGGCGGGCCGGGCGCGAAGGGGAAGGGCGGCGTCCAGACCTCGCCCGCGGCCCCCGGGCCCGGGAGCACGGGGGAGCCGGGGAAGGCCGAGGAGCCGGCGAAGGCGGAGGAGCCCGGGGCGGGAGGGCCGGGCGAGGCCGCCGACGAGGGCTCCACCGCGCGTCTGGAGAAACTCCGCAAGAAGATCGAGAAGCTCCACGACGGCGTGGAATCGGCCACCGAGGAGTACAACGCGGCCGATGAGCGGGCCGCGGAGCAGCGGCGCGAGATCGTACGGCTGGCCCGGGCGATCGTGCGGACCCGGGGGCAGCTGGCCGATCTGAGGGACAGGGCCGGGGCGATGGCCCGGGCGCAGTACCGCGGTGGCGGTCTGCCGCCCTCCGCGCGGCTGGTCCTCGGCGACGACCCGGAGGACTTCCTGCGCGACCTCGGCCTGCTCCACAAGGGCGACCAGGGCGCCAAGGGGCTGATCGCGAAGCTGCGGACGGCCAACGAGGACCTCGGCGAGTACGCGGACGAGGCCACCGGCCGGTGGGCGAAGCTGGAGGCGGACCGCAGGCGCAAGGCCCGGGCCAAGAAGGACATCGAGACCGAGCTGGCGAAGGCCGAGAAGCTGGAGTCGCGGCTGGAGGCCGACGAGCTGGAGCGGCTGCGGGAGCTGGAGGACGAGGCGGCCTGGGCCCGGCAGGCGCGCTGGCTGGAGTCCGGCGTGCTGGAGGAGATCGGCCGGCGGGCGTCGGCGCGCGGCAGGAAGGCCGTCGGGTACGCCATGGCCCAGATCGGCAAGGACTACGAGTGGGGCGCCGAGGGCCCGGGCACCTTCGACTGCTCGGGGCTGACACTGCGTGCCTGGGAGGCCGCGGGGCTGCGGATCCCCCGTACCTCGCAGGAGCAGTGGAGGCAGCTGCCGAGGGTGGAGATCACCGACATGCGTCCGGGCGACCTGATCGTCTACAAGAGTGACGCCAGCCATGTCGGCATGTACGTCGGCGACGGGGTGATGGTCCACGCGCCGCGGACCGGCCGGCAGATCACCACCGCGGGCGCGGGGTCGCTGCCGATCCTCGGGGTGGTGCGGCCCGACGCGTAGACTGCCTCGGCTGGTCACCCGTCGGCCGTTTGGCATATGCCACAAGGCATTCCGTGCAGGGCCCCGGGCCGCTAAGGTCGCCCGGGGCGTCTCCACCCTGACGCCTGTGTGCCCTCGGGGGGAGGGAAGAGGAATTCTGGCATGCCCGTATCGATGGGCGACGAGGTGATGACCGTGGCGCTGCCGCGGCAGTCCACCGGCCCGAAGGCCGGTACTCCCGGGTCCTCCGGGTTCCCCGGCGGGCTGACCCTGCTCGTCGTCGAGGACGACCCGGCGGGCTCCCTTGCCATCCCCGAGCTCCTCGACGCCTCCGGGGGCCGGGTGAGGGTCCGTACCGCCCGCAACCTCACCGAGGCCGAGCGGCTGCTCACCGACGACGTCCACTGCATCCTGCTCGACCTGGCGCTGTCCGACGGCACCGCCGGGGGCGTCCAGGAGGAGAGCGGGGACGAGCTGGACATACTGCGCCGGGTGCTGCGGATGGCCCCCCGGCACGCGGTACTGGCGCTCACCGCCGAGGACGACGCCGAGCGCGCGGCCGAGGCCGTACGCGTCGGGGCGCAGGACTTCCTCTTCCGCGACGAGCTGGACGGCCGGGTGCTGAGCCGGGCCGTCCGCTACGCGGTCGAGCGCAAGCGGGCGGACCTGGCCCAGCGTCAGCTCACCGAGTCACGGCTGCGGGCCCAGGAGAACGCCCGGCTGGAGCGCGGGCTGCTGCCGACCCCGCTGCTGGGCGGCTCCGAGCTGCGGTTCGCCGCCCGCTACCGGCCCGGGCGCTCCCGGGCGCTGCTCGGCGGCGACTTCTACGACACCGTGCGCACCGCGGACGGGACCGTCCACGCCATGATCGGCGATGTGTGCGGGCACGGCCCGGACGAGGCGGCGCTGGGGGTGGAGCTGCGGATCGCCTGGCGTGCGCTGACCTTCGCCGGGCTCTGCGGCGACCAGCTCCTGAGCACGCTCCAGCGGGTGCTGGAGCACGAACGCTCCAGCGACGAGATCTTCGCCACGCTGTGCACCGTCGACATCGCGCCGGACGGCCGGCGGGCCGGCCTCTGCCTGGCCGGGCACCCCGCGCCGCTGGTGGCCGGCGGCGGGCGCGGGCCGCGGCTGCTGCCGCACCACCAGGAGGGCGGCGGCCCGGCGCTGGGCGTCCTGCCCAACGCCCGCTGGCCCCGCACCCAGGTGGAGCTGGGCGGCTCGTGGAGCCTGATGATGTACACCGACGGACTGATCGAGGGCCGGGTCGGCCAGGGCGAGCAGCGCCTGGGCCAGGAGGGCATGCTCGGGATCGTCGGCAACCGGATGGCCGCGGGGCTGCGCGGCGAGGAACTGCTGGACGCCGTACTGGCCGAGGTGCGCGAGCTCAACGGCGACGAGCTGACGGACGACGTGGCGGTGATGCTGCTCGACCGGGGCTGACCCGGACGAGCGGCGGCCGGGCCGTGCGGCCCGGCCCTGCCGGAGCCCCGGATCCGCCCGGCGGCTCAGCGGCCGCCGTTGTACGGGCCGTAGGGGCCGTCGCTGCTGCTGCCGCGGCGGAAGCCGCCCCGGCCGCCCCTGCCGCCCCCGCCGACCTGGATGAGCGCGGGCCGCACGTCGACCATGTAGACGATGTTGGCGATCAGTCCGGCGATGGTCAGGAAGAGCATCCCGAGGAAGAGGTTCACGGCCACCGTGATCCCCAGGATGATCAGCCAGAAGCCCTTGGTCTTCTTGTCCGCGGCGCGGTAGGCGTCCTCACGGCGCAGCACGGCGTCCACGAAGCAGAAGATGCTGAAGATGAGCAGGCCCAGGAACACCCAGGACATCAGCCCGTAGAAACCGTCCAACAGCACGCTGGCCACCATCCTGTCCATGAGCCGGTCGTCGGCCCTCCACGCTACCGGCCCGGGGACCGGACACGAAGTGCGTGCCCGGTCCCGGCGGCGTTCACTCCTGCTTGTCCGTGGGCAGCTTGTCCGACGGTGAGGAGGACCGCTTCGCCGCGGTCTTCCTGGCGGCGCTCTTCTTCGCGACCGTCTTGGGGGTCTCCCCGGCGGCGGCCTTCCTCGCGGCACCGGTCCGGGAGGCCGTCTTCCTCGACGCCGCCGTCTTCGAGGCCGTGGTCCTCGTGGCGGACGCCCTGCCGGGGGTGGCCCGGCGGGTGTCGCCCATCTTGGGGCGCGGCTTCTCCTCCTTGCCGCCCGCCTCGACGGTCACGGCCTCGCCGACCTTGCGCGCGCCCTTCACCGGGAGCCCGCGGCCGACACCGGCGCCGTTCTTCTCACCGCCGTTCCTCTCGCCGCGCCACGTACCCACCGCGCCGCGGCCGCGCCCGGCCAGCTCGCCGTATCCCTCGCGGGCCTTGACGGCGTACTCGGCGGCGAGCCCGACGCCCTGGAGCGCCAGGTGCTGGGCCTGCTCGCGCAGTTTCTTCAGATCGGTGTCGAGACCGGTCAGCGCGGTGGTCAGCCGCGACTGGGTCTGCTTGGCCTGCTGGGCCAGGCGCTCCTGTACGGCCTTGGGGTCGGCGGCCTTGTCCTTGACCGCGGCCAGGCGCTCGGGCGCCGTCTCGCGGATCTTGTCGATCACGCCCGCCGCGAAGTACAGCGGGGTGGGGTCGGTCAGTGCCTTGCGGAGGTCCGCGGTCTTGTCGGCGGCCTCGCCGGCGGTCTTCTCGGGCATGAGGGTCCCTCCTGGGTTACGGGATCTTGGGCTTCGCGCCGGCGGAGGGGACGTCCTCGGCCTCCGGGCCGGAGGCGTCCTCGGTGAGTCCGTCCTCGGTGTGTCCGTTCTCCTTGCGGAACGATCCGTAGATCTGGAGCAGTACCTGCTTCTGCTGCTCGCTGATCGAGGTGTCGGCCAGGATCGCGCTGCGCACCTCCAGTCCCGCCTGCTCCTTCTCGTCGAGGATCCCGGCGCGGACGTAGAGGGTCTCGGCGGAGATCCGCAGTGCTCTGGCGAGCTGCTGGAGGATCTCGGCGCTGGGCTTGCGCAGTCCCCGTTCGATCTGGCTGAGGTACGGATTCGACACCCCTGCGGCATCCGCGAGCTGCCGCAGGGACAGCTGCGCGCTGCGCCGCTGCTCCCGCAGGAACTCGCCGAGATTGCCGACATGCAGTGAAGCCATGCCTCCACAGTGCCTCTCTCCGCTAACTTTTGCAAGCAAGTGCTTGCAGGAGTGTCACCCGCGTGTCCCGGCCCTGCTCCGTGTCCGGCGGAAACGCCGGGGGGGCGGGGAGGACACCGCAGGTGTCCTCCCCGCCCCCCGAAAGGCGCCTCGGCCCGTCTCAGCCCTCGGTGTCGTGCCGGGGCGCGGCCGCGCCCGCGTACGGCTGGTCCCCGGCGCGGTGCCGGCCGCCCGCGCCCCCGGGCACGGCGGCGGCCGCCGCCGCGCGGGCCGCCGCCTCGCGCCGGTTCTTGGTGATGTGCTCGGCCACGGCGAACCCCGCGACCACGACGAAGCCCAGCGCCGCGAAGCCGATCGCCGCGCCGAGCTGGTCGTCGGGGGCGAGGAGGGCCCGGTCCTCGTCCTGCCAGGGCCACAGCGCCCGCAGGCAGCCCGCCACCACACCGGTGAGAACCACCAGGGTGATGCGCTGCCGGTTCTCCAGCAGCCACTGCATCAGCTTGACGAAGGAGGCCAGGCCCAGGAGGGCGCCGAGCGCGAACAGGCCCAGGTAGCCGAAGTCCCGCTCGTTGACGGCGGAGAGGGTGCGCTCGTACAGCCCGAAGGTCAGCAGCAGGAACGAGCCGGACAGGCCGGGCAGCACCAGGGCGGAGACCGCGATCGCCGCCGCGGCCACGATGACCAGCGGGGTGGCCTCCACCTCGCCGGGCGGCAGGCTGACGATCACGAAGGCGGCCGCCGCGCTCACCAGGGCCACGACGGCCTCGCCCGGCCGCCAGGAGGAGGAGGCGCCGTTGGGCAGCGGCGCCCGCGAGGCGAGGGAGAAGGGCACCCACAGCGAGGCCAGCACCAGTCCGAAGAACAGGGCCCGGCTGTGCACCGGCTGCTCCTCGACCCAGCCCTCGACCAGCCCGGCCATCAGCACCAGCGCGGCGAACATGCCGATCATCAGCGGGACGATGACGCGCCACTGGACCTGGCGGACCTCGTGGAGGGCCCGGGTCAGCCCCCGCCCCCGGGGGAGGTCGGCCAGCGCCAGCCGGACGCCGGTGACCAGGCGGCTCGCCGAGCCGATGGCCGTGTCGTACACGCCGACCACCAGGGCCACGGTGCCGCCGCTGACGCCCGGGACGGTCTCCGCGGTGCCGATCAGGGCGCCGCGCACCAGGTTGAGGCCGTGTGCCGGCCAGGACGACGGCTTTGCTGCCCTGTGTCGCTGGGTTTCCCCCACCAGAGCTCCTTCGGTGCTGGTCGAGTGCTGTGGGACTGTCCGCGCGCCGGTTCCCGGGAGCGCCGGGGCGGGCGTGGCAGACACATTGTTCCCGATGCCGGATCCCCCGGTCCGCGGAGGGTCGCGGGTCCTCCCCGGGCGGTACGGCTCGGGCCGGAGCGGAGGGGGGGACGGAAAGGGGGACGGGAGGGGACGGGCGACTGGTTCCGGGCGGTCGGGCGTGCGGGGTTTGACCGGCCGGGGATGTGAAACCCGCCGCGGACCGCGGAACGCCCCGTGCGCCACCGTCCCACCGCGCCGTCGCAAAGCGGGTGAAAGGTGCGTAAGGGTGCATAGAGTGGCGGTCGGCAGACGGTGAACCGAACGCGCCGCGCCCGAGCGGCCGGCGGCGCGGGCAAAGGAGTCGGAACCAGATGAGCGATGTCAAGCTGTCCGTGATCTACTACTCGTCGACCGGGACCATCCACAAGATGGCCAGGCGCCTGACCGAGGCGGGGAAACAGGCGGGTGCGCAGGTGCGGCTGCGGCAGGTCGCCGAGCTCGCCCCGGAGGAGGCCATCGCCTCCAACGCGGCGTGGAGCCAGCACTTCGACAACACCAAGGACGAGCCGAAGGCCACCGCCGACGACGTCGTGTGGGCCGACGCCGTGCTGTTCGGCACGCCCACCCGGTACGGCAACGTCGCCAGCCAGCTCAAGCAGTTCCTCGACACCCTCGGCCCGCAGTGGCAGCAGGGGCTGCTCGCCGACAAGGCGTACGCCGGCTTCACCGCCTCCCAGACCGCCCACGGCGGCCAGGAGACGACGCTGCTGACCCTCTACAACGTGCTCATCCACTTCGGCGGCATCCTGGTGCCGCCCGGCTACACCGACCCGCTGAAGTTCACCGACGGCAACCCCTACGGCGTCTCCCACGTCACCGGGCCGAACAACGACGCCCCGCTCACCGACGCGGAGTACGCGGCCCTCGACCACATGGCGCAGCGCGTGGTGCGCATCGCGGGCCGCCTCAGGGGCGAGGGCTGACCGCCCGCCGCAGGAGCGGGCGGCCGGGTGGGGGCGGGTGACGGGCCGCCCCCACCCGCACCCACCCACCCGGCCGCGCCGGACCGTGCCGGGCGCCGTCAGGCCCGGTGGACCTCCAGCGCCGCCCGCACCGCCGACTCCAGGGCTCCCTCGATCCACGCCGTCCTGATCGAGGTGTGGTCCCCCGCGAAGAACAGCGGCCCCTCGCGGCGGCCCAGCAGCGGGAACAGTTCGGTGTGCTGGCCCGGCAGCAGCACGGCCGCCTCGCCGTACGCGTACGGGTCGCGCTGCCAGCTCTGGGTGCGCCCGGCCCCGGTGTAGAAGACCTCCACCCGCTGCCCGTAGACCTGCTGCACACCGCGCAGGGCGTACGGGTAGCGGGCCTCGTCGTCCAGGCAGTCCCAGCGCCGGGCGTCGTCCGCCCAGCTGTAGGAGGCCAGCAGGACGCCGCCCTCGCTGCCCTCGACCCGGTGCGAGGGGTTGAACATGAACCGGTTGGGGTTGTCGCACACCGACCCGCCGCCGGTCACGCCCGCCGCCTCCGGCTGGTCCCGGGAGATCCAGCGGCAGGCGGTGTAGTGCACGCGCTGGGCGTCGGAGATGTGGCCGCGCGGCACGGACGGATGTGCGCCCAGCAGGCTGCCGTCGTCCGGCGCCCTCCCCAGGCGGTAGGCGTCGTACAGCCCCGGGCGCACCCGCTCCAGCTCCCGCTTCCAGTCGGCCTCGTCGAACTCCCACCAGCGGCGGCCGAACTCCAGCAGCACCTTGGTGGCGCTGTCGTAGTGCAGCTCGGTGACGGCCCGCCGCTTGCCGTACGACAGCGCGGGGGCGATCTGGACGTGCCGCAGCCCGGAGAATGGCACGGTGAGGACGGCGAAGTCGCCGGTGAACTGCTCGCGCACCACAGCGCCGTCACGGCCCTCGGAGACGGTGTCGATCCACACCGCCGGGCCGTCGGCGCCGATGTGCGGGGTGTCGTCGCCCGTGCCGCGCCCGTTCCCGCGGTACTCGACGCGGGTGGCGCGGCGGTCGAAGCGCACCGGGACCTTCAGCTCCCCGAGCTCCTTCAGCAGCGCGTCCACCAGGGTGGCGGTGCCGCCCTGAAGCTCCCAGAAGGCGGTTCCGGGGTTGATCAGGGACCAGCCGATGAAGCTGTGCAGGAAGGACAGGGGCAGGCGGGAGGTGAGGTTCTCCAGGGTGCCGATCAGGTCGATCGTGCGCTCGTCGAATCCGGCGTGCTCGGTCAGGAAGCGGTGCATCGACCAGCCGCCGAACCTCTGAACCACCCGGGCCCAGCCCTCCAGGCACTGCGGCAGCGGCTTGTTCACGCGCTTCCCGTCCGGCCCGACGGTGCTGTACTCGTCGCGCACCGGGTCCAGGACCCGGCCCAGGATCTTCGCGGCGGGGACGTCCAGGTACTTCTCGGGCACGCCGAAGGAGCGGTTGACCGCCCGCGGGTCCTTCGCGTAGTCGGCGCGGCGCGCCCGGACGCCGTTGACGGCGATCCAGGTGCGGTACGCGGGCCCGCCGCCGGCGTCCACGTCCACCAGGTGGAAGCGGCGGCGCTTCAGCCCCAGCTCGTCGATCAGCCCCATGACCAGCGGGTGGCTGCCGGGGATGCGCATGGCTCCGGCCTCCGCGTACTGCCTGGGGTCGGCGAAGGGCTGTTCCGCGCCCTCGTGGCCGCCGGTGCGGAAGGTCTTGATCCGGCCGCCGGCCCGGTTGCCGTTGGCCTCGACGACGGTGACGCGGTGACCGGCGCGGCCCAGCAGCAGCGCGGCGACCAGCCCGGCCGGGCCCGCGCCGACGACCAGCACATCCTTGCCCGGTGCGCCGGACGCGCCCGGTGCGCCGCTCCCCGCGGCGCCGGAGCGGGGCAGGCCGCCGCGCAGGATCCTCTCGTACCGGGGGGTGAGCTCGGTGCCGTCCTCGTCCAGCAGGAGGATGGCGCGGGCCACCGCCAGGGCGGCCTGCCCGGCGGTGGCCGAGGGGTCAGGGGAGGGCGCTCCGGGCGCGGCGGCGGGTGCGGCCGGCGCGGCGGCGGCGAGCCCGGCGACGGCTGCGGCCGTGGTGGCGCCGGCGGTGAAACGCCGCCGCGACAGCGACGGAGCGGCTCCGGCGGTGCGGCGGGCGGCGGGTTCGGTGGTGGGTTCGGTGATGGGTTCGGCGGTGCTTCCGGCGGTGCTTCCGGCGGTGTGATGGTCTTCGTGGGGAGCCATGGCTTCTGCCTAAGGCCGCGCCGCCCCGGCGGGCCGTCGGCGCACGGGACGACCTGCCGGATTCCCCCGTAAGGGAGCGGCTTTCGGATGCGAAAAGCCGTTGGGGAGCGGCGCGCGTCTCGGGCAGTGTGCCCCCCATGGACCTCATGAGCTCCGCCCACGTCGCCCTGCGCCCCCTGGACGAGGCACTGCTGGAAGACCTGGCGGCCACGGCCGCCTCCGACGCCGACCACGGCGAGGTGATGCCGCCGACCGAGGACGGCGGCGGGCCCGGCTGGACGGCCGCCCGGCGCGAGGCGTTCGTCCGCTTCCACCGCTCGCGCTCCCTGGGCCCCGAACCGGTGGAGACCGTGTACGCCGTCCTCGTCACGGAACCGGGCCCGGACGGCCGGCCGCGGGAGGCGGTCGCCGGAGCCGCCCGGCTGGCCCCCGCCCCGGAGCCGGGCGCGGTCGAGGCCGGGCTGTGGCTCGGCCGCTCCCACCGCGGCCGGGGCGTCGGCACGGCGGTGCTCGCCCTCCTCCTGAACGAGGCCCGCGCCGCCGGCGCCACCCGGCTGCTCGCCCGTACGGACGCGGCCAATGCCGCCTCCCGCCGTCTGCTCGCGGCCGCCGGAGCCGGCCTGGAGAGCGGCGGGGACGGGACGGTCACGGCGCGGCTGCCGCTGACGGACCGGCACCGGCCGGCCTGATGTTGCGGTTGAAGCGGAAGAGGTTGTGCGGGTCGTGGGCGGCCTTGGGCGCCGCCGCACCGCACGTCCTGGCCGAGCTCGCCGCACGCGGCCTGGGCGTCGCCGTGCTCCCGGCGGGCTCGGCGGCGGAGGCCGGGGACCGGCTGCGGGCGGCGGAGATCGTACGGCCGCGGCTGCGCGGCCGGATCGCCCTGGCCTGGCGTGCCGACGGCCCCTCCGGGCCGGCGGCCCGGGCCTTCCTGGCCCGGCTGCGCGAGGCGATGCCGCCTCCGGCGGCCGCTTCGGAACGTCCCTGAGCCGGGACCCGGCCGACCCGGGGCCGTCAGCCGTGGGGCCGCGCCGCGACGATCACGTTCCCGTACAGGTCGGCGAAGTGCAGCGAGGCGCCGTCCGCGCCCTCCCGCAGATCCCACATCCGTACGCCGTGCTCGCGCAGACGGGCGGCGACCGCGCCCAGGTCGTCGGTGTAGAGGACGAGCAGCGGTTGTCCGCCGGTCTGACGCCCGACCAGCCGGCGCTCCTCCTCGCCGGTGGCGGGCATCAGCCACAGGCCGGTCCCCTCCTGCCCGGGGACGCACAGGTGCAGGTACCGGTAGCCGTCCACCGTCCGGTCGTACAGCACACGCAGTCCGAGGACATCGCGGTAGAACGCCAGGGCGTCGTCCGGATCGTCGACGAGGACGGTCAGACGGCCGAGTGCGGAGAACGGGCTCCGGCTGTGCTGGGAAGCCATGGTCTGACCGTAACCGCCCCTACTGACAGTGCGGTCGGCCCGGACCGGCCGGACGCCGCGGCCGCCGCGGGGCGGCTTACGGCACGGAGGGGCCGCCCAGGTAGGTGCCGTCGGTGTCGTAGGGCCAGGCGTTGGCGACACAGCCCTTGAGCCCCTTGATCTGCTGCATCATCGCGGGCGCGGGCCGCCCGGGGCCCGGGCAGGTCTCGTGGCCGTGGCCGATGCGGTGGCCGACCTCGTGGTTGACGATCAGCGCCCGGTACTCGGTGACGGGCCCGGCGAACTGCGGCGAACCCAGCACCCAGCGCTTGAGGTTGACCACCACGGTGGGGCCGACGGCGCAGTTCAGCTCGCCGCGGGTGTTGAGACCGGCGGCTCCGCAGATGGCGTCGGCGGTGCCGGGGGTGGCGATCTTGACGGTGAAGTCGGCGGGGCCGTCGGCCACCAGGCGGAAACCGTTGACACCGTCGTTCGTCCAGCCGCGCGGATGGGCGAGGATCGCGGCGACCTCCTGCGCGGCCTGCTCGGCGGAGAGTTCGATGCCGTCCTCCACCTGCACCCGGTAGGTGCGGATGGTGCCCTGTCCGACGGCCTCGCCAGAGGCCTGCGCGGTGGTGAAGGTGCCCGGCCCGGTCGCGGGGACCGGGATCACCGACGGCTCGTCCGGTCCGGCCGGCTCCTGCATGGAGGGCGAGGGCGAGGGCGAGGGGGACGGCGACGCGGAGGCGGAGGGGGAGGGCGGGGGCGAGGGCGGTACGAACACCGCCTCCTCGGAGGCCCTCAGCTCATCCGGATCCTGCGGTGTGGCCATGGTCCGGGACTCCGCGGAGTCCTGCTGGGCGACGAGTAACCCGCCGAGTGCGAAGGCCCCGACGGTCGCCATGGAGGCCAGCACCCGTATGTGCGGGCGTCTATGGCGGCGGCTCCCCCGGCGGGCCCGCCTGCCCCGGCTGCCCCGTCCGTCCTGACGACCCCGGCCGGCGGCGCCGCGCCGAGCGGTGCCGGTGCGCCGGTCGTTGCGGCGGCGGCTCAAGATGTACTCCCCCCGTGGTTCGGCGTGCGCGAACGTGCCGAACGCGCGGTCTGCGACTCGTGGGGGGCGGTCAAGATCACCGTAACACCGCCGTACGACAGGCCGGTGGTGGGACCACCGACCGCCGACGCTTCCCGGGACGAGCCCCCGGCGCACTCCGCGCCGCCCTTCTCGTGTCACACCGCGGCGAGCGCCCGCTCCCCCGGCTCGCAGGCCTCCCGCAGCGCCTCCAGCTCGTCCGGCGGCAGCCGCAGCGAGGCCCCCCGCCTGCCCGCGTCGAGCATCGACCGGCCCGCCGCCAGCCACTCCCCGTCGGGAGTCACGCCGGCGAACTCGGCCAGCCGCGACAGCTCCCGCTCCGGCGCGTCCAGCAGGTCCTCGTACGACAGGCTCGTCCGGGCCGCCTCCGGCACCCGGGCCAGATGTTCCAGGCACTCGGTCACCAGGCGCGACCACAGCTCCCCGAACCGGGCCACCGGCATCACCCGGTCGGACACCAGCCGGGGATCGAACGGGTCCTCCAGGAGACCCGCCAGGTCCGGAGGGAGCTCGCGGACGTGCTCGGGCGTCAGCTCGTCGCCGAGTTCCAGGTCCAGCAGCGCGTACATCTCCTCCAGCATCGAGATCATCCGGAAACCGGTGTGCCGGCTCATCGACAGCGCGCAGTCGGGGCCGTCGCGGTGGAGGTGGACGAACCCGGCCTCCGGGAAGCCCGCCCGCAGCCGGGGCACCCACCGCACCGAGAAACCCGATCGCTCCACCACCGCCCGCCGCCCGAACCGGACGCACAGCAGCCCGAACAGCTCCCGGTACTGCTCCTCGACCGGGCGGCGAGGCCAGGCGCGGACCTGCGGGGCGAGCTCGTCCAGCAGGTCGTCGGGGTCGTCGGTGAGGTGCGGCAGCACCATCAGGGACAGTCTGGGAATGCCGGTGGTGTCGGCCGAGAAGCGCCCGGGACGGCGCGGGTAGAGGAACTCGGGAATGGGCGCGCCGCTGCGGATCATCTTGTCGAACGTCGGGTTGGGCTCGGCCAGCAGACGCCAGAACTCCGCCCCCTCCAGGACCTCTTCGGGCATCCCCTCGGATCCGACCGAGGCCAGCAGCTCGTTGAGGCTGAGGACGTCCCGGTGCAGGTTCAGCACGCGCGACAGCGCGGTCGAACCGCTCCGCCCGGTGCCCACCACGAACGTCAGCGGCCGCGCGTCCATGTCCCCACCCCACTGCCCTCGGTCCCGTGCCCGGTCCGGCCACGGCTTCGGCGCCGACCGGTGATCTCCACCCCGCAGCGTACGGACCCGGCCGCGGCGCGCGGCAGGGCGACTTCCGGCCAGAACGGGCGTGGCAGGATCGCCGCATGGCCTACGTCAGCGCCACACGCCTCGTCGACGACCCCCGTTTCGGGACGGTCGGCGTGACGCTGTACCCCGGGGCGGGGAGTCTGCGGGTCGAGGGGGCGGGGATCCCCGCCGTCACCATTCGCCGCACCAAGGGGACGAGGAGGGACGGACGGGTACCCGTCGGTACCCGTCGCCGCCGCCGTCTCGCCATGACCGTCGACGGCGAACCCGCCGTCCTGTCCCCGGGGCCGGGCCGGGGGCCGCGCCGCTGGTACGGGGTGCGTGCCGTCCACCGGGGAGTCGACTACCGCCTGACGCCGTGCCGCCGCCCCCGCGGGCGGTCCCACCTCGCCCGGAACGACCGGCCCTTGGGCCACTTCCGCTCGGACGGCCGACCGGCTCCGGCCGAGTGGCGCGACGGCCCGGGGGCGGAGGCGGTGGACGCCGCCGTCGGGTACGCGCTGGCCGCCGCGTTCGGCAGATGGAAGCTCCCCTGGTGGGGCAGGTGGGGCGGAAGGCTGTGGGACCTCGTGGGCGAGTTCCTCCCGGGCTGACCCGGCCGCGGCGGGGATCTCGCGGCCCGTACGGCCGGAGCCGTCAGGCGGGCGGCGGCAGCGGCCGTCCCTCGACGGCCGCGCGGACGTGCTCCGGGGTGAGGGCTTCGCCGCCGTGCTCGGCGGTGAAGGCCGTGATGCGGCCCAGCGGCGAGTCCGGGTGCGGGGGTTCCTCGCTGATCACAGTGCCTGTGACGATCTCGGCGAAGCGCATGCCGACGGTCACGGGGTCCTGTGCCAGGGGGTCTTCCTGCCGGTGCGTACTCATGTCCGGATGCTAGGTCCGGCCTGTGACAGCGAAGCGGCGGCGGCCCGCGCGGGCCGCCCGTCCACTCGCCGGGGAGGGCGGGCGGATGGGAGGGTGTGGTCATGACGGAGAGAAACGGGAAGAACGGCGGGAGCGGGCCGGGGAACGGCGATGTCGCGGTGGGCATCTCCGTCGGGACGGCGATCGGGGTCGCCCTCGGCCTGACGGTGTTCGACAACATCGCCCTCGGGATCGGTGTGGGCATGGCGTTCGGCGTCGCCCTCGGGTCGGCCCGGCGCAGCCGCCGGGAGCCTCCCGGCGGCTCCCGGGGCGAGCGCTGAGCGGTTCCTCCGCGCCGGGCGGTTCCTACACGGTGACGGCGGGTCCGGTCACGGCAGGGCGCGGCGGCTGCGTGCGTTGGCGGCGGCGAGACGGGCGCTGAGCTGCTCGTGCGCGGTGAGCGGCCGGACGTCGTCCGGCCTCGCGTCCCACTCCCGTCCGCCGCCGAGCGGGCGCAGCCACACCCGTCCGGGGCGGACGTCCATCACGTCGCCGACCCGCCCGTCCCGCAGGTCCCGCGCCACCGAACCGACCATGATCGCGGGTGCTCCCTCCCGCCCGTCCACGCTCACCACGCCTCCCGCGCCCGCGGCGCCGCCACGGTCCTCCCGGGCGGATCGTCCGGCGGCACGGCCGGCCCGGAGTCCGGTGCGGGTGAGGTGCGTACGGGTGCCGGCGTATGCCGGCACCTCCCGCCGTTCAGGTCCGCAAGGGCCTCCGAGGCCGCCGGGAAGTACTGAGTTCGGGATTCCATCGCGCTCCGTGATCCTTCGATGCCCTCCGACGGGCGACTATCACTTTCCGTATCCAGATAGTCGCTGCCTGACGCCGGTGCCGGTGGATTTTTCACCGTGGTCCCACAAGCGCGTCGGGAAGAAGAACGGATGGTGACGGCGGTGTGCGGCGGAGTGGACGCGTACGGCCGCCCGGGTGTGTGGCACCGGACGCGAAGCCCTTGTCCGGGCGCGTACTTGACCTCAAGTCGGCTTGAATTTCTAGGTTCTCGGTCGTGGCCTCGCGGCGAGGCCGCGGCCGAGTGGACGGGAGAACGCGATGAACGCGACGGCACGGCAGGACCAGTACCGGCTGGCAGTGATCCTCGGAAGCGTGCGCGAGGGGCGCTTCGTGACCACGGTGGGGGAGTGGTTCGCACGGCAGGCCGGGCGGCGCGAGGACGTGAAGCTCGACGTGATCGACCTGGCGCGGCCCGACGGGGACGCGAGGACGTTCGGCGAGCGGATCGACGCCGCCGACGCCGTCGTGGTCGTGGTGCCCGAGTACAACCACAGCTTCCCCGGCGAACTGAAGGCGGCGATCGACTCCCTGAAGCCCCAGTGGCGCGCCAAACCGGTCGGGTTCGTCTCCTACGGCGGGCGGGGCGGGGGGCTGCGGGCGGTGGAGCAGCTGCGGCTGGTCTTCGCAGAGCTGCACGCGGCCACGATCCGGGAGACCGTCAGCTTCCACGACGCCTGGCGGGAGTTCGGGCCGGACGGCGAGCCGCGCCGGGCGGGTGAGGCGGCCGGGGCCGCGAACGCCCTGCTGGACCAGCTCGCCTGGTGGGCGCTGGCCCTGCGGCGGGCGCGGGAGGAAGTGCCGTACCCGGTGTGAGGGGGCGGGAGAACGTGCGGAACGGCCGGCCGGGACGGACGTCCCGGCCGGCCGTTCCGCGCCGCGCCTCACTCCGCGCGGCTCACTCCGCGCCGAGCAGCTCCAGCAGCTCGTGGCGGCCGAACATCCGCGCCGTGTCGATGGCCGAGGGGTTGCCCGCCGCCGGATCGGCCCCGGCCTCCAGCAGCAGCCGCACCATCTCCTCCTGGTCCTTGAAGACCGCGCCCCCGATGGGCGTCTGGCCGCGGTCGTTGACCCGGTTGGGGTCGGCGCCGCGCTCCAGCAGGGCCCGCACGGTGGGGGTGCGGCCGTAGTAGGCGGCGAGCATCAGGATCGAGTCGCCCTTGTCGTTGGTCAGGTTGGCCGGTACGCCCGCGTCCACGTACGCCGCGAGGGTGTCCGTGTCACCCTCCCGGGCGAGGTCGAAGACCTTGGCCGCGAGCTGGAGCACCTCCGGGTCGTGCGCGGGCTGGGAGGTCTCGGGGGTCGGGGCGTCGGACATCGGGTGCCTCCTCGTCGTACCGTCTCGCCGCCTCGGCGGCCGATCGTGTTCAGACTACGTATGCCCGCTTTCCGGCCGGTGCCGCCGCGCTCCCGCCGGCCGCGGAGTCCTCCGGACCGGCCCGCGGTCCCCGCGTTCCGCGCGGGCCCGTGCATACGCTTCGTCCCATGCCGCCGATCGTGACGTCCTTCCCCCGCCGCCCCGCCCGCCTCCTGGCGGCGGTGGTCGTGGCGGTCCTGGTGGGGCTCAACGCGTACCGGATGACCGTCGTCCCCCAGCCGTGGCCGAGGATGGCCCTGGACTGGGCGCTGATCGCGGCCTGCTGCGGGGCCCTGTACTGGCGCCGGCGCCGGCCGGTGCCGGTGGCGCTGGCCGTCCTGCTGTGCGCGGCGGTGTACTACCCGGTCAACCCGTACGACAGCCCGCTGCCGGTGATCGCCTTCGCCGTCGCGCTCTACACCGTCGCGGCCGAGGGGCGTCTGACGGCGGCCGTGGCGCTGGCGGTACCGGCCATGCTGGCCGTCGGCTACGGCGAACTGGCGCCCGGGCCGGACGGCGGACGCCATGTGGACGACGCCGCGATGGTGCTCCTCACCGGCTGGCTGTTCGGGGTGATCGCCGCCGGGCACGCCCAGCGCAACCGGCAGGCGTATCTGCGGGAGGTGGAGCAGCGGGCGGTCGCGGCGGAGCGGGAGAAGGAGGTGCGGGCGCGGCAGTCCGCGGTGGAGGAGCGGCTGCGCATCGCCCGCGAGCTGCACGACGTGATCGGCCACAGCCTGTCGCTGATCAATGTGCAGTCCGGGGCCGCGCTGCACCGGCACACCAGGCGGCCCGGGGACACGGAGGGGCTGGTGGCCGCGCTGGAGGCGGTGCGGGCCGGCAGCCGCGACGCCCTGCGCGAACTGCGGGCCACGCTCGGAGTGCTGCGGCAGGCGGACGAGGAGGCGGCGCCCACCGCGCCCGCGGCCGGACTGGAGGGCGTGGGCACCCTGGTGGAGCGGGCGCGCGGGGCCGGGCTGGACGCGCGTCTGGTGACCGAGGGACGGCCGGGGCGGCCGGTGCCGCCGCAGGTGGGGCTGGCCGCGTACCGGATCGTGCAGGAGTCCCTGACGAACACGGTCCGCCACTCGGGGGCGCGGCGGGCGGTCGTCACCGTCCGCCACGAGGAGGACGCCGTGCGGGTGCTGGTCGAGGACGACGGGCACGGGGCGCCGCGGGAGGCGGGAGTCGAAGGCGCCGGCGGGCCGGGAGGGGGCGCCCCGGGCAGCGGCGTCGCCGGGATGGCGGAGCGGGCGCGGGCGCTGGGCGGCACGCTGACCGCCGGGAACGTGCGCGGGGAGGACGGTACGGGAGGCGTCCGGGGCTACCGGGTGGAGGCCCGGCTGCCGCTGGGGGAGCCCGCCCGGTGACGTCGGCCGCCACCGCCGCTCGTCACCGTCCGCGCCGCCTGCCACCGGCCCCGCCGCGGCACTAGAGCTTGATGACGACCAGGGCCGCGTCGTCGGCGGTGCCCTGGTTCATGCCGAGGTCCTCCAGGAGGTTGTCGGCGATCTCCTCCGGGCCCAGGTCGCGGTGCCGGGCCAGGCTCTCCGACAGCCGCTTCAGCCCGACGTCGATGGACTCCTCGCGGCGCTCGACCAGCCCGTCGGTGTAGAGGACGAGGGTCGAGCCCGGCACGTAGGTGGTGATCGCCTGCGGCCGGTGCGAGGGCCTGCTCCGGGCGGCCAGGGGCACGTCGGTGGCCTGGTCCAGCAGCTCGGTGTACCCGTCGGGGTGGCACACCATGGGCGGCAGGTGGCCGGCGCTGCTGTAGGTGAGCGTGTGGGTGTGGGTGTCGATGTCGAGCTTGACGGCGGTGGTGGCCAGCGCGCCGTCGAGGGAGCGCGCGTACAGGTCCAGGCCGTACAGCGCCTGCGCGGGGCCGTCGGCGACCCGCATGGCGGCGCTGAGGGCACTGCGCAGCTGCCCCATCACGCTGGCGGCCTCCAGGCCCCGGCCGACGACGTCGCCCACGGCCACGGCGAAGCGGTCCTCGCTGAGGTTGATCATGTCGTACCAGTCGCCGCACACGTTCAGCGAGCCCTGGGCGGGCCGGTAGCGCACGGCCGCGTTGCGGCGCTCCAGCGGCATGTGCGTCGGCAGCATGGCCTTCTGCAGGGTGAGGGCCACCTCGTGCTCGCGTGCGTGCGCCTGCCGCAGCCGCTCGTTGTGCTCGTACAGCTCCCGCGCGCGGGCGTACAGCTCGGCCTCGGCGATCTTCCCGCCGACCGCCCGCAGGCTGTCACCGGTGCCGGTCAGGCTGGTGGGGTGGGCGAGGCTGTCGCGCACGTACGCCGTGGCGTCCTCGACGCGGTTGATGATCAGCCGCACCGAACCGTCCTCGTCGAGGACGGGGGTGTTGACCGGGCTCCAGTACCGCTCCTCGTACCCGCCCTCGGCGCCGGGGCGGGGGATGTCGTACCGCTGGAGGACCATGGTGTCCGGCTTGCCCGTCTCCAGCACGCGCCGGAACGAGGCCAGCAGGTTCCCGGGGCCGTCGGCGTTCGGGTCTTCCGGGTTGGCGGGGAAGACGTCGAACAGATGGCGGCCGATCAGCTCGCCGTGGGAACGCCCGGTGATCTCCAGATAGGCCTGGTTGGCCTCCACGAAGACGAAGTCCCGGTCCAGTACCGACAGGGGTGTGGGGACTGCGTCGAACAGGGCGGCGTAGTCGACGTCGCCGCTCACCTCGCTCATGGCCCCTCCCCTCTGCGCGGTGCCGGCCGGTGCCGGAGACCTCTCCGTCATGGTGACACGCACCCTCTGTCCGTCTCGAACACTACCGCGCGGCTCGCGGGGGCAGCAGCCCGCGAACGGAACGCCGGTACCGCCTCACGGCCGGGCGCACCGCGGACGGGCGGGCGGCCCGCTCGGGGTGGAGAGGGCCGATTCGGCCGTTGAGCACATCTTTTGTGCAATTGTGCACCGCCTGGGCGGGTGTGTGCCGCTCCGGACCGGCGAGCCACGACCGTACCCGATCTTGGGAGGCCGTGTGGCGGGTTCCACAGCCTCTCCACACCCCGTGAGGGGGCGGCCGGGCGGCGGCCGGGCGGCATAGGCTCATGCCATGGCCGCAGAGCACGACGGGCGACGGGTGCGTGTCATCCTCGCCGACGACCAGACCCTGGTGCGGGCGGGCTTCCGCTCCATCCTCGGCGACGAGGACGACATCGAGGTCGTCGGCGAGGCCGGGGACGGGCTGCGGGCCGTGGAGCTGACGCGCGCGCTGCGGCCCGACGTGGTGCTGATGGACATCCGGATGCCCGAGCTGGACGGGCTGGAGGCCGCCCGGCGCATCGCCGCCGACGAACGGCTCCCGGACACCCGGGTGGTCATCCTGACCACCTTCGATGTGGACGACTACGTGTACGGGGCGCTGCGCGCGGGCGCCTCCGGCTTCCTGCTCAAGGACACCGAGCCGATGGAGCTGCTGCACGCGGTGCGGGTCGTGGCGCGCGGCGACGCGCTGATCGCTCCGGCGGTGACCCGCCGCCTGATCGCGCAGTTCGCCGGACGGGCGCGGCAGCCCGACCCCTCGCCCCGGCTCAGGGCGCTCACCGGGCGGGAGCGCGAGGTCATGACCCTGGTGGGCGAGGGCCTGTCCAACGACGAGATCGCCCGCCGCCTGGTGCTCAGCCCGGCCACCGCCAAGACGCACGTCAGCCGGATCATGACCAAGCTCGGCGTACGCGACCGGGCGCAGCTGGTGATCCTGGCGTACGAGTCGGGGATGGTCACGCCGGGCTGGCTGGAGTAGGGCGGGCCGGGGGCCGGGAGGGCCGGGGGAGCGGGTCCCCCTAGGGGGAGCGCGCCCGCGGGCGCAACCCGGGTGGTACGTCCGCCTGCCCGGCCGCGACCGGCGCCGTACCCCAGGTGTCCGCCACGGGCCGATGTGCCGGGGCACACCGTCCGCCGACGGTGGTGGGGTGGACGGAACCGGAGCACTCGACCTCGCGCGGTGGCAGTTCGCCCTCACCGCCGCCGCGCACTTCCTGTTCGTCTCGCTGACGCTGGGCCTGGCCACCGTGGTGACCGCCGTCCAGACCTGGGCGGTGCTGCGGCGCGGAAGCGGACGCGGGAACGGACGCGGGGAGGGGGACGGCGGGCGGGGCGCGGCCGTGCGCGAGCGCATGGTGCGCTTCTGGGGGCAGCTCTACGTCGTCAACTACGCGGTCGGGATCGTCACCGGCATCGTCATGGAGTTCCAGTTCGGGCTGGCCTGGAGCGGGCTCGGACACTACGCGGGCGATGTCCTGGGCGCCTCGCTGGCGATGGAGACGATCGTCGCGTTCTTCGTCGAGTCCACCTTCCTGGGGCTGTGGATCTTCGGCTGGAACCGCTTCGGGCCCCGGCTGCACTGCGCCCTGCTGTGGGTGGTCACCGGGACCGCCTACCTGTCGGCCTACTGGATCCTGGTCGCCAACGGCTTCCTCAACCACCCCGTGGGGTACGTCAGGACGGCGCACGGCATCGAACTGGCCGACGCCCCCGCCGTACTGGCCAACCCCAGCACACTGCTCGCCTTCGGCCACATCGCGGGCGGGGCGCTGCTGACGGCGGCGTTCTTCGTCGCCGGGATCAGCGCGTACCACCTGCGCCGGCGCGGCGGGCACGGGCTGTCCGGGGCCGACACCGAGCTGTTCCGCAGGTCGCTGCGGATCGGGGTCTTCCTCGCGCCGCCCGCGCTGCTGTGGACGGCGGCGTCCGGCGGCCTCCAGCTCTCCGCGATCGCCGGCCACCAGCCGATGAAGAGCGCGGTGTGGCGGGCGGAGACGGCCGAGATCGCACGGCTCCAGGCGGAGCTGACCGAACGCTTCGGCCCGGGTGACTACATCCCCTCCCAGGGGCTGGTGCGCGGCGCCGCGCTGCTGATGCTCGGCGCGTTCGCGCTGATGCTGTACGCCTCGGCCGGCTCGGCGCTGCTGGCCTGCTTCCGCCGGGCCGTACTCCGCTTCCGGACCTGGCACCTGCTGCTGATGGCGCTGGTGCCGCTGCCGTACGCGGCGATGACGGCGGGCTGGGTCTTCCGGGAGGCCGGCCGGCAGCCGTGGGTGGTGTACGGGCTGCTGCGGACCGAGGACGCGCTCTCGGACGTGTCTGCCGGTGCGATGCGGGTCTCGCTGGCCGTCTTCACCACGCTCTTCGCACTGCTGCTGGCCGTCAACTGGTGGCTGCTGCTGCGCACCGCCCGCCGGGGCCCCGGCGCCGTCACGCTCGGGGAGATCGGGGAGCCGGGGGAGCCCTCGGGGACCGGAGGTTCCGGAGAGGACGGGCGGGCGCCGGGAGGCGGCGGGCCGCCCGCCGACCGCGACCCCGGCCCCATGCCCGCCTACTGAGAACCGACAGCCGACAGCCGACAGCCCTGTCCGGAACCGTACGGGTGACGGAGAACGGAGACCGCCGTGGAGACCCTCGCCGCCGCCCTGCTGGGGCTGTTCACCGTCGGCTACCTGGTGCTCGGCGGCGCCGACCTCGGCGTCGGCATGCTCCTGCACCACCTGGGACGCGACGAGGACGAGCGGCGTACCGTCCTGGCCGCCATCGCCCCCTTCTTCCTGGCCAACGAGGTGTGGCTGATCGCCGCCGCCGGGGTGTTCGTCGGCTGCTTCCCGGCGCTGGAGGGGGAGGTGTTCAGCGGCCAGTTCGCCGTCCTCGTCCCCCTGCTGACCGGATGGGTCGTACGCGACGCGGGCCTGTGGTGGCGCGGACGAGCCCCGTGGCGCGCCTGGCGGGCGCTGTGCGACGGCATGGTCGCGGGCGGGAGCTGGACGGCGGCCCTCGCCTGGGGATGGCTGCTGGCCGGGCTGCTCAACGGCGCCCCGGACGCACCGGCCGCGGGCCCGGCGGCCGTCCTCACCTCGCTGGGCGTGGCGGCGCTGTTCGCCGTCCACGGGTCGGCCTTCGCCGCGCTGCGGCTGACCGGCGGCCCGCGCCACCGAGCCCGGCTGCCCTCGGGCCGCGCCGGGGAGCGGTCCACCTTCGCCCTGACCGCCATGGCCATGGCCGTGCCGCCGCTCGCCGCGGGCGTACGGCTGCCCCTGGCCGACTCGGCGGCCGGCGGCACGGTGCTCGGGCTGCTGGTGCCGGCGGTGCTGGTGGTGACGCCGCTGCCGGCGGCCGCCCAGGTGTGGCTGTGGATGGCCTTCCGGGGCCGGGTCACCGGCCCCTCGTACCTGTAGACACTCCGATCCGAGAGAGCGAGAAGACCATGAAGTACGTGCTCGCGGTCCTCGCCGGCGCCTTCGCCGGCTTCCTCCTGGGCGAGCTGGTCGCCGTGGCGATCGGCCTGACCGCCGAGGCCGTCCTCGGCGCCTCGATGCCCCTCGCGCTCAAGCTGATGCCCTTGTACCTGGCGGTGGCCGGGGCCGTCGCGGGCCCGTACCTGCTGGGCCGGGAGGCCCGCCGGAGGCGGGAAGGGGGGCGGGAGGAACGGCCGGAGGAGAGCCGGTGACGCCGGCCCGCCCTCCCGCCGGGACGGAAGGCCCCCGCCCCCGCCGCGGGGCGTACCGCCGGTGCCGCAGCGGGGCCCGCGCGGGATCCGGCGCGGGGCCCGCGCGGCCCGGGTCACGGCGGTACGCCGTACCCCGGAACCGCGTCACAGGACCGGGGCACGGGACCGGGGCACGGGCTCGCGCCCGTGCCCCGCCGGGCGTCAGAAGACGTCCGGCGCCCAGGGCCTGCGGCCCGTGCGCAGCAGGGCGTCCGCCAGGGCCGCCGCGCCCGGGCGCTCCTCGTCGAGCTGCCCCAGCTCCCGCAGCCGCGAGGCGGACTCGTCCCCCAGGTACATCGAGCTCAGCGCGCCCACCCCCATCGAGAGGTCGGCCGGACGCGTGGTGGGCGCGCAGGTGGCTCCCTCGGGGGAGGCGTCCAGCAGGAAGCGCCCCCCGGCGATGCCCATCGGGTCCTCCAGCTCCAGCACCAGCGTGCCGGAGACCGGGTACGTACGGGCCCGGAGCAGCGCGGGGACGTCCAGCGGGCGCAGCCACAGGAAGTCCGCGTGGGATGTGATCCGGGCGGCGCGCGGGTTCGGCAGCAGCCGGGGGAGGAGGGAGTCGGGGGCGAGCCGGCGGCAGTGGACGGTGGCGACCCAGTCCATGGAGAGCAGGAAGTGCCACAGGGCCCGCTCGGCGGCCGCGTCGGCGGTGATCAGGTCGCGGACGCGGGCGTTCAGGCGCGGCGCCTCGTTCTCCCAGTGGTCGTCGGCGGTGTACGTCAGCAGCCCCCGCACATCCCCGGCGGCGTCGCGGTACACGGCGTGGAAGGCCGGGGCGAAGCCGCTGCCGGGCCAGTCGATCGCGCCGGTGTTCAGCTTCCACCAGCGCTCGGTGCGGTCCGTCATGCCCTGCCGGTCGGGCAGCGCGCACACCCGCTCGTGCAGCGCGGCGCCCAGGACGCGCGCCCGGGCGGGCTCCACCAGATCGATCCGGGCGCCCTCTTCCTGAGGGCGCGACCAGCGCGGGTCCAGCCCGGCGCGGGCGGCGTCCACGGTCCAGTCGGTCGACCAGGTGGCCGGGCCGTAGCCGTAGCGGCCGTAGATCGGGTACTCGGCGGAGTCCAGCGTGGAGCAGACGTCCCCGCGCTCGCGCCCGTCGGCCAGCGCGTCGCGCATCATCCGCGTCAGCAGCCCGCGGCGGCGGTGGGTGGGCAGGACGGAGACGTTGGTGACGGCCAGGGAGGCCACCGCCGCGCCGCCGGGGACGGTCAGCCGCTGCGGCAGCGTGCGGAAGGTGGCGACGCAGCGGCCGTCCTCGAACGCCCCTTGCGTACGGTCGAGTTCGATCGCGCCGCGCCGTGCGGCCAGCTCCTCGGCGGTGAGTTCCGCGGAGTGCAGGAAACCGGCGCGCAGCGCGCGCAGCCAGCCCGGGTACTCGTCCTCGGTGATGGTGCGGATGTCAGGGGCGTTCGGGTCCATGGGGGTTACGTTAGGACCGCCGGTCTCAGAACGTCGCGCGGATTTCCCCCACCCGACGTCCCCCGCCCAGCAGCGGGGAGTCGCCGATCTCCGCCAGTGCCGGGGACTCCACGCCCATCCGCGCCAGTGTCCGGGCCAGGACCGGGCCGAGGGCCCGCAGCCCGCCGTCGTCGATCTTGATCGCCAGCGCGCGGCCGTCGGGCAGGGCCACCGCCTGGACGGCCTCGGCGCCCACCTTCGCCAGTGCGCCCGGCACTCCGCGCATCAGACGGGTGTCCTCACGCCGGGTGCCCGCCACGTACTCGGGGTGGGCCCGCATGGCGTCGGCGACCCGGCGCTCGGGGGTGCCCGGTTCGGCCAGCACGAAGGAGCGGAAGGCGCGGGCCAGGCCGGTGAGGGAGATCGCCATCAGCGGGGCGCCGCAGCCGTCGGTGCCGGTGTGCGCGACCGGCTCGCCCGCCGCCGCCTCGATCCGCTCGCGCACCAGCGCCTGGAGGGGGTGGCCGGGGTCGAGGTAGTCGGCGCCGGACCAGCCGTTCACCCGGCAGGCGGCGAGCATGGCGGTGTGCTTGCCCGAGCAGTTCATGGCGGTGCGGGAGGGACGTGAGCCCGCCGCCAGGAACCGGTCGGCCTCCTCCCGGTCCAGCGGCAGGTCGGGCGGGCAGCCCAGGTCGTCCTCGGTCAGCCCGTGCTCGGCGAGCATGGTACGCACCAGCTCCAGGTGGAAGGGCTCGCCGGAGTGGCTGGCGGCGGCCAGCGCCAGCCGCTCGCCCGACAGCTCCAGGCCGGCGCGCAGCACGGCCGCCGCCTGCATCGGCTTGTTGGACGAGCGGGGGTAGACCGGCGCGGCCACCTCGCCCAGCGACCACTCCACGCCGCCGTCCGGGCCGAGCACCACCACGGAACCGCGGTGGCTGCCCTCGGTGAACCCCGAGCGCACGACCTCGGCGAGGACCGGGAGCTGGGCGGAGGGCGCTCCGGCGAGCGGCCCGGGCCGCCCGCCGGGGGCGGGGGCGGGGGTGTTCGCGGGCGGGGTGGTGCTGGCGGACATGGGCGGCCTTCCCTGGGTGTAGGGGGGACGACCGCCCCCGGGGTCAGGGCAGCAGGTCGTCCACGTGTGCTTCGCCCTCACGGTACCTGCGCGCGATCTCGGCGCTGCACCCGTTCGCCGTCCGCTGGAGCGCCCGGCGGCGCAGGGAGATCCGGTGCTCGTGCTCGCCCAGCCGTGCCATGGCGGCGTGCAGCTCGGCGTCGGTGCGGGCGGCGAGGTCGGACAGCTCGACCTCGGCGAGCACCTCCTCGGCCAGCCGCCGGTACTCCTCGCTGCGCGGGGTGCGCAGCGTCACATGGCGGGCCGAGCGGGCCGGGCCCCGGCCGGGCGGGGGAGCCTCGGCGAGGATCTCCGCCAGCCGGTCGATCAGGGGCACGTCCGCGGCGCTGCGGCGGGCCAGTTCGGCGCGGAGGATGTCGACGCGTCCCTGGACCAGCCGCCGCACGTAGCTGAGGTCGGCCTCCTCCTGCTGCGCCTGGCGGCGCAGTTCGCGCAGCTGGGGCAGGCGCAGAGCGGTCAGCTCGGGAGGCCCGGCCTCGTGCGGGACCGCCGGGGGTGCCCCGCCCGCGCCGGCGCCGCCGGCGTCGGCGGGCGGTCCCGCCGGGGCGGTCCCCGCGGCGCCCGCCGGGGCGGCGGAGGTGGTCGTGGAGGTGGTCGTGGAGGCGGCCTCGCGGGCCGCCGGTACGGCTCCGGGCGTCCGCCCGGTCCCGGCAGTGCTCATCTTCTGTGTGCCCCTCATCCCCTTCGCCGTGGACCACAACGCGGTGCCACGGCCCGTCACGGATACGCCGCAGGCCACCGTGCGCACCGTGCTGCACGCATCGTGCCACCGCGGGCACCCTGCGTGCAGTCCGGGCCACCCGTCCGGCGGCGGTCGGCGGGCGCACGACGGGGGCGGCATGATGGTCGGCATGCGAGCTGTGGTGCAGAGGGTCGACGGCGCGAAGGTCGTCGTCGCGGGAGAGACCGTCGGCGAGATCACCGGGGAGGGGTTGTGCGTGCTGGTCGGGGTGACCCACGACGACACCCCCGACAAGGCCGACCGGCTCGCGCGCAAACTGTGGGGCCTGCGGATCCTTCAGGACGAGAGGTCCTGCTCGGACACCGGCGCCCCCCTGCTGGTCGTCAGCCAGTTCACCCTCTACGGAGACGCCCGCAAGGGGCGCCGCCCCACCTGGCAGGCCGCCGCCCCCGGCCCGGTGGCCGAGCCCCTGGTCGAGGAGGTGTGCGCCAGGCTGCGGGCGCTGGGCGCGCGGGTGGAGACGGGCCGTTTCGGGGCGAGGATGGAGGTCTCGCTCACCAACGACGGCCCGTTCACGGTGCTGCTGGAGGTCTGAGGGCCCGCCCCCGGAGGTCCGAGGGCCCGCCCCGCGGTCCGCACCGGTCCGTACGGTCCGCGGGGCGGGCCCCGGCCCCTGCCGCCCCCCGTGACGGCGGCAGGGACCGCTCACGGCCCCCCGCTCAGGCCCCCCGTCGCCCCCTGCCCCGCGCGGTCACTTCACCGATCCCGCCATGACGCCCTGCACGAAGTGCTTCTGGAAGGCGAAGAACACCACCAGCGGAACGGCCAGCGACAGGAAGGCGCCGGGCGCGAGGATCTCGATGTTGCTGCCGAACTGCCGCATCTCCGACTGGAGCGCGACGGTCAGCGGCTGCGAGTCGCTGTCGGCGAAGATCAGCGCCACCAGCATGTCGTTCCACACCCACAGGAACTGGAAGATGGCCAGGCTCGCGATCGCCGGCCTGCCCACCGGCAGCACGAGCCGCGTGAAGATCCGCCACTCCCCGCCGCCGTCCATCCGCGCGGCCTCCAGCATCTCCCGCGGGATCTCCGCGAAGTAGTTGCGCAGCAGGAAGACCGCGAACGGCAGCCCGTAGGCGACGTGGAAGAGGACCACGCCGGGGATCGTGCCGAACAGCCCGACCGCGCCCAGCATCTTCGCCACCGGCAGCAGACCGACCTGGACCGGCACCACCAGCAGTCCGACGACCACCAGGAAGATCCAGTCGCGGCCGGGGAACTCCAGCCAGGCGAAGGCGTATCCGGCCAGCGCGGCGACCACCACCACGGCGACGGTGGTGGGCACCGAGATCAGCACGGTGTTCCAGAACGCCTGGGTGATGCCGGAATCCGCCAGCAGGGCCGTGTAGTTGTCGGCCGACAGCTGGCCCGGCTCGGTCAGCGCCGTCCACCAGCCACTGGCGGAGTTGGCCTCCTCCGACCGCAGCGAGGACAGGAACAGCCCCAGCGCGGGGGTGATCCACACCAGTGCGGTGACGACGAGGAAGACCTGGACGGCGCCCCTGCCCAGCCAGGCGCCGATCCGCGCGCCGGCGGGCCGCCGCGCCCGTACCGCGTGCGGGGGGTGGTGCCCGGCCCCCGCGGCTGCCGCCGCAGCCGCGGGAGCCGGAGCCTGTGCGGCCGCTCCCTTCCCGGCAGGCTTCCCCACCGGGCCGTCGACGGTGCCGTGGGTCATGACTGGCTCCTGCGGAAGCGTCGGATGTTGAAGACCATGGCCGGGACCACCAGGAGAAGCAGCAGGACGCCGATGGCGCTGCCCAGCCCCTGGTTGTTGCCGCCGCCGAAGGAGACCAGCCACATCTGCATGGCCAGTACGTTGGCGTCCTGGAGCACCGGTCCCGGGGCGATGATGTAGACGAGGTCGAAGACCTTCATCACGTTGATCACCAGCGTCACGAAGACCACGGTCAGCACGGGCGCGAGCAGCGGCACGGTGATCCTGCGGAAGATCTGCCACTCGTTCGCGCCGTCCATCCGCGCGGCCTCCAGCACGTCCCGGGGCATCGCGGCCAGTCCGGCGCCGATCAGCACCATCGAGAAGCCGGTCCAGATCCACAGGTAGGCGCCGATGATCGCCGGGGTGACCAGGGCGGGGCCGAGCCAGGAGATCCCGCCGTAGGGCTCGGCGAAGTTGGACGCCGGCAGCCGCAGGGCGTACGAGCCGCCGTCCAGGCCGGTGATGCGGAACGAGCCGTCGGCGGCGGTGGTGGCCTCGCCCACCGCCTTCCCGTCGCGCACCGCCTGGACGGTCATGCCGGGCAGGCCGCGCTCGCCGGAGTCGATCCGGCCCGGCTCGCCGCCCCCGCCGGGGGTGAAGTCCAGGTAGACGGTCCCGGCGAGCGCGCCGTCCCCGGCGCCGGAGGATCCCTCGGGCACGGTGGCGGGCTCGGCGCCGGAGGGCACCTCCTTGGGGGGTACGCCGACGACGCCGAGCGAGACGGTGCGGCCGGGCGTCAGGTCCGCGGCGGTGCCGTAGGAGCCGTCCTGGCCCCTGGCCAGCGGGGTCTCGCCGGCGTCCTCCCTGCCCCGGGCGCCGGGGTAGGCGGGCCGGTCGGCGAAGACGTCGTGGACGCCGACGGCGACGGCGTTGAGGACGCCGCGGTCGGGGTCCTGCTCGTAGGTGATGCGGAAGATGATCCCGGCGGCGAGGAAGGAGATCGCCATCGGCATGAACATCAGCAGCTTGAACGCGGTCGCCCAGCGCACCTTCTCGGTGAGCACGGCCAGGATCAGGCCCAGGCCGGTCAGCAGGGCGGGTGCGACCACGACCCAGATCGCCGTGTTGCGCACCGCCTTGAGCGTGGTCGGGTCGCGGAACATCTCGACGTAGTTGTCCGCGCCGACGAACCGGGTGCCGGAGGCGTCGAAGAGGCTGCGGCCGACGGAGAACAGGATCGGGTAGGCGACCAGCGCGCCGAGCAGCAGCAGCGCGGGCAGCAGGAAGGCGGCGGCGACGAGCCTGCGGCGGCGCGCCGCGCGCCTGCGGGGGTCGTCGCCCCGGGCGGGCGCCCCCCGCGAGGGGGAGGCGCCGGCCGGGGTGCCGCCCGCTTGCGCGGGCGGCACGGCGGGTGCTTGGGCGGACATCGGTGCTTCTCGCCTCAGCTCTTCTTCCAGGCCTTGGCCGCGGCGGCCTCCAGCTTCTTCGCGGTGCCCTCGGGGTCGGAGGGGTCGCGCAGGAAGTCCTGGAGCAGCTTCCACTCGCCGGCGCCCTGGGTGCCGCCGAAGGCGGCCGGGGCCTGGTCGGACATGTCGAACCGCACGCCGTCGCCGGCCTCCACCAGGGACTGGGCGATCTGCCGGGTGGTCTCGTCCTGGTAGGCGTCCAGGTTCAGCGCCTCGTTGGGGGAGATGAAGCCGCCGGCCCCGGCCCACACCTCGGCGGCCTCCGGGGTGGCCAGGAACTCCACGAACCTCATCCCGGCGTCGGCGTTCTTCCCGTCCTTGAGGACGACCGCCGCGTCCCCGCCGCCGACCACCGGCGGCTCGCCGCCGTCCACGGCCGGGAACGGGAAGAACTTGGCCTCCTCACCGACCTTCTTGCCGAACTGCCCGCTGATCAGGCCCGCGACGAAGTCGCCCTCGTAGACCATGCCCGCCTTGGGGTCGTCGCCGAAGACCTTCTCGACGGACTCGGGGAAGTCCGTGCGCAGCGCGCCCGCGCCGCCGCCCTCCACCAGCTCCTTGTCGCCGAAGAGTTCGCCGAGGGTGGTCAGGGCCTTGACGACGGACGGATCGGTCCAGGGGATCTCGTGGGCGGCGAGCTTGTCGTACATCTCCGGGCCCGCCTGGGAGAGGTAGACGTTCTCGAACCAGTCGGTGAGCGGCCAGCCGGCCTCGCCCGCCACGGAGAAGGCGGCCACACCGGAGTCGGAGAGGGTCCGGCCGGCCTTCAGCATCCCGTCGTAGTCCTCGGGCGGGGTGATGCCGGCCTGCTCGAAGGCCTCGGGGCCGTACCAGACGGTCGACTTGTTGGACGCCTTGAAGTACAGGCCGTAGAAGATGTCGCCGACCGTGCCGTACTCCTTCCACACCGGGGCGAAGTAGTCGCGCGCGCGGTCGTCGGCCTTCTTCGACAGCGGCTTGAGCCAGCCCTTCTCGGCGAACTGCTCGAGCACGCCGACCTGCGGGACCATCACCACGTCCGGCGCGTTGCCGCCCTGGATCTTGGAGCCGACGACGGTGGAGACGTTGTCGCCGGTGGAGACGAACTTCATCTCGGCGCCGGTCTTCTCGGCGAAGGCGTCCATCACCTTCTGGAAGTTCTTCTGCTCCACACCGGTCCACACCCCGGCGACCGTGACCGTCTCGCCCTTCAGCTCCTGGCCGCCCTCGCCGCTCGCGGTGGTGGACTCGCCGCCGCAGGCGGAGGCGGTCAGGGCGAGTACGAGCGCCGTGGCCGTGGCGGTCGCGGTGCGTCTGGCGGTGCTGCCTGTGTTCATGGGTGTCCCTCTCGGGGTCGGCCGGCCCGGGGGCCGGAGGGTGGATGGTGTGGGGGAGTGCCGGTGGAGTCAGGCGGAGTCCGGGGTTCCGTCAGGTCAGCGGGGTGCGGGCGCGGGGTCGGCGACCCACCAGGCCGCGGTGGAGCCGGGGAGCGTCCCGTCCGGGCACTCGCCGCTGGCCAGCAGCGGGGTGCCGGGCACCGGGGCGGGCACGGGTGAGGTGCCGAAGTTGACCGCGCAGACCAGCCCGTCGCCGCGTTCGAAGGCCAGGACCTGCGGTGGCGCGTCCAGCCAGCGCAGCGTCCCCTCGCCGAGCTGGGGCAGATCGCGCCGCAGCTGGAGGCCGTCGCGGTACAGGTGCCAGAACGAGCGGGTGTCGGCCAGCGCCCGGTCGGTGGCGTGCTCGGCGAACCACTCGGGCTGCGGCAGCCACGGGCGGGCCTCCTCCGCGCCCGAGGTGAAGCCGAAGGGCGAGGCGTGGCCCGACCACGGCAGCGGCACGCGGCAGCCGTCGCGGATGCGGCTGCGGCTTCCGGTTCGGCGGAAGATGGGGTCGGTGAGCACCTCGTCGGGCAGGTCCACCACCTCGGGCAGGCCCAGCTCCTCGCCCTGGTAGACGTAGGCGGCGCCGGGCAGCGCCAGCATCAGCAGCGCGGCGGCGCGGGCGCGCGCGGAGCCCAGCCCGGGGTTGCCCGGCCCGCCGCCCTCGCCCGCGTAGCGGGTGACGGTCCTGACCTGGTCATGGTTGTTGAGCACCCAGGTGACGGTGGAGCCGGTGCCCGCGATGTCCCGCAGCGCCTCGTCGATGACCCCGCGGAAGGCGTCCGCGTCCCAGGGCGCGCCCAGCAGGTGGAAGAAGAACGCCTGGTGCAGCTCGTCGGGCCGTACGTACTCGGCGTGTTCGCGGGCGGTGGGCACCGACACCTCTCCCACCAGCAGCCGGTCGTGGCCGTCACGGTCGGCGTACTCGTCGCACAGCGCGCGCCAGCGGCGCCACACGCCGTGCACCTCGGGCTGGTTCCAGGCCAGCGGGTTGACCGAGTCGCGGGTGCGCTCGTCGGCCTCCGGGTCGGGGGAGTCGGGCAGTTCGGGGTGCTTGAACAGCCCGGCGGCGACGTCGACGCGGAAGCCGTCCACGCCCCGGTCCAGCCAGAACCGCAGCACCCGGTCGAAGTGCTCGGCGACGGCCGGGTCGCGCCAGTTGAGGTCGGGCTGCTCGGGCGTGAACAGGTGCAGGTACCACTGGCCCGGTTCGCCGCCGGGTTCGGTGACGCGGGACCAGGCCGGGCCGCCGAACATCGCCCGCCAGTTGTTGGGCGGCAGCTCGCCCCTCTCGCCGCGGCCGTCGGCGAAGTGGAACAGGGCGCGGTGCGGGCCGCCCGGCCCCTCGGCCAGCGCGGTGCGGAACCAGGGGTGCTCGCTGGAGCAGTGGTTGGGGACGATGTCGAGGACGACCTTCAGGCCCAGGCGGTGGGCGGCGGCCACGAGGCGGTCGAACTCCTCCAGATCGCCGTAGACCGGGTCCACGTCGAGGTAGTCGGCGACGTCGTAGCCGTGGTCGTGCTGCGGGGAGGGGTAGACGGGGCTGAGCCAGATGCCGTCCACGCCCAGTTTCCGCAGGTACGGCAGCCCGGCGCGGACGCCGGCCAGGTCGCCGATGCCGTCGCCGGTGCTGTCCAGGAAGCTGCGGACGTAGACCTGGTAGACCACCGCGTCCCGCCACCAGCTCCGGGACGTGCCGGGGGAGGAAGCGGGCGGCGCGGTGCGGGGCGAGACGCCGTGGTCGGTCGTGGCTGTGAGCATCCCTCGTGATCCCGTTCCTGCTCGCGGAGCACATGGTTGGTGAGCCGCTGTTCGCGGGCCGCTGTTATGCATGCATGTTATGTATGGGTGTCATCGAGGTGTCAACGAGCGGTCGAGAAGCCGCCCTTGTATGCCCTGGTATGTCTGGGCGGGGGATTCCGGGCAGGGCTCGCCTGTACTTAACAGGTAGGTACTGGATGGGTGGGGGGAGAGTGTGAAGCCCGCAGGCCGTTCAGCCTTCGCGGGAAGGCCCGGCGCCCTCGCGCGCGAGGGACCGCAGCTCGCGCGCCAGCCGCGCGACCGCCTGCCGCGGGGTCTGCCGCCCCGCCATCGCGTCGTGCACCACCGCCTGCACCACCAGGCTCACCTGGTCGTAGCGCGGGCTCTTGGGACGCGGCTCGGCCGCCAGCACGCTCTTGCGCAGGGCCGGCAGATGGGGAAAGGCGCGCACCAGCTCCGGATCGGAGTACAGCGACGCCCGCACCGGGGGCAGCGCCCCCTCGGTGAGCACCCGGCGCTGCACCTGCTCACCGGTCAGGTACGCGATCAGGTCGGCCGCCGTCTCCGGGTGCCGGGACAGGGAGCTGACCGCCAGGTTGGAGCCGCCCAGCACGCTGACGCCCGGACCGTCCGGACCGGGCAGCGGCACCGCCCCGAACCTCCCGGCCACCTTCGACCCCTCGCCGCCGGCCAGCGCGTACACATACGGCCAGTTGCGCAGGAAGAGCAGCCGCCCGTCCTGGAAGGCCTGCCGCGACTCCTCCTCCTTCCAGGTCAGCGACTCCTTGGGGATCCAGCCCTCGCGCACCCCGTCGGCCAGGAAACCCAGCCCCTCCACGGTCGCCTCGGAGTCGGCGGTCACCGTCGCGCCCTCGTCGCCCAGGAGCGAGCCGCCCGCCGAGCGCACCGCCTCGGTGGCGTTGGCCGTCAGCCCCTCGTACGGCAGGAACTGGCCCGCGTAGCCGTCCAGTCCGTGCCGGGGGGCGACGTCCCTCGCCAGCCGCTCCAGCTCGGCCCAGGTGCGCGGCGGCCGCTCGCCCTCCTTCGCCAGCACGTCCGTGCGGTAGTACAGCAGCCCGGCGTTGGTCACGTACGGCACCGCGTACAGCCGCCCGCCGAAGGTGGCGGTGTCCACCACCGGCGGCAGGAAGGCGTCCAGCGGGAAGCGGCCGGGATCCACCGGGGCGATCCAGCCCGCCGCCGCGAACTCCGAGGTCCAGGCCACGTCGATGTTGAGCACGTCGAAGCGGGAACTGCCCGAGCGTAGGCCGGTGACCATCTGGGCACGGGTCTCGTCGGCGGAGTCCGGCAGCTCCACCAGCGTGGCCTCCTCGCCCGGGTGCGCGCGGTTCCAGTCCTCCAGCACCGGGTCGAGGTAGTCGGTCAGATCGCCGGCGGTGACCAGGGTGACGGGGCCGCGCCCCCCGGCGTGCGCGACCGGCCCGGCGGCCGGCGAGCCCAGTCCGGCGTAGCCCGCCAGCACCACGGCGGCGGCCAGGAGCCCCCTCCCCGCGGCCCGCGTCCACCGCATAGGTCCCTCCCCAGCGCACCGGTCGTGCGCGGCCTCACCGTCGAGCACCGGACGCCCATATATACCCGTTGGGCATGGGCGATACTAGACGCCGACCGACAGACAGCCGGCGCACCGCCGACCGGGCCGCCGCCGCCCGGAGGGGCCGCCGGCCCGGCACCGGCCCGGCACGGGACGGGGAGGAGGAGTGCGCGCGTGCGTCTGCCGCTCCTGGCCCTCCTCGCGGCCGGTCCCGCCCACGGATACGAGCTCAAGGGAGCCCTTGAGAAGCTGCTGGGCGCCGCGTACCCTCAGCCGAACGTCGGGCAGATCTACGTCACGCTGGGCAGGCTGGAGAAGTCGGGACTGATCGAGGGCGAGGACGTCGCCCAGTCCACCCGGCCCAACAAGCGGATCTACCGGCTCACCGACGCGGGGCGCGAGGCGGTGCGGGCCTGGTTCGAGGAGCCGACCGACGAACCCCGGGTGCGCGACGAGTTCTTCATGAAGCTCGCCATCGCCCCGCAGACCGGTCTGGCCGACCAGATCGCGCTGATCAACAAGCAGCGCCGCCAGTACCTCAACACCATGCGCGAGCTGTCCCGGCTCGCCGCGGCCGAGGACCGGGACAACCGGGTGGCGCAGCTGCTGATCGAGGGCGCGATGCTGCACCTCCAGGCCGACCTCGACTGGCTGGAACGCTGTCAGGAGGAGTTGGAATGAGCCGTTCCCAGGCGCCGGCCGGCCAGGGCCCCGCCGCGCCGGCGGAAGCGCCCCCTCTCGTACGGGCCGAGGGCCTGGTCAAGACCCACCACGGCGAGGGCGCCCCCGCCAGGGCGGTACGGGGCGTGGACCTGACCGTCTCGCGCGGCGAGTTCGTCGCCGTCACCGGCCCCTCCGGCGCGGGCAAGTCCACCCTCCTCCACCTGCTCGGCGGGCTCCAGAAGCCGGACGCCGGCAGCATCTGGTTCGACGGCACCCGCCTGGACTCCTACGGAGAGTCCCAGTGGGCGGTGCTGCGCCGCCGCCGCATCGGCATCGTCTTCCAGTTCTTCAACCTCGTCTCCAACCTCACCGTCGCCGACAACGTCGAACTGCCCGCGCTGCTGGCCGGCAGCAGCCCGAAGGGGGCCCGCGCCGACCGCGCCGAGCTCCTGGCCGAACTCGGCCTGGAGGGCAAGGAGCGCAGCATGCCCGGCGAGCTGTCCGGCGGCGAGCAGCAGCGCGTCGCCCTGGCCCGCGCCCTGGTCAACCACCCCGACCTGCTGCTGGCCGACGAGCCCGCCGGCAGCCTCGACAGCCGCGGCACCCGCGAGGTGCTGCGCCTGCTCTCCCGCTTCCACGGCCGCGGCCAGACCATCGTGCTGGTCACCCACGACGCCCGGATGGCCAGCGCCGCCGACCGCGTCATCAGCTTCTTCGACGGCCGCATAGCCGACGACGCCGCCCTGGACGCGGACGGCCCGGGCGCGCGGCGGCGCGGCAAGGGCGTGGCCGGCGTACTGGAACTGAAGGACTGAGACGACGTGCGCGCCACCCTGCGCTGGGCCCACGCCGACCTGCGGGCGCACCGCGGCGAGGCGCTGTTCACCGTCCTGGCCACGGCCGGAATCGTCGCCTCCCTGCTGCTCGCCGGCGCGCTGTTCTCCTACACCGCCGACCCCTGGCAGCGGGTCTTCACCCAGTCCGAGGGCGCGCACGTGTGGATCCACACCCGCGACGGCGCCCAGCCGGAGGAACTGCGCGACCTGGAGGGCGTCACGGGCCTGTCCGGCCCCTTCCGCACCGCCCGCACCACCGTGGAACTGGGCGGCGCGCGGGCGAACGCGGAACTGCGCGCCACCGGACCCGAACCGCCCCGGGTGGGACGCCCCCTGGTCACCGCAGGCCGCTGGCCGGCGGCCGGAGCCGCCGACGAGATCCTCCTGGAGGGCTCCCTCGCCCGTGCCCTGTGGGCCGAACCCGGCGACACCCTCACCGCGCGGGGGGCGCGCGGCACCGAGCACACGCTGCGCGTCACCGGCGTCGCCGACACCGCCGAGCCCCGCTACACCCCCGGCGACACCCCCGGTATCGGCTGGCTGCCGCAGAAGGCGCTGGAGAAGCTCCAGCCCGACCCCGAGCGCACCGGGCAGACCGTCGGACTGCGCCTGACCGACCCCGACGACACCGACTTCATGGTCCAGCGTGCCGTCACCGCCCTCGGCGCCGACCAGGTCTCGCAGGTCACCCGCTGGCAGCAGGCCCGCGCCGACGCCGCGGGCCAGGGGCGCCTGCTCGGCCTGCTCCTGGCCCTCTTCGGACTCGGCGCGCTGCTGGCCGCCGCCCTGGCGGTCGCCGGGGCGATCAGCACCCGCGTCCACGGGCATCTGCGCGACATCTCCGTACTGAAGGCCATCGGCTTCACCCCCGCCCAGGTCGTCCGCGTCTTCCTCGTCCAGCACCTGGGCTTCGCCCTCCTCGGCGTCGCCGGCGGAGCGGCCGTCACCGAACTGCTGGGCGCGCGCATCCCCGGCCGCATCGGCGAGGCGGTGGACGTGTGGCGGCAACTGCCCGGCCACACCTGGACGGTGCTGGCCACCACCGGCGCCTCCGTCCTCTTCATCGCCACCGCCACCTCGCTGGCCGCCTGGCGCGCCGGCCGGGTGCCGCCCGTGCCGGTGGCGCGTACGGCGGTGCCGCGCGGGCTGGGCCCGCTGACCCTGCCCGAGCGGCGCGCCCTGGGCCGGGACGCGCCCCCCGCCCTCGTCCTCGGCTGGCGCGGCGCGTTCCCCGGCCGGGCCCGCTCGCTGGCCGCCGTCGGGCGGCTGGCCGTGCCGCTGGCGATGATCACCGCCGCGCTGGGAGCCTGGGCCACCGTGGACCGCTTCCACGAACGCCCGGAGGAGATCGGCCTGCCCGCCGCCCTCACCGTGCGCGACAACTCCCCGGACGGCTCCGGCTCCTCCGGTTCCTCGGAGGCCGGCCGCCGCGCCAGCACCGAGCGGCTGCTGGCCGCGCACCCCGACGTCACCGCCGTCCACCCCGGCACGGAGGTCGAGGCCCTCGTCCCCGGCCAGACCGCCACCATCACCCTGCGCGGCCTGGGCACCGACACCGACCCCTACCCCTTCGCCCTCGCCGAGGGCCGCCTCCCCGACGGCCCGGACGAGGCCGTCGCCGGGCAGGGGCTGCTCGACCTGCTGGACGTACGCGTCGGCGACTGGGTGCGGATGACCGTCCAGGGCCGCCCGCAGATCCTCCACATCACCGGCCGCTCCATCGAACCCGAGGACGGCGGCCGGGTGATCTCCACCTCCCTGGACAACCTCGACCTGGGCGACGGCCCGGGCCCGGCCGGACCCGACGTCCACCACCTCGTCCTGCGCGACGGCGCCGACGCCGGGGAGGTCGGCGCCGAACTGGCCGCCTCCTCCGGCGGGCGGCTGGAGGTCCGCGAACCGGCCAACCCCGCCGACGAGCTGGCCGGGGTGCGCGGTGTCATCGCCGGACTGATCGCCGTCCTCGCCCTGATCGGCCTGACCGAACTGTCCACCGTCCTCGGCGCCCGCGTCCGCGACCGGGGGCGCGACCTGCTCGCGCTGAAGGCCATCGGCCTGACCCCGCGCCAGATAGCGGGCGTGATCACCGTCTCCACCGCCTTCACCGCCCTGGCCGCCGCCCTCGCCGGCACCGTGCTGGGGGCCGCCGCCGGACGGTGGCTGATCGACGCGCAGGGCCGCTCCAGCGGCATCGGCGCGGGCATAGCCCAGGCCCCGCCCCCCGGTGTCCTGCTGCTGGTGGCCACCGCGGCCGTGGTGGGCGCGGTCGCGGTCTCGGCCCTCCCCGCCGCCCGCGCCTCCCGCCGCCGCATCGCCGACACCCTCAGCGAGACCCTCTGACCGCAGGGGCCGGCCCACCCGGAGCCGAAGAACGGGTCCTCCCCGCTCCGCCGAGGCGGAGCGGGGAGGACCCGGAGGAAGAGACCGCCGTGAGAACGGACCGCGCGGGATCAGACGCCCGCGATCGACTGGATCCAGGAGCGGTAGGCCGTCACGTTGGTGTAGGCCGTGGTGGTCTGCCGGTCGCTGGTGGAGGCGACGCCGACCTGGACGCCGTTCGCCATCATCGGGCCGCCGGAGTCACCGCCCGCGGTGATGCCGTCGCCGCGGCGGGCGCAGATCGCCGAGCCGTAGTAGGCGTCACGGCAGGCGCCGGTCACGATCACGTTCGCGACCTTCAGGTACCGCGACTGGCAGTTGGCCTCCGAACCGCACCGGGAGGTGGCGCCCCAGCCGTAGACCTGCACGGTCTGGTTCACCGACACCGAACCCGGCTGCCCCAGGCGGGCGTAGGTCGCCGAGACGGAGCGGTCCAGGCGGACCAGCGACAGGTCCGAGGAGGAGTGGTTGTAGATCTGGGTGCCGTTGGCGACGGTGCCGCCGCTGTGCTGGTCGAGGCTGCCGATGCGGAACGACAGCCCGCCGCCGCTGACGCAGTGCTTGGCGGTGAGGATCCAGGTCGGCGCGATGATCGTCGCGGAGCACGTCTCACGGCCGTTGGAGAACAGCCGGGCGGCCCAGGGCGCGTTCTGCGCGTAGCCGCCGCCGATGATCGGCTGCGGGCCGCCGCTGCCGGGCGCCTCCTTGGCGGACGCGGCCGGGGCCAGCACGAGGAGGGAGAGAACGGCGGCCATGGCCGCGATCAGAGCGGGGACGAGCCTGGTTATTCGCAAGGGGTGCCTCGCTTCCGGATACACGCGGTGGTTCGCGTGTGGCCTGTGGGGGAGGCACCAGGATTCCCGCAAGCGGAACGGGCTGGGTACTACCACTTGGCCATAACACGGTGTTATGGCCCCGCTGGGCAGAGCGAACGCGTGCTCGAAGGGCGGTGGTAGCTTGTCGGCCCGTCGCGCCGGCCGCACCGAGCGGTCCGGGCGGTCGGCTTCGCGGGGAACGAGGGCTCATGGGAGAGGTTCGAAGGGCCGGGAGAAGGAGGTTCTCCGGCGCCGGAGCTTCCGTTTGATGTCGTGGCTTTCCACCCTGGCGTTCGGCACGGTCGCGGTACTGGTGCCCGTCCTGGGGGCTGCGGGGGGACCCGCCGAGGAATTCGGAGTGGCGGCCGCCATGTTCGGAACGATCGTGTTCATCAGGCGGATCGCTGAATCCAGGATCGTGCTCGGCCGGGAGGCTCTGGCGGTGGTGAATCCCCTGATGACCTATGAGGTCCCCTACACGGCGGTGAGCCGCGTGGGGAGCGACGGCGGGGGGACCCTGACGGTGGAGACCGTGGACGGAGAAGTCGTCCAGTCCACGGGATTCGGCGGCTCGCTCGTCGACCACTTCGTCGGAACCACCGACAAGGCGGTGGAGCGCGTCAGGCTGCGCCTGCCCGGGAGGCCGCCGGGCCACCGGAAGACGAAGGAACTCCCCGCACCTCCCGTGCGGCGCAGGATGACCCGCTCCTGGCCGACGGACATCTTCCTGGCGGCCGCCGTGGTCTGCGCGGCCTGCGCGGGCGCGGTCAACCTGCTGTAGCCCTCCGCGCCGTCCGTGCGCGGCCGGTGGGGCGGGGTGTCGGAAGCGGTCAGAGGTAGATCTGCCGTCCGCAGTCGCGGCAGCGGACCTTGCCGCCGAGCCTTCCGATCCGCCGGTGCCCGCACGCGCCGGTCCCCGTAGCGCCGCCTGTGCCGCCCGTTCCGTCCGGCGGCTCGTCCCGGCCGTGGGACTGGAGGCGCACCATGTGGTCCAGCTCCGCGATGCACGGGCCGCACGCGTACACGTCGCCCGCCGCGCCGGGAGTGCGCACCGAACCGATCCACAGCACGCGCACGCCCTCACGGCGGCAGTACAGCCAGCAGCCGCCCGTGGTCCAGCCGTTGGCGTCGTCGGTGTGCGCCGGCAGCGGCCACCCGTCACGCCATGGGCGCTCGACGGCCGGGGTGAACGGGAGTGCCGTCACACCGCACCCCGCTCGATGACGGCCGCCAACTCCCGCGCCACCGGCGCGGAGCACTCGCCGAGGACCACCATCGCGTAACCGGTCGCCCCGTCCGCGCGCACGGGGGTGCGGACGTCCACGGCCGGGAACCGGATCCCCGCCCGTCGCAGCGCCTCGGCGAGCGCGTCACGGGCCGCCTCCGCCTCCCCGATTCGTTGCTCCCCAACCCGATCCGAACCTTCCATCACCATATGGTGTGATCCCTCCGCCGTATCCCTGTGCGAGAAGCGACAGCGTGACTACTGTCGGTCGTGCTCGCTTTACGAGCATGAACCGGAGTGGAGCGCGAACACCTGTGGCAGGGAAGCCCTTCCCGGCCGCCCGGCGCCGCTTCCACACATTCCACGGAGGGGGACGGAATGCCGCCGAGAAGAGTGGTCACGGGCCGCAGCCAGGAGCCGCGCCGGCGGTTCGCCGAGGAGTTGCGCACCCTGCGCACCGAACGCGGCGACAGCCTGCGGAAGCTGGGCGAGGCACTGGGCTGGGACTGGTCGCTGTTCGGCAAGATGGAGAGCGGCCACACCATCGGCAGCCCGGACGTCGCCCAGGCCCTCGACCAGTACTACGGCACCCCGGGCCTGCTGCTGGCCCTGTGGGAACTGGCGGCCGGGGACGCCACCCGGTTCCGCGAGAAGTACCGCCGCTTCATGGCACTCGAGGGCGAGGCGGTGAGCATTCAGAAGTACTCACCCGGTGTCGTGCCGGGACTGCTCCAGACCGAGGCGTACGCCCGTGAGCTGCTGACACTGGGTGGCCTGCGTCCAGGCGACGAACTGGAGCAACAGGTGAAGGCGCGCATGAGCCGCAGAGATGTCCTGACGGGCGATGGCGCACCTCAGCTCAGAGCGATTCTCGACGAGGCCGTTCTGCGCCGCCCATTGCCGGACGCCACGGTATGGCGCGAGCAGTTGAAGTATCTGGTCGATACGGCAGAACTGTGGAACGTGATACTGCAAGTGCTTCCGTTTCGCGCCGGACTGCGCGAACTGAGTCACACGGACACGGCGTTCCTGCGACTGCTGGACGGCAGGACCGTCGCCTGGGTGGAGACCGCCTACAGCGGGGAGTTGATCGAGGAAGCGGCCCGGGTCGAAGAACTCCAGGTCGGCTACGATCGGCTGCGCGACCACGCCCTGTCCCCGCGTGACTCGGCGGAGTTCCTACTCCGACTCCTGGAGGAGCTTTCATGACCACCTCCCCGCACGAGATAACCGCCGCACGGTGGCGCAAGTCCAGCTACAGCAACCTCAACGGAGGCGACTGCGTCGAGGTAGCCGACAACCTCCCCGGCACCGTCCCCGTGCGCGACAGCAAGAACCCGCACGGCCCGTCCCTCGCCTTCGGCCCGGACGCCTGGGCGTCGTTCCTCACCGCCGTCAAGGACAACCGGCTCGCCGGCTGATCCGGACCGGCGGGTGCTGCCTGCGGGAGTGGCACAGGGAGGGCGGGAATGGCCGAGTACACGGTGGAGGCGACCTACGGGGCGATGGCCGGGGCCGCCATGTTCCAGGCCGAGGACCGGGGGATACAGGAAGGGACGACGCGTCCGGAAGTGGACGTCCGCAGAGCCCCGTGGTGGTGGGTACGCGGTCTTCAGCGCACGGGACGCCTTCCGCTCCTCCTCGGGATACTGGGTCTGGACGCGTTCGCGCTGCTCACCAGGGCGCAATACCCTGAAGCCGATGTGCCGTTCTGGGTTTTCCTGCTGCTGCCGCTGACGGTCGCCGCCGTCGTCGTGGCGGTACGCGGCTCCTGGTTCGCATGCCGTCTGGCGAGGACCGCCAGACGGAAGACCGGCGCGCACGTCCGGTACGTACTACTGCACAGCCACACATCGGCGGCTCCGTGGCTTGTCTTCTTTCCCGGGCATGGAGAGGAGGAAGCGGAACCCCTGGGAGCCCTGAAGCTCTCCTACGGTCCGGTGCGTCACTACTCCGGGATCTTCCGGCGGCCGTCGGCACCGCGAAACTGAGCGGTGAGGTGCGTGACGGATCCGTCGTGGTGCCGTGGATCGGTGACCGGCCGGTGTGGCCCACCGATTTCTTCCGGGAACTGGTGCCCGGGGATCACGGCCAGATCGAGTTCCTCTCGGAACTCACAGCCCACAAACCTTTCCGTGGACAGGCGTGAGCTGTCGATTGCCGTACAGGCCGCCGTCAGTGGCGGGAGGTTCCCCGCCCGGTCTCGTGGGGCGGTTGCGACGGCGGTGCGGTGCTCGAAGGGGTGGCTTTTACGTCCTGCTGTTCGTGCGAACGGCCATGACGAAGGCCACGGCAAGGAAGGCGATGGAAACCGCCCACCAGAGGGCTGCGTAACCTTCGGTCGCCTGGCTCAGCAGCAGGGAAGCCGCAGCGAGCATCAAGAAGGCGGTCACCCATGCCCGTTTCCGGACCACACCTCTCTCCGTTCCTGCCTCACGGCTTCAGAGCTGATGGCACCCCGGTACCGTTCCCGTGCGCGACAGCAAGACCCCGCACGGCCCGGCCCTCGCCTTCGGCCCGGCCTTCTTCGGCCTCCGCGATCGACTCGGCCAGGCGCCGGGCGTTCGCGGGCGAGCGCAGGAGGTGGATCGTCTCCTGCCAGGAGGCGAAGTCCTCCTCCGACACCAGCACCGCGTTCCCGTTGCGGGACATGATGTGCACGGGGGCGCGGTCGTTGTTGACCTGCTCGGTCAACGGGAACAGGTTCCTGCGAGCCTCGCTGGCCGTGACGGACACGGTCACCTTTCCCTTCAAGTGGTACAAGAAGCGGTATCACTCGCTGTCGTGTGGGGCCGGCCAAGCCTCCCATGAGCCGCCGGAGCCGGTCCTCTCGCGTTACGGCCGCGGTGGGCGCGGGGATGCTGGCGGGCGGGGGAGCGGTCGGACTGGTGGCGCGGACGCCGTACGTCCGGCCGGGGACGGTGCGTGCGGTGGCCGCCTGCGGGTTCGGCTGGGTCGCGCTCAGCCTGGCCGTCCTGGCGTCCGGCCTGCTGGACCTCACCACGACGGGGAAGGCGTGGACCGTGGTGCAGACGGTCCCGGTGGGTGTCCTCGCCGTGCTCCAGGCCAGGGCGGCGGCCACCGTCAGCGGCGGGAGGAGCCTCGGCTGACCTGCCGGGAGCGGTCGCGCCTGCGGCGCGAGGAGTTCGACGGCCGCTTCCTGCCGCCGCCTTCCCGGGCCGGGCCCTCGTCCCTGGCGGCGCGGGCCGCACCGGCCACGTCGGCGGCGGCGGTGTCGGCGTCGAACGGCGGCTCTCCGGCCTCCTCCGCCTCGTCGTAGTCCGGGATGTCTCCGAAGTCCGGTGCCTGGAAGGGGTTCCGGGCCGGGGGCCGGGCCGACGCCTGAGGGGTCGGGGGCGCCTGGTCGGGAGCGGAGAACAGTTCGGTGGTGTCGATGGGGAGATCTGCCTCTCGGGGCGGAAACGTGGTGTGGGGGGAGGCGGCCGGCCGCCGTGCGGCGGCCGTGCGCGGCGGCCTCAGAGAGCGTTCAGCTTGAGGTAGGGGCTGAGGATCCGCACCTGCTTGGAGCCGAAGTCGACGAGTACCGCGACGCCTTCCTCGACGGAGACGATCCGGCCGAGGCCGTACGTGTCGTGGGTGACCCGATCACCCTCGGCGAAGTGCTTGTCGGGCGGTGCGACAGGGGCTTTGAAGGGGCTGGTGGGCAGGTGACGCCGGGCTACGGCCGATTTTGTCATTAACGCCAGTATGCACCCGGCGGTCCTGCTCGCGCCCCTGCATGCCACTTCCACTTCCCGGGCCGCACCGCCCGCCGGGGTACGCTCACGGCTCGACGACGGTCTCCTGGGCGGCGGCGGTGTCGCCCGCGATCAGCTCCGCGTCCACGGGGACGTTCCGCTTCACCAGGGCCAGGGCGATCGGGCCCAGCTCGTGGTGGCGGGCCGAGGTGGTGACGAAACCGAGCTGCCGCCCCTCCTCACCGTCCTTCGCCAGCCGCACGGGCGTGCCGTGGCCGGGCAGGTGCACTTCGCTGCCGTCCAGGTGGAGGAAGACCAGCCGGCGCGGCGGCTTCCCCAGGTTGTGGACGCGCGCCACGGTCTCCTGGCCCCGGTAGCAGCCCTTCTGCAGGTGGACGGCGGTGCCGATCCAGCCCAGCTCGTGCGGGATGGTGCGGTGGTCGGTCTCCAGCCCCAGCCGGGGCCGGTGCGCCTCCACGCGCAGCGCCTCCAGCGCCAGCACACCGACCGCCGGGCCGTGGGAGGCGGTGTAGGACTCCAGCTCGCCGCGCGGCAGGAACAGGTCCCGCCCGTACGCCGTCTCGCGGACGGCCACGCCCTCGGGCACCTCGGCGATGGAGCCCGCCGGGAGGTGCACCACGGCGTATCCGGCCGTGGCGTCGGCGACCTCGACCCGGTAGAAGAACTTCATGCTCTCCAGGTAGGCGATCAGCGCCTCCTTGGTGCCCGGCTCGACGTGCATCCAGGTCGTGGCGCCGTCGTCCACCAGATAGAGCGCGTGCTCGATGTGGCCGTTGGCGGAGAGGATCAGCGCCTCGGTGGCGCGGCCGGGCTCCAGCTCGCTGACGTGCTGGGTGATCAGCAGATGGAGCCAGCTCAGCCGGTCCTCGCCGGTGACGGTGACCACGCCGCGGTGCGAGAGGTCGACCACTCCGCCGCCGTCGGCGAGCGTGCGCTGCTCGCGGAAGAGGTCGCCGTAGTGCGCGGCGACGCCTTCGTCCGGCGCCTCGGCCGGGACGGCGCCGGGCAGCGACAGCAGGGGGCTCTTGTACGACATGCGGCCAGCCTACGACCCGGAGCCGTCCGCGCTCTCGTCCGCGTCCCCCTCGGCGCCCTTCCCGGCCTTCTCCTCCGTGTTCCCCCCGGAGGCCCGCTCGGCGCAGTCGCGGCAGCGGCCGAAGATCGCGAAGTGCTTCATGTCCGTGTCGAAGCCGAACTTCTCGCGCAGCCTGCCGGTGAAGTCGGCGGCGAGCGCGATGTCGGCCTCGATCACCGTGGTGCAGTCCCGGCACACCAGGTGCATGTGGTCGTGCCGGTCCGCCAGGTGGTACGTGGGAGCGCCGTGGCCCAGGTGGGCGTGGCTGACCAGCCCCAGCTCCTCCAGGAGCTCCAGCGTGCGGTAGACGGTGGAGATGTTCACGCTCCCCGCCGTGCGCCGCACCTCGGCGAGGATGTCCTCCGGAGTGGAGTGCTCCAGCTTGTCCACGGCTTCCAGCACGAGCTGGCGCTGCGGCGTCAGCCGGTATCCGCGTCTGCGTAGGTCGCTCTGCCAGTCGGTGCTCACCACAGTGGCCAGTGTAGGAGGACGGCGTGCGGTACGGGCCCTACGAGGAACGGCGGCCCGGGAAGGACCGCCGTACGCGTCACTTGAAGAAGGCGATCCCGTCGTCCGGGAGGTCCTTGAGGTCCTTGGCCCACTCGCGGGGGTCGACGACCTTCTTCAGGTGCGCCGACATGTACGGGCGCAGCGGGCGCTCCGGGTCCGGGGTGGCCAGCTCGCCGACCCACATCAGGTCGCCCTTGACGTAGCCGTACAGCCGCTTGCCGCCGGAGTACTCGCCGGCCGAGGACAGCCGGGCGAAGGCGTCCGTGACCAGGTCGATCTGCGGCTTCTGCTCGGCCATCTCGCCGTGCCAGACCTCGACGATGCCCCGGTCGCGGGCCATGACGGCCTCGACCCGGCGCTCCGCGTCGATCTTCCAGTAGCCGCTCTCGCTCTCCAGCGGGCGGACCTTCTCGCCCTTGTCGTCCAGCTCCCAGGTACGCGACACGTACTCCAGGAAGTCCCGGCCGTCGTGGGAGAAGGTGACCTCCTGGCCGAAGTTGCACTGCTCGCGGTCCGGGAAGTCCGCGACGCCGGCGCCCGCCCAGTCGCCCAGGAGGAACGCGAGGGGGACGAGGTCCGGGTGGAGGTCGGACGGAATCTCGATCATGGGGTGCTCAGACGATCTGTCGAGGGCGTGTGGTCGGCGGTGCGGCCCGGGCTCGGGCCGTACGCGGCCCGGGGCATGGGACGGGAACGGGTCAGCGCTGGCCCTGGTAGAGCTTCTTCACGGTCAGGCCCGTGAACGCCAGGACGCCGACACAGACCAGGACCAGCAGGGCGGTGAAGAATGCCTCAAGCACGGGAGCGCTCCTCGGGGGCTCGGCACGGACGTACGGGCCGGCGGGCGGCCCGCCGACGAGTCTAGTCGGCCCGTGGCGGGGCGGTGCTGTGAGGTGCGCCGCCCCGCCACGGGGCCGGTCCCGGCGGGCTCCGGAACCCCTCCCGGGAGCCCTGTCGCGGCCGGCTCAGCCCAGGAGCTGGGCCTGGAGGATCACCGTCTGCCGGAAGGGGACGGCGGGAGCCGTCCCCTTCCGGGTCTGGACGATCAGCGCCACGGTGTCCCCGGCGAGCAGGTACGCGTGGCGGGTGTGGGTCTCGCCGCGGGGCCTGGGCTCGTCGTACACCTCGATTTCGACGTTCTCCGGGGCGGTCTTCGACGGCCAGCTCTCGTCCATCTTCGACTCCGGGGCCTCGGCCAGGGGCAGACCCGGCACCAGGCCCCCGTACAGCACCTCGGCGTGGACGGCGCTCGCCACGGCGCCGCTGTTGAACCGCAGCAGGTGGACGCTGGTGCGGGTGCCGTCCGGCATCACCCAGCCGCGGGCGGCGATGTGCCGCACGGAGTCGTCCACCAGCCGCTGCCGCAGCTCGTCACGGTCGTCCTTCTCGTAGAGGCGGGTGTAGTCCCCGATCGTGACCCAGCCGCCCTCCGGCGAGGAGAGCCCGCCGTCCTTGCCGGCCTTCCCGTCCTCCTCGGCTCCCTCGGCCCCCTCGGGCAGGGGGATCAGCAGTTCGCGCAGGTCGGCGTGGTGGACCTCCCCCTCGTTGCCCTGCGCGAAGGGGCGCGGGGAGCCGGAGGGGAGGGCGGGCAGGGTGAGCCGCGGGTACTCCCAGCGCCCGTCGCTCTCGGTGGCCAGGCCCGGCACCTCGTGGCGTTCCAGCCGCGTGATGCCGTAGGCGGTGCCCGCGCAGAACACGCCGAAGACCGTCACGGCGGCCGTCCAGCGGCCGGCGGCCCGCAGCACGCGGACCGACGGGCGGCGGCGGCGCTTGGGTGGTGCGGGGGGAACGAGACCGGCCGGGGCGGGGGGAACGGACGGCTGGGGAGGTATGACGGCCGCCTGCGGGGTGTCCGCCGCCCCGGTGCTCGGCTCCGCCTGCGGCGGGACGGCGGGTGTGGCCGGTTCCGGCCGGTCTGTCGTGGATTCGGTCATACGTACTCCCCCGGGGACACCAGATGGTCGAGCTGGTCCTTCAGCAGCTCGGCGGCGTCCTTCTTCTGGAAGGGCTTGATGGCGTCGACCCGGAACGAGATCAGGTGCTCGTCCTGGTAGGCGGTGCAGAACATCGCCTCCAGCTCGGACTCGCCGTCCTCGGGAGGCAGGAAGCACCGCGCGTTCTTGTGGCCCTTGATCTTCGGGCCGTCGCGGAAGACCGACAGGGCGTCGGCCAGCCCGGACTGGAAGTCGCTCAGGTCCTTGACGCCCTTCTCGTTCTTCATGCGCGAAATCTGGATCTCGGCCGTGAACCGGTTGTCGTAGGGCGTGTACGTGCGCATCGCGATGCCCTGGACACGCAGCTTCTCCACGTACTCGCGGTGCCGGCGGCGCTCCTTGCCCGGCAGCCACTTGCCGGCCTCGCGCATGAGGGCCTGGGCCTGCCTGCCGCTGAGTTCGGTGTCGTTGCCGAACTCGGAGACGTCCGGGCCGAGCCGGAAGTCCTCGGGGACCGGCAGCAGCTTCTTACGCAGCTCGCCGTCGGTGCGGCCCTCTCTGAGGTCGGGCACCGGATCGTCCTCGGACGGGGCCTTCGCGGGCTCCTCCCAGATCTTCGTGGGGGCCGAGACGTCGGCGCCGTCCACGGTGGCCTTGGTGTAGGCCAGGCCGCCGCCGGCCGCACCGAGCACCAGGGCGGCGGACAGCAGGGGGAGGAGGACGCGGCGGAGCCGGCCCGTCCCGCCCGTTCCGCCCGTCCCGTCCGTTCCATCTGTGCCGTCCGTCCCCGCGTCCTGCGGGCCGTCCGGGTCCGGGGCCGGGGCCGGGACGACGGGCGCCTCAGGGACGGTTCCCGGGGCCGGGGCCGGGGTGGGCGTGTCCGACGGCTCGGCAGAGGGTTCGGCGGGGGCGCCCTCGGCGCCGTTCCGGTTCTCCTGTTCGCTCACAGCCGCTCCAACTGCCGCTCGGCCAGCGACCTGATGTCGCGCTCGGCGATCGGCTTGGCGTCGTAGATCCAGATGTCCATCATGATGTCGCCGCGCTGGGCGAGGGCCCGGGCCCGGTACATCGGGAGGTAGCCGGGCTTGCGGTCGGGCCGGTCGAAGACGTAGTAGCGGCCGTCGCCCGACCCCTTCAGCGCGGAGCCTTCGTTGCCCGCGTAGCCGCTGGAGGACATGTACGACTGCTGGTTCCCGGTGTGGTCGCGGGCGGACCGGCGCCTCTCCTCGCGGAACTGCACGAGCCTGACGCTCACCGTGCGCCGTGTGCTGGGACGCCAGGCCGCGGTCGCGACGCGGCGCAGGTTCTCGTCGGCCAGGTAGGTGAACATGCGGCCGGGGTCCTTGAAGTTCCCCGCGTAGCCGGACAGCGAGAGCCAGCCGTCCGACTCCGACGGCATCTCCGCCTCGCGGGCGCCCTTGGGCCTGTCCAGGAGCAGCTTGCGCAGATCGCCGTCCGTGCGCACCCGCCGGTCCTCCTCGGCGGTCAGCGGCTCGGGCGCCTCGTCCTCGGGCAGCGGCTTCTGCGGGTACGACAGCTTCGCCTGGGACAGCGGGGGCAGCGGGGTGGGCGCGCGGTCGGCCTGGACGGTGTAGCCGCCCGCGAGGCCGCCGACGGCGCCGAGCAGGGCGGCGCAGGCCAGCAGCAGGGCCGTACGGCCGCGGTGGCGGCGCGGCCGGTCCGGGACCGGTGGCGTGTGCGGCGTCGCGGCTTGTGCCGCGGGGGGCGCCTCCGGCGGGAGCGGGGGCGGGGGGTCGGCCGGGAGGGCCTGCGCGGGCGCGGACACCGGCTCGGGTTCGGCTGCGGACTCGGGAGGTTCCGCCGGTGTCGGCGGGGGCGTGGACATGAAATCTCCTCACACGTTTGTCAGTTCGCTGACAAGAGCGCGGAGGAGAAGGTTGCACCCGGGCCGGTCACGATCGGATTGCGGTACGGGCCACGGGCTAACGTGGTCCGCATGGCAGCTGTGTCGAAGAAGCTCGTGATCAAGGTGACGGCCGGGGCGGACGCGCCCGAGCGGTGCTCGCAGGCTTTCACGGTGGCGGCGGTGGCCGTGGCCAGCGGGGTGGAGGTGTCGCTCTGGCTGACCGGGGAGTCGGCGTGGTTCGCGCTGCCGGGCCGGGCGGCGGAGTTCGAGCTGCCGCACTCCGCGCCGCTGCCCGATCTGCTCGACGGCGTCCTGGCGGGCGGGCGGATCACCCTGTGCACCCAGTGCGCGGCGCGGCGCGGGATCGAGGAGAAGGACGTGATCGAGGGCGTCCGCATCGCAGGGGCCCAGGTGTTCGTCAGCGAGATCACGGGGGAGGGCGTACAGGCCCTCGTCTACTGAGCGGCCTGTCCGGACGCGCGCCGGACGCCCGCGTCCGGACAGGACGGAGGCCGTGCCCCGCACAAGGTGTCCAACCCCGGGGCACGGCCTCCGTACGTCATACGGCCGTCGGCGGCCGTCCTGCGGCCGTCCTGCGGTCGCGGTCACACCGCGATGGGAACCTCCACCAGGCCGCCCTGCTGGGCGACGACGGTGCGGTCCGCGGTGCCGCCCGGCACCAGGGCGCGCACGGTCCAGGTGCCCTCGGCGGCGTAGAAGCGGAACTGGCCGGTGGCGGAGGTGGGGACCTCGGCCGTGAACTCGCCGGTGCCGTCCAGCAGCCGGACGTACCCGGTGACGGGCTCGCCGTCGCGGGTCACCTGGCCCTGGATCGTCGTCTCACCGGGCTTGATGGAGGAGGCGTCGGGGCCGCCTGCCTGTGCTCCGCACATGTCGGGTGCTCTTCCTTCCGGAACGAGGAGTTGAGTGTGGAGAGGGAGGTGGCTCAGGCGCTCTTGCCGTCGCCGAGCTCGATCGGCACGCCGATCAGCGAACCGTACTCGGTCCACGAGCCGTCGTAGTTCCTGACGTTCTCCTGGCCCAGCAGCTCGTGCAGGACGAACCAGGTGTGGGCGGAGCGCTCGCCGATGCGGCAGTAGGCGATGGTGTCCTTGGACAGGTCCACACCCGCCTCCTGGTACAGCTCCTTCAGCTCCTCGTCGGACTTGAAGGTGCCGTCGTCGTTGGCCGACTTCGACCACGGGATGTTGCTGGCGGTCGGGACGTGGCCCGGGCGCTGCGACTGCTCCTGCGGCAGGTGGGCGGGGGCGAGCAGCTTGCCGCTGAACTCGTCGGGGGAGCGGACGTCCACCAGGTTCAGCTTGCCGATGGCCTCGACGACGTCGTCGCGGAAGGCGCGGATCGACTTGTCCTGCTCCTTGGCCCTGTACTCGGTCTTCGCGCGGGAGGGCACCTCGGAGACCAGCTCGCGGGCGTCCAGCTCCCACTTCTTGCGGCCGCCGTCGAGGAGCTTGACGTCCTGGTGGCCGTAGAGCTTGAAGTACCAGTAGGCGTAGGACGCGAACCAGTTGTTGTTGCCGCCGTAGAGGACGACGGTGTCGTCGTTCGCGATGCCCTTCTCGGACAGCAGCTTCTCGAAGCCGGCCTGGTCGACGAAGTCGCGGCGGACCGGGTCCTGCAGGTCGGCCTTCCAGTCGATCCGGATGGCGTTCCTGATGTGGTTCTTGTCGTAGGCCGAGGTGTCCTCGTCCACCTCGACGATGACCACCTTGGGGTCGTCGATGTGGGCCTCGACCCAGTCGGCGTCGACCAGGACGTCACTGCGGCTCATGTCTCTCCTCCGGAGGGCAGGTACTGCGGGGTGTGCGGTGCGGTGGACGTGCGTGCGGCGGCGCCGGGCGCCGGCGGGCATGCACGGGGCTGTACGCCGCGGTGGCGGGGACAGCGGGGGTGGTGTGCGGCTGCGGTCCGGGCTGCGAAGGGCACCGAGAGCCGGCCGTCAGACGACGGCGCGACAGAGCATGGCGGCGACACGGCAAAGATCGACTGCCCGTCGCTTCGTGAGATCCGCCTGTCGCTTCATGGGGCCGATCGTAGGTACGGAGGGGCGGGCGTGTCACCGTGGTTCCACATGGTGAGAAGCGAATGCCCGGAATGCGAGACGGGAGTGGGGCCGGGGAACCCTCCCGAACGGATGCGCGGATGCCCGGGAGAGGGGTTCTGAGGGGCGGACTCGCGTGTCTCGGAGAGTGGACGGGGTGGCGGTGCGTGAGGGGTGCGTCGAGCGGGACGGGCGGGGACGGCCTCGGCCGCCCGCCCCGGCGTCAGCCGGCCAGATCCACGTTCGAGCCGCTCAGGTGCAGCACGACGCCCTTCTCGTCCACCTCCGCCCTCTCCAGCCTCAGCCCCTCGGGAAGGCCGGTGATCTCCAGCTTGCGGTCTATCTGCGCCCGCACCACGTCCTCGGCCACGGGCAGGTCGGGCAGGTCCTCGGCGTGCAGCGCGACGGTGTCGCCGTTCTCCACCTTCAGCGAGCTGTGCAGGGTGAGTTCCACGAGGGTGAGGTTCACGTCCAGCCTCACCTGGTTCTTCGCGGCCCGCTCCGCACCGGCGTAGGCGAGGGAGGCGCCCTTGGCGCCCGCCTCGGTCAGGTCCTGGTAGCTGATCCGCGCGCTGCCGGTGGCCCGGTCGGCGACGGCGGAGGAGAAGTTGTTCTCCAGCCGCACGTCGCCGAGGTGCACGTCCACCTCGGTCACGTCCACGTCGCGCCCGCCGACCTGGACCGTCAGCCCGTTCATCGTGGCGTCCACCGACTCCAGTTCCTTGCCCACGATCTGGGTCAGGAAGGGGAAGCCGTTGATCTCCACGGCGGGCCGCTCGTCCAGGCCCCTGGAACTCTGGACCTTCTCGGCGACCTTGTCCTCGGCGAAGTTGACCGCCAGCCGGTCGGCGCCGACGAACAGGCCGCCGAAGAGGACGAGAAGTCCCAGCAGGGCTTTGAGTGCGCGCATCGTGGTGGTCCCCCAGGGTGGCCGGGTGCGGTCGGGTCGGTCGGACTGGTCGCGCTGATCGGGCCGAGCTGATCGGGCTGGTCGAATCGGGCTGATCGATCTGACCGACGCCGACAGAGGCCGATCGGGTTCCGGCGAGCCTAACCCGTGGTGTCCTGTGACAGGTCTGTACCACCGGCCCCATGCGGCGGCCGGGCCCGCCGCCCCCGGCCCCGCCGTCCCGGCCCCGCGCGGCGCCCGCCGCCCGTCCCGCGCGCCCCTACGCGAGCGCCCTGCCGAGCAGGTAGACCGCGGGCGCGGCGGCGGTCAGCGGCAGTGCCACGCCGGCCGTCATGTGGACGAAGCGGGAGGGGAAGTCGTAGCTCGCCACCCGCAGCCCGATCAGCGCGCACGCCCCGGCCGCCAGCCCCAGCACCGCGCCGGAACCGCCCAGGGAGGTGAACTGCCCGGCGGCGGCACCGGCCCCCGCCGCGGCCGACAGCGAGACGACCACGGAGACCGCCTGCGGCAGCGGCAGCGCCCGGACGAGCGCGGCGGCCGCCACGGCGAGCGCGCCGGCCGTCACCGCGTCGGGCTCGGCGGCCAGATGGCCGGTGGCGAGCACCGCGAGGGCGGTGGAGGTGACCCCGGCCGTCAGGGCGTACAGGCGCTCGTCGGGCGAGGAGTGGTTGCGCAGCTGGAGGACGAGGACGAACAGGACCCACGCTCCGAGCGTGCCGATGACGACGGCCGAGGCGTGCTCCACGCCGAGCGCCAGCAGGGCGATGTCCGCGGTGACGCCCGCCAGGAACGCCAGGGCGATGCCCTGCCGCGCGGGCCACATGCCGTTGAGCCGGAACCAGCCCGCTGCCGTGACCGCCTGGAGCAGCACCACGGCGACGGCCGACACCGGGCGGGAGAGCTGGGCGGTGGCCGCGAGGAGAGCGGCCAGGAGGGCGGTGAGGGCGGCGGGCGTCAGGCCCGGCGCGATGATCGGGCTGCTGGTGCGCCGCGGGGCGCCGGCGGAGCCGGCCGCGGCGGCGGGGGCCGCGGCGGTGACGGTGGGCGCGGCGGACGCCGCGCCGGGTGCGCCGGCCGCGCCGCCCTGCTCCGGCGGCAGGGGCCCGGGGCCGGGGTGGTGGGGCGGAGCGGGTACGCCGGGTGCGCCGTACGGCTCCTGGCCCGGGGCGGCGTACCGGCCGTGCTGGTCGTACTGCTGGTACTGCTCGTGCTGCTGGTACCGGCCGTACCGGTCCTGCCCGCCGTGCTCCGCGTACGCCTCCTGCCCGCCGTGCCCGCCGTACGCGTCGTACCCGCCGTACGCGGGGCCCGTGCGGCCCGAAGGGCCGTGGCCGTGGCCGTGCTCGCGGTCGTACTCGTGGCCGTAGGGGCCGGGCTGCGAGCCGTACGGCTGCCCGGGCGGGTACTGCTGGTCGGTCATCGGGAGCCTCCCGCGAAGGGGGGAAGCACCTCGACGGTGCCGCCCTCGGTCAGTCGGACGAGATGGTGGTCGCGCTTGCCGACCGGCTCGCCGTCCACCAGGAAGGAGCACATGCCCAGCACCCGGTCGAAGTCCGGCCGGCCGGCGTGCCGCCGGCTCGCCTCGGCCAGCGCCTCGGCCAGCGTGTGGGCCTCGTATCTCTCCTCGGTGATCCCGGCGGCGGCCTTGGCCGCGGCCCAGTAGCGGATCATGCCGCTCGGCATGGTGTGTCCCTCTCAGCCGTCCGTCGTGCCGTCACCATGATGGCGCGGCGCCCGCCCGGTCCGCGCCGTCGCCCAGGCGGCGATCCGCTCCAGCAGCTCCGGGGGCGCGGCGTTCTCGGCGTGTCCGAAGCCGCGCTCGACCCACAGTTCCGTGTGCGCCGGGTCGGCGGCGTCGAGCAGCGAGTACGGGTGGTCCAGCGGGAAGTAGGCGTCCCGGTCGCCGTGCACCACCAGCAGCGGGGTCGGGGCGATCAGCGGTGCGGCCTCCACCGGCGACAGCGGTACCGGATCCCAGTCCTGGTGGTGGATACGGGTACGCAGCCCGTAGCGGGAGACCAGGCGCCCGGCGGGGTGCTGGATCGCCCAGTGGACCCGCCGCATGGCCGGGGTGCCCCGGTAGTACCAGCGGGCGGGGGCGCTCACGGCGACGACCACGTCGGTGTGTGCGCCTGTGCGCCCCCGGTGCATCCTGTGCGCAGCGTCACCGGCACCGCTCCCGGCGGCCGGTCCTCTCCCGCCGGCCGGTCCGGCACCGTATGCCGCCCCGGCCGGCTCCGCCCGGTGGAGCGCCGCGTGCCGCAGCACCACCGAGCCGCCCATCGAGAAGCCCGCCGTCGCCACCGCCGAGTGCCCCAGCGAACGCGCCCAGCGCACCGCCGCGGCGAGGTCGAGCACCTCCCGGTCGCCGACCGTGGAGCGCCCGCCGGAGCGGCCGTGCCCGCGGAAGGAGAACGTGACCACGCCCGCGTGCCGGGCGAAGACCTGTGACACTCGTCGCACCGCGGGCCGCTCCAGCGAGCCGGTGAATCCGTGCGCGACGACGATCGCCGGGCCCCGTCCGGCAGCCCGTGCCGCGCCCTCGTCCCGGCCGCCGGAACCGCCCTCGCGCGGCTGGTAGCAGGCGTCTATGCCCACCCCGTCGTCCGTCCGCAGCCGGGCTCGCAGGAGCGTGCGCGAAGGCGCCCGCCGCCCCGCGTCCCCGGCACCCTCGGTGACCGTCCCGCCACGGGAAAGCCCTTCCTTCCCCTCCGCGTCCTCGCTCATGTGGGATATTGTCGGTGACGAGAAGGATCCGGGCAGCGCCGCCCCCGGGTCCTTTCGTGCTTTCGGAGCGCAGTACGAAGCAGTGCCGCCACACGCCCCACCAAGGGGCCGGGGAAGGACTCGACGTCATGAGCTCACTACTCCTGCTGACCAACGCCCTCCAGCCCTCCACCGAAGTCCTGCCCGCGCTCGGCCTGCTGCTGCACAACGTCCGTGTGGCCCCGGCCGAGGGCCCGGCGCTGGTGGACACCCCCGGCGCCGACGCCGTCCTGATCGACGGCCGCCGCGACCTTCCGCAGGTGCGCTCCCTGTGCCAGCTGCTGCGCTCCACGGGGCCGGGCTGCCCGCTGATCCTGGTGGTCACCGAGGGCGGCCTCGCGGCCGTCACCGCCGAGTGGGGCGTGGACGACGTACTGCTGGACACCGCCGGCCCGGCCGAGGTCGAGGCCCGGCTGCGGCTGGCCACCGGGCGGCGGCAGATCTCCGGTGAGGACGGCCCGGCGGAGATCCGCACCGGCGACCTGTCGGTCGACGAGGCCACCTACAGCGCCAAGCTCAAGGGGCGCGTACTGGACCTGACCTTCAAGGAGTTCGAGCTGCTGAAGTACCTGGCGCAGCACCCCGGCCGGGTGTTCACCAGGGCGCAGCTCCTCCAGGAGGTGTGGGGCTACGACTACTTCGGCGGCACCCGGACCGTGGACGTCCACGTACGGCGGCTGCGGGCCAAGCTCGGCCCGGAGCACGAGTCGCTGATCGGGACCGTGCGCAACGTCGGCTACCGCTTCGTGCTGCCGGAGAAGAAGGAGCCGACCGCCGAGGAGCGCAAGGCGCGCAAGGACGCGAAGGCGACCGTGGACGCCGCCGAGAGGATGGCGCAGGACGCGGCGAACGGCGTCGGCGGGGAGGCGGCCGGGAGCGGGCGGAGGACCGCCGCTCGCCGGGGAGGGAACTGAGTCGGCGCGCGTAGACTTCCGCTGTGGCGAAGGTGACGCGGGACGATGTGGCGAGACTGGCGGGTACGTCGACCGCGGTCGTCAGTTATGTGATAAACGATGGGCCGCGGCCGGTCGCGCCGGCGACCCGCGAGCGGGTGCTCGCCGCGATCAAGGAGCTGGGGTACCGGCCGGACCGGGTCGCGCAGGCGATGGCGTCCCGGCGCACCGACCTGATAGGGCTGATCGTCCCCGACGCCCGGCAGCCGTTCTTCGCGGAGATGGCGCACGCGGTCGAACAGGCCGCCGCCGACCGCGGGAAGATGGTGCTCGTCGGAAACTCCGACTACCTCGACGAGCGCGAGGTGCACTATCTGCGGGCCTTCCTCGGCATGCGCGTCTCGGGCCTGATCCTGATCAGCCAGGGCCCCAGCGAGCGCGCCGCCGCCGAGATAGAGGCGTGGGACGCGCGCGTGGTGCTGCTGCACCGCAGGCCCGAGGCGATCGACGACGTGGCCGTCGTCCTCGACGACGTCGGCGGCGCCCAGATGGTCACCCGGCACCTGTTGGAGCACGGCCACGAGTACGTGGCCTGCCTGGGCGGCGTGGAGTCCACCCCCGCCTACGGCGACCCGGTCACCGACCACGTCGAGGGCTGGCGCCGGGCGATGAAGGAGGCCGGCCGCTCCACCGACGGCCGCCTCTTCCAGGCCCCCTACAACCGCTACGACACCTACCGCGTCGCCCTGGACCTGCTGGCCGGTCCCGACCGCCCGCCCGCGCTGGTGTGCGCCACCGACGACCAGGCCATCGGCGTGCTGCGCGCCGCCCGCGAGCTGGGCCTGGACGTGCCCGGCGAGCTGGCGGTGGCCGGGTTCGACGACGTCAAGGAGGCGGCGCTGACCGACCCGCCGCTGACCACGGTGGGCTCGGACCGCGAGGCGATGGCCCGCGCGGCGGTCGACCTGGTGCTGGACGACGGGGTGCGCGCGACGGGCTCGCGGCGCGAGCGCGTGCGGCAGTTCCCGTCGGGGCTGGTGGTGCGCCGCTCCTGCGGCTGCGGCGGCTGACTGGGCCGGCCGGGGCTCCGGCCGGGACACCCCGGGGGCGGTTCTTCCCCGGGTCTCAGCCCGCCCTCATGAAGTTCTCATGCCGGACGCGCACGGTTGTGCGCATGAGCGACCACGAGACGAATCAGGCGTATCCGCCCCGCCCGCCGTACGAGCCCTCCGTTCCGGACGCCACCACCCCCCAGCCCCAGCCCGCGCCCCAGTCCGCGCCCGGGCCCGCACCCGGGGCGCACGCCCGGCGGCGGGCGCGCCGCCCCGCCGGGCTGCTGGCGGCCGTGGCGATCGTGGCCGCCGCGGTCGGCGGCGGTACGGCGACCCTGGCCGCCGGGGCGTTCGGGAACGGCGCCGCGCCCGCCGCCACCTCCTCCGTCCCCGGAACCAACGCCGCCGACACCGGCACCGGCGTCGCCGAGGTCGTCAAGGCCGTCACCCCGAGCGTCGTGGAGATCGGCGCCTCCTCCCGCTCCGGCTCCGCCACCGGATCCGGCGTGGTGATCTCCGAGAAGGGCGAGATCCTCACCAACAACCACGTCGTCTCCGGCGCCACCGAGATCGAGGTCACCTTCTCCGGCGGCGACACCGCCCGCGCCGAGATCGTCGGCACCGAGCCCGACCTCGACATGGCGCTGATCCGGGTCGAGGACGCGGGCGGCCTCACCCTCACCCCCGCCGAACTCGGCGACTCCGACGCCGTCCGCGTCGGCGACCGGGTCGTGGCCTTCGGCTCGCCCCAGGGCCTGTCGGGCACGGTCACCAGCGGCATCGTCTCCGCCAAGGGCCGCGAGGTCACCGTGGAGCGGACGGGCGAGGAGGGCCGGCCCAGGGACGACCGGTCCTGGCCCTTCGAGTTCGACGGCGACCGGTACAACGGCGAGCTGGGTCCCGAGACCACCACCTACGAGGCCATCCAGACCGACGCCTCCCTCAACCCCGGCAACTCCGGCGGCCCGCTGGTCGACATGAGCGGCCGCGTCATCGGCATCAACTCCGCCATCCACGGCAACGCCTCCGCCGCCGCCGAGGCGGGCAGCGTCGGCCTGGGCTTCGCCGTACCCGTGAACGACGTGAAGGAGATCCTCGACGACCTGCGCGCCGGCGGATGAGGCGGGTGCGACACTCGCCACCATGACCACTGCCTCCTCCGCCACGTCCCACCCCGCCCCGCCCGCGCGCGTGCTGGTCGTCGACGACGAGCCGGCCGTACGGGAGGCCCTGCGCCGCAGCCTGGCCTTCGAGGGCTACGAGACCGAGCTCGCCGCCGACGGCCTGGAGGCGCTGCGGCAGGTGGAGGCGTACCGCCCCGACCTGGTGATCCTGGACGTGCTGATGCCGCGCATGGACGGGCTGACCGCCGCCCGGCGGCTGCGCGCGAGGGGGGTGACCGTCCCCGTGCTGATGCTCACCGCCCGCGACACCGTCGGCGACCGCGTCACCGGCCTGGACGCGGGCGCGGACGACTACCTGGTCAAACCGTTCGAGCTGGACGAGCTGCTGGCCCGCATCCGCGCCCTGCTGCGCCGCAGCTCCTACGCCCGCGAGCAGGCCGGCGCCGAGGAGACCGAGGCGCTCTCCTTCGCAGACCTGCGCATGGACCTCACCACGCGCGAGGTCACCCGCGGCGGGCGGCCGGTGGAGCTGACGCGCACGGAGTTCACGCTGCTGGAGATGTTCATGGCCCACCCGCGCCAGGTCCTCACCCGCGAGCAGATCCTCAAGGCCGTCTGGGGCTTCGACTTCGAGCCCTCCTCCAACTCCCTGGACGTGTACGTGATGTACCTGCGCCGCAAGACCGAGGCGGGCGGCGAGCCGCGCCTGGTGCACACCGTGCGCGGTGTCGGCTACGTCCTGCGGGACGCCCCGGGCACCGCTCCCGGCACAGCACCCGGCCCCGCACCGGGAGAGGCGCACCCGTGACCTCCCGGCTCAACTCCCTGCCGCTGCGCTCACGTCTGGCACTGCTGGTCGCGGCGGCCGTGGCGGTCGCGGTGGCGGCGTGCTCGCTGGCCGCCTGGCTCCTGGTGCGGGCGGAGCTCGTCGACTCCCTCGACGACGCCCTGCACGCCAACCGGGTCCCCGGCAGCGGGCTCATCGAACTCGTACGCGCCGGGCAGTGCCGGGCGGTGCCGGAGGAGGAGCGGCTGGACACCCCCAACCCGTTCGACTCCACCGTGCAACTCGTGGACCGCGACGGCGACAGCTGCATGGCCTTCGGGGAGCGGCCCCTGCCGGTCTCCGCCGCCGACGTGGCCGTCGCCCGCGGCGAGCGCGCGGAGGCCCTGCACACCGTCACCGCCGGGGGTGAGGAGTACCGCGTGCTCACCACCCCCCTGCGCGGCACGGACGCCGCCGTGACCGTGGCCCGCCCGATGACCGAGATCGACCAGAGCCTGGACACCCTCGCCCTCGTCCTCGGCCTGGTCGCCGCCACCGGCGTGCTCGGCGCGGCGGGCGCCGGCGTCCTGCTCGCGCGCGCCGGCCTGCGCCCGGTGGACCGGCTGACGGACGCGGTCGAGCACGTCGCCCGCACCGAGGACCTGGCCGTCCGCATCCCCGTCGACGGCGACGACGAGATCGCCCGCCTGTCGCGCTCCTTCAACGCCATGACCGCCGCCCTGGCCACCTCCCGCGACCTCCAGCAGCAGCTGATCGCCGACGCCGGACACGAACTGCGCACCCCGCTGACCTCGCTGCGCACCAACATCGACCTGCTGGTGCGCAGCGAGCAGGCCGCCCGCCCGCTGCCGCCCGGGGACCGCCGGGAACTGCTGGAGTCGGTACGCGCCCAGATCGGCGAACTCGCCGCCCTCATCGGCGATCTCCAGGAGCTGTCCCGGCCCGACGCGGCGTCCGCCGGCGGACCGGTGGAGATCACCGGCCTCCACGAGATCGCCGAACGCGCGGTGGAACGCGCCCGGCTGCGCGGCTCGGACATCACCATCACCCGCGACCTGGCCCCCTGGTACGTGCGCGCCGAACCGGCCGCGCTGGAGAGGGCGGTGGTCAACCTGCTGGACAACGCGGTGAAGTTCTCCCCGCCCGGCGGGACGATCGACGTACGCCTCGACGGATCCACCGGCACCCTGCGCGTACGCGACCGCGGCCCAGGCATCCCCGAGGACGAACTCCCCCACGTCTTCGACCGCTTCTGGCGCTCCCCGTCCGCCCGCAGCCTCCCCGGCTCGGGCCTGGGCCTGGCCATCGTGGCCCGCACCGTGCGCCGCAGTGGCGGCGAGATCGCCCTCCACCCGGCCCCCGGCGGCGGCACGGAGGCCGTCCTGCGCCTCCCCGGCGCCCCGGTGCCCCCGCCGGATCAAAACCCCTGATCGTCCGATCCGCCGAGCGCAAGGTGAACACCGGATTCCCGTGCCGCGGTTTCCTCGGGGAGGTGCCCACGGGGCCGGACGGCCTTGCGGATGGGGGCGTTGACGGAATCGACCGCGTTCGTCGAGCGGATCACCCTGCGGATCTCCCCCTGCGGATCTCCACGTCGAAGGAGAGAAAGGGCACGAACTCGGCCCAGGAGTTCTCCCGGAGCCGGACGACCGCCGGGTACTTCCTGCCCCAGACTTCCCGGAACTCGCCGAACCGCTCGGCCGCGGTTCCAGCAGGTCGCCTCTCTGATCGGCGGAGATTCCACCAAGCCGTCATCACGCACCAGGCAGACGAACTTGCTCAGGTTCCGGAGGTCGTCCTCTTCGATCGAGGGACGCCGCAGGGACCGCCGGTCGCCGGTCTCGCGGAACTCCATGGGACGACCGTAGGGCACAGGCCGGCGCGCCGCGGCGGAACGGCGCGGAACGCGCTACGGGGCGAGGCGCTCGGCGAGTTCCGTCTCGTCGGCGACGAACCACGTCTGCCTGCCGCGGTCGCACTCGCGGACGAAGTCCCGCAGCGCCGTCCCGGCCGCCGTGCGGGCGGAGACGTCGCCGACGACGGCGAGCCCCATGCGGTAGTTGGCGAACTTCTGGACGATCTCCCCGGCGAGGCCGGTGCGCAGCCGGAAGAAGTCCTCGTGCAGCCGCCCGGCGGGCACGGCGACCCACCGGGCGCCCTGGTACCCGGCGTCGCCGATCAGGTCCAGCGCCTCGCGCTCCCCGATGGCCGCGCCCTCGTCGGCGCACATCAGGACGGGGATGCCGTGGAACGTCCGGAGGGTGGTCATGGCGGTCGAGCCTAGGCGGGACGGCGCGCGGCGTCGAAGCGTTTTCCGGCCCGCCGCGCGGAGCCGCCGCGGACGCGGAACGCCGCCGACCGGTCGGGGGACCGGTCGGCGGCGTTGTGGGGGGCTCCGCGGGCCGGGGGAAGGCGGCCCGCGGAGGGAGGGTCATCCGCCGTGGGGGGTTACCGGATGACCGTGATCCGGTCCGCCGCCGGGGCGCCCAGCGGGTCGCCGGCGGAGGAGTTGGCGGTCAGGTAGTCCTGGAGGGCGGCCAGGTCGTCGCCGCCGACCAGCGGGTCGGTGCCCCGCGCCAGCGTCGGGAAGCCGTCGCCGCCGCCCGCCAGGAAGGAGTTGACCGCGACGCGGTAGGAGGCCGACGGGTCGATCGGCTCGCCGTTCAGCCGCACCGAGTCCGCGACGATCCGGTCCGCGCCGGACCGGGTGAGGTCGAGGGTGTAGGTGAGGCCGGAGGAGACCTGGAGGATCTTCGGGGAGTCCTCGTTGGCGCCGCTGACCTGCTCGCGCAGCACCGTCAGGAGCTGCTCACCGGTGAGGGTGGTCAGGTTGACGGTGTTGGAGAAGGGCTGGACGGTGAAGCCCTCGGCGTACGTCACCACACCGTCGCCCTCGGCGCCGGAGGCCGCGTACACCAGGTCGGCGCGGATGCCGCCGGGGTTCATCAGCGCCAGGTCCGCCTCCGGGTCCAGCCCGCGGGCGTGGGCGAGCTGGGCGTCGGCGATCAGGTCGCCCAGCGGGGACTCGGGCCTGGTGCGGTCGGCGGTGATGTCCTCGGAGATCCAGCCGATGGGACGGCCCGCGACGGGCGCGGCCAGCCCCTTCCAGTAGTCGATCAGGGAGGTGAGGTCGGCGGCCTTCTCCTGGTTGCGGTGGACGACGCGGTTGGAGCCCTGGACCGAGGCGCGCACGATGTCGCGGGTGCGGCGGTCGTACTCCATGTTCAGCTCGGTGAACAGCCGGCCGAAGGAGGCGGCGGAGGTGACCAGGCGGTCCTCGCCCCGCGGGTCGGGGACGGAGCAGACGTACGGCTGGTGGGTGTGGCCGGTGATCAGCGCGTCCACGCCCGCGTTCGTCCGCTTCGCGATGTCCACGATCGGGCCCGACAGCCTGCCGCCGTCCTTGCCGCAGTCGGCGTTGTAGGCGCTGGACTCCGGGATGCCGCCCTCGTGGACCAGGGCGATGACGGCGTTGACGCCCTTGCGGCGCAGCTCCTCGGTGTACTTGTCGATGGTCTCGGCCTCGTCGAGGAACTTCAGTCCCTTGACGCCCTCGGCCGAGACGATGTCGGGCGTGCCCTCCAGCGTGACGCCGATGAAGCCGACCTTGACGCCCTTCATCTTCTTGACGGTGTAGGGGGCCATCAGCGGCTTGCCGGTCTTCTCGTCGGCGACGTTGGCCGCGAGGATCGGGAAGTCGGCGCCGCCGAAGGTGCGGCCCTCGTCGTAGCAGCCGTCCTCGGGGTGGCAGCCGCCCCTCTGCAGGCGCTTGAGCTCGGCGGCGCCCTCGTCGAACTCGTGGTTGCCGACGCCCACGACGTCCATGCCGAGGGCGTTCATCGCCTCGATGGTGGGCTCGTCGTGGAAGAGGCCAGACAGCAGCGGGCTGGCGCCGACGATGTCGCCGGGGGCGACGGTGACCGAGTACGGGTTGCCCTTGCGGGCCTCGCGCAGGGAGGTGGCGAGGTACTCGGCGCCGCCCGCGTCGATCTGCTCGGTGGTGCCGTCGGGGTGCTCGTGGGTCACACGGCCGGAGGAGCCGGCCGGGGGCTCCAGGTTGCCGTGGAAGTCGTTGATGGCGAGCACCTGGAGGTCGACGGTGCGGCCGTGGTGAGCGCCGCGGTCGCCGGGGGCGTCCGACGGGGCGTCCTGCGCGGCTGCGGGCATGGCGGCGCCGAGGGCGCCGACCGTCAGCAGACCGGCCGCGGCTGCGGTGAGTCTGCGGGAGAGGGGAGACCGCTTGGGCGGAGTGGACATGTTCTGTCCCCTTCTGTTCCCTTGTCGAGGCCGGGAGTTGGCCCGGAAGTGGCCGGTGGTGGCGGGGGGAAGCCTAGGTCAACGCGCGTAGCGTGTCATTGTCGCGTTGGTAACCGCATGGTTTCGATGCTGCGTAGGCTTCTCCCCATGAGCGACGTGGTGGTTGTGGACGAGCTGACGCCCGAGGCCGTGCGGCAGGCCCAGGCGCTGATCGACGAGGCCGCCCGGGTGGACGGCCAGCCCGCCGTCTCCGAGCAGGGCCGCCTCCAGCTGCGCGGCGGGCGCCGCGCGGGAGTACGGCACCTGCTGCTCTGGCAACAGGGGGAGCTGGCCGGCTACGGGCAACTGGAGGACACCGACCCGGTCGAGGCCCCGACCGGCGAGTTCGTCGTCCACCCCGACCACCGCAACCAGGGCCACGGACTGGCCCTGGGCCGCGCGCTGCTGGAGGCGTCGGGCCGGCGGCTGCGGGTGTGGGCGCACGGCGGCCACCCGGCCGCACGCCACCTGGCCCGGCTGCTCGGCCTCACCCTCTTCCGCGAACTGCGGCAGATGCGGCGCCCGCTGGCGGGCCTGGACCTGCCCGAGCCGTCGCTGCCGCCGGGCGTGCGGCTGCGCGCCTTCGTACCCGGCCGGGACGACGTCGCCTGGCTGGCCGCCAACGCCGCCGCCTTCGCCCACCATCCCGAGCAGGGCGGCATGACCCAGCGCGACCTGGACGACCGCAAGGCCGAGCCGTGGTTCGACCCCAAGGGCTTCTTCCTCGCCGTGCGCGACGGCGGGCGTGACGGGGAGGGCGAGGGTGAGGAGCTGCTCGGCTTCCACTGGACGAAGGTCCACAGCGCCGAGCAGCTCGGCGAGGTGTACGTCGTCGGCGTCGCCCCGGGCGCCCAGGGCGGCGGCCTGGGCAAGGCGCTGACGCTGGTGGGCCTGCGCTACCTCGCCCGCGACCGCGGCCTGCCGACCGCGATGCTGTACGTGGACGCCGACAACACCGCGGCCGTGAAGGTCTACGAGGGCCTGGGGTTCGAGACCCACGAGGTGGACCTGATGTACCGCACGGAGGGCTGAGCCGGCCGCCGGCCGGGGGTGGCCGACGGGGACCGCCCGGGGCGGCCGGTGGCGGGCTCAGACCGCCACGGGCGCCCCCAGTACGTCCCGCAGCCGGCGGGCCTCCTTCACCAGGCGGCCGCCGCCGCCCCGGTCGGCGGCCTGGGCCACCCCGCCGACCGGACCGCGCGCCCCGCAGGTCCCGGCGCACTCGGCGGCCAGCGCCAGCAGATCCGGCAGCCCCCGCACCGGCTCACCTGTCGCCAGCATCCCCGGCAGCGCGGCGGCCAGCACCGCGAACACCGTGGCCGGGGCCCCGGCACGCACCGCCTCCCGCAGCGACTCCAGCAGCCGGTTCGGCTTCACCGTCCCGGCCGCCACTGTCTCGGCCACATCCCGGCCCAGCCGCGCCGCGTCCAGATCGCCGCGCGCCGCCAGCACCAGCAGCGCGTCCACGGCCGCGGTGCGGTCCTCCGGATGCCGCGCGCCCAGGGTGTGCGCCAGCCCCAGGTGGACGGCCGGCCCCGCCGCGCCCCCGGCCTCGGCCAGCGCGGGCAGCAGCGCCGCGCCGCCGCGCAGCTCCTCGTCGCCGGTGGCGGCGAAGGTGGGCTGCAGGCGCAGGGCCACCAGCTCGCGGTGGACGGGCAGGACGGACGGCCACAGGCGGGCGCCGGTGTTCCAGGACGTCTCGTCCCGCTTGCCGTCGGCGATGTACACGCCCAGCAGCCGCTGGAAGGCGGTGCCGAGCGGGCAGGGCGGGGTCGCCGCCGCGCTGGAGAGCCGCACCCGGACGACGGGGCTGCCGTAGCCGCGCAGGCGGTGCGTGGGCCGTGCGTCGCGGACCGGCTCGGGCAGCGACGGGCCGCCCGCCTCCAGCCAGACGCGCACCCGCCGCCCGGCCTCGCCGTCCAGCCGTCCGGCGGCGGCCAGGACGTCCGGACCGGCGGCGGAGATGTCCAGCCGGAGCAGTGCCTGGTCCAGATCGCAGGGGCCGGGCACGGCGCCCGTCCGCTCGTACTCGGCCAGCCGGGCGACCAGTTCGGCCGGGTCGATCCGCCCGTCGGCGGTGGTGGGGGCGGCCAGCAGGAACGGCGGCGGGTCGTTCAGCACCCGCCACGCGGCCTCCAGCAGACGGGCCGCGAGAGCCTCCCCGAAGGGCGTGAAGTCGCGTCCGCGCGGATGTGGCACCGCATGGGCGCCCGATGTCGACGGTGGGAGAGGGGAGTCCTCGCCGCACAGCACCGCCGCCACGTAGTGGATGTGGCCCGGCCCCGGATCGCCCCACCAGGCATGCCGCCCGTTCCAGGGGCGGTCGCGTATGACCGGCTCCAGCGCCCGCACCAGGCCGTCGCGGTCCCGGTGGGCGTGGCGGACCAGACCGTCCAGGGCCCGCTCGAAGGCGGCCGCGTCGACACCGGGTGCGGTGGCGGGCCGGAACTCGGCCGCCCGTACGGCGGCCATGACGGCGCCGACCTCCTCGGCCACCTCGGCGGCCGTGGCGAGCGGCGGCGCCAACGGCACCGGCTCGGGGACGGGTGGCAGGAGATCCTCCCAGGGCCCGGCGGCCCCGTCGTCCGGCGGCTCCACCCCCAGCAACTCGGCGGCGCGGGGACGCAAGGCGGGGCTCAACGCCTCGGCAGACGAGGCCAGTTCGGGGAGCACCGCGTCCCCGGCGTGCTTCAGGTGGCGGGCGATCAGGTTCAGCGCCCGCTCCTGGAGGGCGGTGTCCTCGTGTCCGAGGGCGTCGGCGGCGGCGAGCACCACAGCCCCGGCCCGCCCCCGGTCGCGGCGGGCGGCGGCGTCCAGCCAGCTCAACTGGGCGCGCACCAGCTTCTTCTCCGTCCGGAACAGCACCGCCCGCGACGCCTGGGCCAACCGCTCGTCGTCCAGCCGCCCGGCCGCGTCCAGGGCGGTCAGCCGCTCCTGGGCGTGGGCCGCGACGGTGGAGGGCGCGTCGGGCAGCAGCCGCAGCAGGGTGGTGGCGCGGGCCGCGTACTCGTCGTCGGTGGGGGCGAGCCCGTTCAGGACGGAGAGGAAACCGCGCAGCTCGGCCGGGCGTCCACCCCGCAGCAGCCGGGACAGGCAGCCGTCGAGCAGTGCGGAACGCTCCAGCCGCCCCTCGGCGGCGAGCGCCGCCAGGGCCTTCGGCCAGGAGTCGGTGCCCTCGGTCAGCAGGGCGCCGACGCCCTCCACCTCAAGCATGAGCGGGGCGAGCGCGTCCAGGAACGGATCGGCGCGCAGCCGCTCCAGAAGCGAGTAGGGGGTGCCGTCCGGGGTGCCGGGCCGGTGCTGGGGCCGAGAAGGCCAGCTCCGGTTCCGCACCCATTCCTGGACGAACGCCCCGCCGGTCGGCACGGCGCATCCCGAGCGCAGGACCAGCGCCTCGACCAGGGTGTAGTGGCCCCAGCCCCACTCGCTGTCCGCCTGGCGGCGCCCGGCGACACGGTGGGCGACATCCCCCTGCCAGTGCGCCGGCCGGTCACCGAGGACCGCCAGGAGACAGGGGGTGTCGGCGGGCTCGACCAGGCTCAGATCGGTGTGCCCGAGCCACTGGGCGGCAGCGGCCGCGCCCGTGTGGCAGCCGGCGCCCGCGATGACCAGCGCCCGCCTGCGCGGCCGGGCCTGGTAGCCCCACTCCTCGCGCAACCGGGTGCGCCACGCCTTCAGATGAGGCACGCACGAGCGCCGCTGGGCGTCGGACAGGGCGGCGATCAGGTCGGGCAGCCGCCGGTGCTCGCCGCCCGCCACGGCGAGCAGCACCGCGTACGAGTCCCCGTCCAGCTCCCGCTCGGCTGCCGCCAGCACCTCGCGTTCCCCGTCGGTCAGATGGTCCGTGCGCGCCCGTCCGCGCACCAGCCGGGCCAGGGCGCCTCCCATGCCGCTCACCGGGCACCCGCCCGGGTGGTCGTGGCGGCGGAGGCCGGGGTGTCCCGGGTGTCCTGGCCGCCCCGGGCGTCCAGGGCGATGCGCACGGCCAGGGCGTGACGGCACGGGCCACGCCCGCCCCGGTAGCGGGCCCACCAGCGGCAGGTGCAGCTCAGTCCTTCGCCCCCGGCCCGCACCCGGTGGTCGTGGTCGCCGGCGGTGACGGTGAAGGTGCCGTCCGCCTCCGCGCGCACCGCACCGGCGGCCACCAGCTCGCGGGCGGCACGCAGCCGGGGGTTGTGCCGCTCGGCCCGCCCGGCGTCGTAGGGCAGCTCGCGGTGGAAGTACGCCGCCTCGGCCGCGTCGTAGCCGATCCGCCCGGCGGTGCCCAGCACGGTCAGGGCGGCGCGCACCCGCTGCGCCGTCAGACCAGACCGCCGGGCAAGCTCCCCGACGTCCACGCGCGGCTCCCAGGCCAGCAGCACCGAGACCAGATCGGCGTCCTCGGCCGCCTCCTCACCGGACAGCGCCTCCAGCACCGCTCCCTCCCCCGAGAAACCGCGCGCGGGATCGGGGGAGAGGGTGAGCGTCAGCCGCATCCCCGGCAGCAGCAGCTCCCAGGCGGAGGCCGCCGCGCCGCTCGCGGTCGTCGCGGGCGGCCCGTACAGGCGCAGCCCGGTGGCGTGGCGCAGCACCCGCAGCAGGGCCGAGAGCCGGTCCGGTCCGGGCAGGCAGACGGCGCCGGGCACGGGCCGGGTGGTCGGCCGCAGGGAACGCCCGGCCTGCACCACCCAGAGAGCGGACCCCGAACCCGGACGGGTGCGCGGCAGGGAACGCAGGAGGCGCACCGCCTCGGCGGCGGTGACCTCCGCGCGCAGGTCGAAGGCGGAGGCGATCACCTGGGTCTCGGCGAAGCCGCGCAGCCAGCGGTCCGGCAGCGGCACCTTCTTCTCCACCACCGGCCCGTCGAAGGTGGTCACCTCCAGCTCCTCCGGACCGACCCGCAGGTGGAGGGGATCGGAGGGGCCCACCCGGACCAGCGCCTCGCGCAGCGGGTTGTTGACGTCCACGTTGGTGGTGCCGTGGCCGATGTCGTCCCCGTCCAGGCCCTCGCCGAGGATGTCGAGACGGGCGTAGACGCCGCAGCAGCCGGAGAACGACTCGAACCGCAGCCGGTCGCCGTTGCCCGTCACCACCGGGTCCAGGGACGCGGCCGCCAGGCGCTGGTAGTAGCGGGCCGAGGCCACGTCGGCGACGGACAGCAGAGCCGCGGCGGCGGCCTCGGGAGCGGTCACGAACCCGGAGAAGAACCGGGGATGCGCGCTCATCCCCGTCGGCGTCGCCCCGCCCGAGGTCTCCAGCCCCAGCTCGGGCCCGCCCGCGCCGCCGCGCACGGCCGAGGGCCGGAGATAGGTGTAGGTGTGCACCGCTGATGCCGTGGTCGTCATGGCACACGAACGTAGAGGCGACCTCTGACAATCAGTCCGAGCGGCTGTGGAGGGCCCGGTCAGCGACCGGCGGCGTACGCGGTGAAGTCGGCCCACGCCTCCGGCGTGAACGTCAGCCGGGCTCCCCGTATGCGCTTGGAGTCGCGGACGTGGACCGTGCCGGAGGCGGTGGCGACCTCAACACACGCGGGTCCATCGTTGGTGCTGTGGCTGCTCTTGGTCCACTCCAGCTCCGAGCCGTCTCCGGCGGAGGGCTTGAGAGTCATGTCATCTCTCCCAGCACTTTCCTGATGAAGGCCAGAGACTCACGCGGTGTGAGGGCCTGGGCACGAAGCATGCCATACCTCATCTCCAGAATCCGCACCTCTTTCGGGTCGGAGATCAGGCGGCTGGTGAGCTGAACTTCGTTCTGGGCGACTGCTGTTCTGTCCTTGAAGCTCAGAACCCTCAGCGATCCGCTGAGCGCGGCATGCTCCTCGATCTCCGTGGGCATCACCTGGATCTTGACGTGCCGCAATTCGCTCAGTTCCAGGAGATGTTCAATCTGGCGTCGCAGGACAGCCCTGCCTCCGAGCGGGCGCCGAAGTGTGGCCTCTTCCTGAACAAAGGTCAGAAGAGGGGCGGGATGCCGCGTCAGGATCTCCTGCCTGGCCATGCGTGCGGCCACCAGTCGTTCGAGTTCCTCCTCACTGCATGCGGGGAGGCGCAGGCCGAACAGCGCTCTCGCGTACTCCTCTGTCTGGAGGAGGCCGTCGATGACGGTGTTGGTGTACGACCCCACCTCCACGGCCTCGGACTCCAGCTTGGCCAGATCCCGCACCTTCTTCGGGTAGCTGGCCTCCTCCACGTCCTTCTTCATCGCGGCGAGCTTGCCGTCCGCGCCCATGACCCGGTCCGCCTTGGTCAGGAAGTCCGGGTGCGGCAGCCGCTTGGCGCGCTCGACGGCCGAGACCATGCCCAGGCTGTAGCCGATGGCGTCGCCCAGCTCCTGCTGCGTCAGGCCCGCTCCTTCTCGCCACAGCTTGATCTGGCGGCAGGTGGCCCGGATCGCCGGGCCGTAGTCGTCCTCCCAGTCCTCTTCCCAGGAGGCGCCGTCCGCGCCGTCGGTGGTGTGGTCCGAGCGGTCCCTGCCGCCGTTGTCCGTGCTCATTCGCACCATCCCCTCAGTCACGCCCGTGTCCAACAGGCCCGCCCCCGGCCCGTCACCCCGTACAGGCCGCACAGATCCGGCCCGCGATTCCACAGCGCCCGATGTCCGGAACACGGCCGGAACGCCGCCATCGACCACGGTAGTGATGTATCGGTCACTATGGGTCACAAGGGTTCGAAAATCGCTCGAACGAGGAATTCCGCCTCGCCCGGCCCCGGCTCGTACCCCACTTCGCCCCCACCCCGGCGGCGCCCGCCGCACCCCGCCGTACACTCCCGGAGCACCGCCGCGACGGTTCGCCGGAGCGAACCGTTCCGGCGCGCGGCACCCGCGCGAAGTGCGGGGATCGCCTGACAGCCATGTCGGCTTAACCGGCGATTCAAACTCGCTTGCGAGCATCGCGGAATGCAGCCCGTCGTGCCGAAGGCGTCGGCCCCGGGGCCACGCCCCGGGCCGCAGCTTCCCGACGCGCCGTTGCCTCTGGCGGCGCGGAACAATGGAGGAATGAGCCAGCCTGTCCAGCCTTCAGTCGGTTCCATCGCCGCCTCGCGCCCGCACGCCATGATCGCGCCGGGGCACGCGCTCGAGCCCGGCCTCGACGCCGACTCCGACGCCTACCGGGAGGGCGAGGGCCCCGACGGGGCGGACGAGGAGCTGCCGCAGGGACGTTTCCTCGACCGGGAGCGCAGCTGGCTCGCCTTCAACGAGCGGGTGCTGGAGCTGGCCGAGGACCCCGCCACGCCGCTGCTGGAGCGGGCGAACTTCCTGGCCATCTTCGCCAGCAACCTCGACGAGTTCTTCATGGTGCGCGTCGCCGGCCTCAAGCGCCGTATCGCCACCGGGGTGGCCACCCGCTCCGCCTCCGGCCTCCAGCCGCGCGAGGTGCTGGAGCTGATCTGGAACCGCTCGCGCGAGCTCATGGCCCGGCACGCCGCCTGCTTCCAGCAGGACGTCCTGCCCGCCCTGGCCGACGAGGGCATCCATCTGGTGCGCTGGCCGGACCTCACGGAGAAGGAGCAGGCCCGCCTGTTCACCCTCTTCCGGCAGCAGATCTACCCCGTGCTGACCCCGCTGGCGGTGGACCCGGCGCACCCCTTCCCCTACATCTCCGGGCTGTCGCTGAACCTGGCCGTGGTGGTGCGCAACCCGGTCAGCGGGCACAACCACTTCGCGCGGGTGAAGGTACCGCCGCTGCTGTCCCGTTTCCTGGAGGCCTCCCCGCAGCGCTACGTGCCCATCGAGGACGTGATCGCCGCCCACCTGGAGGAGCTGTTCCCCGGGATGGAGGTCCTCGCCCACCACAGGTTCCGGGTCACCCGCAACGAGGACCTGGAGGTGGAGGAGGACGACGCCGAGAACCTGCTGATGGCGCTGGAGAAGGAGCTGATGCGGCGCCGCTTCGGCCCGCCGGTGCGCCTGGAGGTCGAGGAGTCCATCGACCCGTACGTGCTGGACCTGCTGGTGCGCGAGCTGAAGGTCACCGAGGCCGAGGTCTACCCGCTGCCCGGCCCGCTGGACCTCACCGGCCTGTTCGGGATCGCCTCGCTGGACAGGCCGGAGCTGAAGTACCACAAGTTCGTCGCCGGCACCCACCGCGACCTGGCCGAGGTCGAGTCGGCCTCCGCACCCGACGTCTTCGGGGCGCTGCGCGAGCGCGACGTGCTGCTGCACCACCCCTACGACTCCTTCTCCACCTCCGTGCAGCGCTTCCTGGAGCAGGCCGCCGCCGACCCGGACGTGCTGGCGATCAAGCAGACGCTGTACCGCACCTCCGGCGACTCCCCGATCGTGGACGCGCTGATAGACGCGGCCGAGTCCGGCAAGCAGGTGCTGGTGCTGGTGGAGATCAAGGCCCGCTTCGACGAGCAGGCCAACATCAAGTGGGCGCGGAAGCTGGAGGAGGCCGGCTGCCACGTCGTCTACGGCCTCGTCGGCCTCAAGACGCACTGCAAGCTGTCGCTGGTGGTGCGGCAGGAGGGCGAGACGCTGCGCCGCTACAGCCACGTCGGCACCGGCAACTACCACCCCAAGACCGCCCGCCTGTACGAGGACCTGGGCCTGCTGACGGCCGACCCGCAGGTCGGCGCCGACCTGTCCGACCTGTTCAACCGGCTGTCGGGCTACTCGCGCCGCACCACCTACCGCCGGCTGCTGGTCGCGCCCAGCTCGCTGCGCGACGGGCTGATCCAGCGCGTCAACCGGGAGATAGCCCACCACCGGGCCGGGCGGCCGGCGTATGTGCGGATCAAGGTCAACTCGATCGTCGACGAGGCGCTCGTCGACTCCCTCTACCGCGCCTCCCGGGCCGGGGTGCCCGTGGATGTGTGGGTGCGCGGCATCTGCGCGGTGCGGCCGGGGGTGGCGGGGCTGTCGGAGAACATCCGGGTGCGCAGCGTGCTGGGGCGCTTCCTGGAGCACTCCCGGGTCTTCGCCTTCGCGGGCGGAGGCGATCCGGAGGTGTGGATCGGCAGCGCCGACATGATGCACCGCAACCTCGACCGGCGCATCGAGGCGCTGGTACGGGTCACCGACCCCGGCCACCGGGCCGCCCTCGACCGGCTGCTGGAGACCGGCATGGCGGACACCACCGCCTCCTGGCACCTCGGCCCGGACGGCGAGTGGACGCGTCACGCGACCGACGCCGAGGGACGGCCCCTGCGGAACGTCCAGGAAATGCTCATCGACGCCCGGAGGCGCCGACGTGGTCCAGCCACATGACCTGCCCCTCAACGCGGCCGACGGGGGAGGGGAGCCGTATCCGCAGACGCTTCCGGAGGTCCGCGAGGACCCCGGCGAGGCGCCCTTGGATCTGGGGGAGGCCACGGCGGGCGAGGTGCTGGCCGAGTACCTCCACCGGCAGGCCACCGGTTTCCTGCGCGGCCTGCGGCTGCACGAGGAGAGCGCGGGCAGCGCGGAGTCTGCGGCCGTCGCGGCCGAGGCCGTGCGGACGATGCGCCGCTGCGCCCGCCGCATCGGCGCGGCACTGCGGGTCTACCGGCCGCTGACCGAGGCGGCCCGGGCCGACCAGCTCTGCTCCGAGCTGGCCTGGCTGTCGGGCGTGCTGGGGCGGGAGCGGGCGTACGAGGCGCGGCTGGAGAGACTGCTGGGGGCGCTGCACCGGCTGTCGTCGGCGCCGACGGGGGCCGTGGGCGCCGAGCCGCCCGGCCCGCCCGCCCAGCGCGGCTCCTCCTCATCCGGCGGCGGCCTGGGGATCGGGGCGGCCCGCGCCGGGGCGCTGCTGGAGCGGCAGCTCACCCTCGCCCGGACCCGCGCCCACTCCGCAGCCCTCCAGACGCTCGGCTCGGCCCGCTTCCACGCCGTGGCCGACGCGGTCGCCGTCCTGGCCTCCGAGGCGCCGCTGACCGGCGAGGCCGCCGCCCGCCCGGCCGTACGCGTGCTGCCGCCGCTGGCCGAGCTGGCCCACCGGCGGGCGGCGGAGGCGGTGGAGGCGCTGCCGCTGACCCGGGCCCGCCAGTCGTACAACGGCGAGGCGTTCGCCCACACCCTCGTCGTGGACGGGGAGCTGGACGCGGCCTGGAACCAGGTGCGGCTGCTGGTGCGGTTGCGCCGTTACGCCCACGAGGTGCTGGGCGCCGACGATCCCGCGCTGACCGCCGCGAGCCGGGCGCTGGACCGGCACCGGGACGCCGCCGAGGCCGCCTCCGCGGCGGCCGCCGCGGCCCGCACCCCCCGTATCGCCCCCGCCACCGCCTACGCGCTGGGGGTGCTCCACGCCGACCAGCGGCACGAGGTGGAGGCGGCGAGGTTCGGCTTCGGGCGGCTGTGGCGCCCGGCGGCCTCCGCCCACCAGAGCCGGCAGGCGGGAGCGGACCGGCGGGCGCCCGGGGCGGACGCGGCCGCGGTGGCCTCCGGTGCGGAGCGGGGCCGCTGATGGGCGGCCCGGGCGCCGGCCCCGCGCCCGGCTCCGGCTCACGCTCCGGCCCCGGCCCCGGCACGCGTACGATCCGCGCGGCCGGCTGTGTGCTGTGGCGCCGTACGCGCTCCGGTGCGGGGGCGGGCGCCTGCGCCGGCGAGGCGGGCATCGAGATCGCGCTCGTCCACCGGCCCAAGTGGGACGACTGGTCGCACCCGAAGGGCAAGCTCAAGCAGGGCGAGGCGGCCCTGCCCGCGGCGGTGCGCGAGGTGCGCGAGGAGACCGGCATGTCCTGCACACCGGGCGCGGTGCTGCCCACCACGCGCTACGAGACCGGCGGCCGCACCAAGGAGGTCCGCTACTGGGCCGCCGAGGCGACCGGCGGGGCGTTCACCCCCGGAGACGAGGTGGACCGGCTGCTGTGGCTGTCCCCGGAGGAGGCCCGGCGGCAGCTCACCCAGGAGCAGGACCGGCTGCTCGTCGACGCCCTGCTGGCGGCCCTCCACCTCGACTGAGACCCGGCCGGACTCCCTCACCGCACCTCTGAAGAGACCGCTCTGACCTGCCCTTTCGATAAAGTTGAGTCCGCACTTGTCAATTTTCCTCCCTGGAGTTATATATGGAGTCAGAGGGCATCACAGGACGCAGTGCCAGGGAAGGAGATGACCCGTGATGCTGATGCGCACCGACCCGTTCCGTGAGCTCGACCGCCTCACCGAGCAGCTGCTGGGCACCACCGCCCGCCCGGTCGGAATGCCGATGGACGCCTACCGCTCCGGTGACGACGTGGTGGTCCACTTCGACCTCCCCGGCGTCGACCCGGAGAGCATCGACCTCGACGTCGAGCGCAACGTCCTGACCGTCCACGCCGAGCGCCGGTGGCTCGGGCCGGAGGACGCCGAGCGGATCGCCGCCGAGCGGCCCACCGGCAAGTTCAGCCGCCAGATCTTCCTCGGCGACACCCTCGACACCGACCGGATCGACGCCTCGTACGACGCCGGTGTCCTGACGCTGCGCATCCCGGTGGCCGAGCAGGCCAAGCCGCGCAAGATCCAGATCAGCGGCGGCTCCGGAAAGAAGCAGCTGACGAGCTGAGCGGCCGGCCCCGAGGGCGCCGGGGCCCGAGGAACTCGAGACCCGCGCCCTCACATCCCCTTCCTGCCGCTGCCGCCCGGCGCCAGGGCCTCCCACCGCACGGTGACCTCGCCCTGGCGCCAGCGGCGCGGTCCGTCCACGACCGGCCAGCGGGCGGCGACCTCCTTCACCGAACGCATCCAGCGCTGCCGCGCGCCCAGCGCGGCGTACGGTGAGGCCGCCGCCCAGGCCCGGTCCATGTCGAGCAGGAAGGCGTGCACCGGCTCACCGGGCACATTGCGGTGGATGAGCGCCTTGGGCAGCCGTTCGGCCAGGTCGGAGGGGGCGCCCAGGGAGCCGAGCCGGGTCGCGAACGTCACCGTGCGCGGCCCCTCCGGGCCGATCGCCACCCACACGTGCCGCCGCCCGATCTCGTCGCACGTCCCCTCCACCAGCAGCCCGCCGGGCGCCAGGCGGGCGCGCAGCCGGTCCCAGACGGGGGCGACCTCCCGCTCGTCGTACTGCCGCAGCACGTTCGCGGCCCGGATCAGCATGGGCCGCCGCCCGTCCGGCAGCGGCACCTCGAAACCGCCGTGGGCGAAGACCAGACCGGGGCGCTCGTAGGGGCGGGCCGCCTCGACCCGTGCCGGATCGATCTCGATCCCGGTGACGCTCACGGACCCGCACGCCGCCCGCAGCCGCTCCAGCAGCTCGACGGCCGTCCAGGGTGCGGCGCCGTACCCCAGGTCCACGGCGACGGGGCCGTACGGGCCGGCGGCGCGGCGCAGCGCGGGCCCGTGGACGGCGGCGATCCAGCGGTCCATGCGCCGCAGCCGGTTCGGATTCGTCGTTCCCCGCGTGACGGCCCCCACGGGCCGCTCCGCCCCACGCCTGCCCATGCCCGCAACCCTACGGTTTCCGCCGGGGCGCGGTTACCGCTGCCGCCCGAGGTCACGAGGCCTCGCCGCCCTCACGGACGCAGGACCGGAAAGTCGGCCCTGGCCCAAAGAGCACGGATGGCGGCGGCTCTGTCGTCGACGGGGTCGTCGTCGGTGCTCCATATCCTCGCCTGGACGGTGGATTCGTCGACCGACGGCCAGCCCGGGTCTCCGGTGGCGGCGAAATCGGCCCACGCGCGCATCATGCGGCGCGCCAGTCCGTGATCCGCGGGTGTGGGCGCGCCGCCGATGAGGAAAGCCAGGCAGTCGGTGTCGAGGTTGCCGAAGGCGAAGGGGATGTCCGCACAGTGCCAGGCCCGGACGGCCCCGTGCGGGCCGGTGCGCCGACGATCGAACCGCGACAGGAACGCCCTGCCACCGGCTCGGGCGTGAATCTCGGCGAGCCGATTGCTGTACTCGCCGAACAGCAGATCCCCGAAGACGGCGAGGTAGACGTCGAGCACCGGGGCGTGGTGGGGCATCGCGGCGCGGTAGCCGGCCACCAGACCGTCGGGGAGGCCGAAGCCTTCGGCGAAGACAGCCAGCTGTTCGTCAGTGGTGACCCTGGCGCTGCTGCCGACGGCGTCGAGCAGCCAGTACTCCTCCGTGGTGTGGCAGACCAGCAGGTCCACTCCCCGGGTCGCACCGGCGGCCATCCCGGTGAGGGGGTCGGCGGGCAGGACACCGCCGTCGAGGACGGGAGCGTAGAGCGAGGGGTCGTAGTGGCGGGACCCGGAGGCGGGATCCCGCCGGTAGTCGTCGACCACTTGGTCGGAGGCGGCGACCAGGGCGTGCGGAGTCACAGACGTCAGGCCCTCCACCGTGGCGGGGCAGCCCGCCGCGGCGGCGATCTCGCGGGTGGTCGCCGCCGCGATCTCGTGTGTGTAGCAGGGACTGGCGGCGCTGTGGGCGATGGCGCGGTGGAACAAACCCCGGGCGCGGTCCATCACCATCAGGCACGCGACCGAAGAGGCTCCCGAGGACTGGCCGGCGACCGTGACGTTGCCGGGATCACCGCCGAAGGCGGCGATGTTCTCACGGACCCAGCGCAGGGCTGCGACTTGGTCGAGCAGGCCCCGGTTGTCCGGGTAGGCGGTCGCTTCCGCGTCGGGGATGTGGCCGAAGCCCTCGAAACCGAGCCGGTAGTTGAGGGTGACCACGACCAGATCGGCGCGAGCCAGCGCGGTGCCGTCGAAGTCGGGCTGAGCCGAGGAACCGAAGGTGTAGGCACCGCCGTGGATCCAGACCAGGACAGGCAGACGGCCGCCCTCGGGGGCCGGGGTCCATATGTTGAGGGTGAGGACGTCCTCGTCGCCGGCCGACCACACCGGTGAGCCGGGCAGCTGCGCCGACTGCGGGGCGATGGGGCCGAAGGCCGTGCAGTCCCGTACTCCGGTCCATGCCGGTGCCGGGAGCGGTTCCCGGAACCGGTTGGCGCCGAACGGCGGCGCGGCGTAAGGGATGCCGAGGACGGCCACGACTTCGGCGGAGGCCCGAAAACCTCGGACCGGACCGTTCGTCGTCCTGAAGAGGTCCATGGGAAGAACGCCTCTCATCTCGTGACGCGCCAGATCGCCGGGAGGACGAGGCCCCAAGCCTTGCATCGCGCGGTACGCCATGACCAACACCGGGATCACGACGATCGACGCGCCGGTGATGTCAATCGCCCGCCGCCACCAGTTCGCGGTGTCGGCGGACGGCGGCACCTTCGAACGATCAACGCACCACCCGGGGATGATCACGTGGTCGTGGAGGCGCAGGCGCGTGACCACGGGTTCTCGCCGGCTTGGCGGGATGGGATCCGAAGACGCCGGCGAGAGGGCCGGACGCCCGGCGAGAGGGTTGGCGAGAGGGCCGGCGAGGTGCCGCGCACCGGCGTGCTCCGCCTGCCGTGCGGGTGACCGCCGGTGCCCGCGCCGAGCCGTCGCGTCACGTTTTGGCAAAGCGGGCGGGCGCGGGAAGGGAACGGCCCCCGCCGGTGTTGACGACCCGAGAGAGCGGACGGTCGCTCGGCGTCCCATCCCGGAGGAGGCAGCGCAGGTGAGCCCGCACCCCACCAGGCTCGGTCGGCGGCTGCACCGGTTCACGCGACGGCCCCGCCGCGTGGCCATGCTCAGCGTCCACACCTCGCCGCTGCACCAGCCCGGCACCGGCGACGCCGGCGGCATGAACGTCTACATCGTGGAGCTGGCCAGGCAGCTCGCCGCCCAGGGCACCGAGGTGGAGATCTTCACCCGCGCCACCGCCGCGGCCCTCCCGCCCGCCGTCGAGCTCGCCCCCGGCGTACTGGTGCGGCACGTGGACGCCGGCCCCTACGAGGGGCTCGCCAAGGAGGACCTGCCCGCCCAGCTGTGCGCCTTCACCCACGGAGTGATGCGCGCCTGGGCCCGCCACCGGCCCGGCCACTACGACCTGGTCCACTCCCACTACTGGCTCTCCGGCCACGTCGGCTGGCTCGCCGCCGAGCGCTGGGGCGTCCCCCTGGTGCACGCCATGCACACCATGGCCAAGGTCAAGAACGCCGCCCTGGCCGAGGGCGACACCCCCGAGCCCGCCGCCCGCGTCATCGGTGAGACGCAGATAGTGCGGGCCGCCGACCGGCTCATCGCCAACACCGCCGAGGAGGCGGGCGAGCTCGTCCACCACTACGGCGCCGACCCCGCCCGCACGGCCGTCGTCCACCCCGGCGTCAACCTCGACCGCTTCCGGCCCGCCGACGGCCGCGCCGCCGCCCGCGCCCGCCTGGGCCTGCCGCAGGACGCCTTCATACCCCTGTTCGCCGGGCGGATACAGCCGCTCAAGGCCCCCGACGTCCTGCTGCGCGCCACCCGTCTGCTGCTGGACGAGGACCCCTCCCTGCGCGAACGCCTCGTCGTCCCCGTCGTCGGCGGGCCCAGCGGCAGCGGGCTGGCCAAGCCCGAACAGCTCCAGAAGCTCGCCGCCCGCCTCGGCATCACCGACGTGGTGCGCTTCCACCCGCCGGTGGGCCAGGAGCTCCTCGCCGACTGGTACCGCGCGGCGAGCGTGCTGGTGATGCCCTCCCACAGCGAGTCCTTCGGCCTGGTCGCCGTCGAGGCGCAGGCGTGCGGCACCCCCGTCGTCGCCGCGTCCGTCGGCGGACTGCCGGTGGCGGTGCGCGACGGGGTCAGCGGCTTCCTCGTGGACGGCCACGAGCCGGCCGGCTACGCGCGGGCGCTGCGGTATCTGATCGACGGCCGCGAGCTGGCGGCCCGTATGGGCGAGGCCGCCGCCCGCCACGCGAGCGGTTTCGGCTGGGACACCGCCGCCGCCACCACCGCCGAGGTGTACGCCGAGGCGATGACCGGACGCCGCCGTCACCTACGATCGGCGCATGGGTGACAAGCGCGACAACAGCGGCGGCGGCAACAGCGGCGGCGAGGCGACCGCGAGGGCCAGGGCCGCCATCGAGCGGACGCTGCGCGAGGCCGAACTGGAGTGGGAGAGCCCGTCCGACGGCAACTACGTCGTCACACTGCCGGGCACCCGCAAGCTCTCCACGACCTGCTCCCTGATCGTCGGCAGACACTCCCTGTCCGTCAACGCCTTCGTCGTCCGCCGCCCGGACGAGAACCACGCCGAGGTCCACCGCTGGCTGCTGGAGCGCAACACCCGCCTGTACGGCCTGGGCTACGCCCTCGACAGCCTCGGCGACGTCTATCTGGTGGGGAAGCTGCCGCTGCCGGCCGTCACCCCCGAGGAGGTGGACCGGCTGCTCGGCGTGGTCGTGGAGAACGCCGACGGGGCGTTCAACACCCTGCTGGAGATGGGCTTCGCCACCTCCATCCGCAAGGAGTACGCCTGGCGGACCTCCCGCGGCGAGTCCACGCGCAACCTGGAGGCTTTCGCGCACCTGCTGCGCGACGAGTGAGCGGACGGGCGGGCAGGCGGAACGGCGGGCGGTCCGGCGGGGCCGCACCGCGCGAGCGGGACGCCCCGGCGCACATGTGGCCACAGCCCATGCGCCGGGGCCTTCCTGTGTACGGCACGGACATTGCCGGTGGATGCGGGTGGGGCGGACGCTGCCAGGCATCACCACCGCGAGCCGGCCACCCACCGGTGGCCGCCCGTACACGATCCGCCGAGGAGCCCTCCCGCCATGCGCAGACCCGCCATCACCTCCCTCGCCGCGGCAGCCGTGGCAGCCGCACTCGCCACCTCCTGCTCCAGCCCCGGCTCCACCGCGTCCGGCGACGGGGGAGCGAAGGAGGTCGAGGTCGCCCTGATCACCTCCACCAGCGGCCCGCTGGCCTCCTACGGCGAGCAGTACCTCCAGGGCTTCGAGGCGGGGCTCGACCACGCCACCGGCGGCACGGGCAGGATCGACGGCGTCGAGATCAAGGTCAGCAGGTACGACGACGGCGGCGACCCCGCCAAGGGCGTCTCGCTGGCCAAGAAGAGCGCCGGCCAGGGCGTGCGGATCATCGCCGGCACGGCCGCCTCCGGCGTCGCCACCCAGATCGCGCCGGTCGCGGCCCAGAACAAGATCCTCTACATCTCCGGCCCCGCCGCCACCGACGCCCTCACCGGCGCCAACAAGTACACCTTCCGCTCCGGGCGCCAGACCTTCCAGGACGTGGCCACCGCCCAGCAGATCCTCATGAAGCAGGACGACGGCGAGGGCGGCGGGAGCGGCGAGGGCGGCAAGGGGAAGAAGGTCGTCGTCCTCGCCCAGGACAACGCCTTCGGCCAGGCCAACGTCGCCGCCGTCGAGAGCGTGCTCGGCACCGGCGGCACCACCGTGGACTCCGTCCTCGCCCCGCCCAGCGCCACCGACCTCACCCCGACCGCCACCAAGGTCAAGGCCGCGAAGCCCGACATGGTCTTCGTCGCCTGGGCCGGCGACACCGCCCAGTCGATGTGGACCACCCTCGACCAGCAGGGCGTGCTCGACGCCGCCACCGTCGTCACCGGACTCGACAGCCGTGCCAGCTACCCCGTCTTCGGCAGGGCCCGCGACAAGGTCACCCTCCTGGCCCACTACGTGCCCGGCGCCATCGACACCCCCGAGGCGGAGGCCGTCGAGGAGTACTTCGGGAAGAAGGGCTGGAAGACCGACCTGTTCACCCCCGACGGCTTCAACGCCGCACAGATGGTCGCCCAGGCCGTCCGCGAGGCCGGAGCCGACGGCGACACCGACGCCATGGTCGAGGCCCTGGAGGGCCACACCTTCGCGGGCGTCAAGGGCGAGAACACCGTCCGCGCGAGTGACCACGCCCTGCTCCAGCCCATGTTCCAGGCGGAGTTCGACGGCGACACGCCGAAGGTGGTCCTCACCGCCGACGCGCAGGGGGTCGCCCCCGCCGAGAAGAAGATCGGCTGACGGCTGTGGCACCTGTCCTCGAACTGAGCGGACTGAGCTGGTCCGTCGGTGCGGCGACCATCGTCGACGGGATCGAACTGGCTGTGGAGGAAGGTGAGTTCGTCGCCGTCATCGGCCCCAACGGCGCCGGCAAGACCTCCCTGTTCAACCTCGTCTCCGGCATCACCCGCCCCACCGCGGGCGCCGTCCGCCTGGACGGCGCCGACATCACCGGCCTGCCGCCCCACCGCCGCGCCCGCCGCGGGCTGGGCCGCACCTTCCAGTCCTCCTCCGTCTTCCCGACCATGACCGTGGCCGAGCACGTCGCCCTGGCCGCCCGCGCGGCCGGCGCGAAGCGGGTCGCGGAGGACGGGGAGGGCGTGCGGGGCGTACTGGAGCGCGTACGGCTCGCCCACCGCGCCGGCGACCTCGCCGGAGGCCTGTCCCACGGCGACAAGCGCAAGCTGGAGCTCGCCGTGCTGCTCGCCCCCACCCTCGCGCGGGGCGGCTCCTCACCCGGCGGGCCCCGTCTGATGCTCCTGGACGAGCCCATGGCGGGCGTCGCCGCCGAGGAGGTCGGAGAGCTGACCGATGTCGTCCGCACCCTCCACCGCACCGAGGGCCGCACCGTGCTGATGGTCGAGCACCACATGGACATCCTGCTCGGCCTGGCCGACCGGGTGGCCGTGATGCACCACGGCACCCTGCTGGCCACCGGCACCCCCGACGCGGTGATGGCCGACCCGACCGTCCAGGAGGCGTACGTGGGGGAGGAACTGTGAGCACACCGGCCGGGCACGAGAGCCCGCCGCCCATCCTGTCCGTGCGCGACCTGCGGGTGCGCATCGGCCAGTCCAGCATCCTCCAGGGCGTCGGCTTCGACGTCGCCCCCACCGGCACCACCGCCCTGCTGGGCCGCAACGGTGTGGGCAAGACCACCACCGTCCGCGCCGTGCTGGGCCTGCTGCCCGAGGAGGGCGAGGTCACCGGCGGCACCGTCCGCCTGGACGGCGAGGACGTCACCGGCCACCGCACCCACACCGTGGTACGGCGCGGCATCGGCTACGTGCCCGAGGACCGCGGGGTGTTCGGCACCCTCACCGTCGCCGAGAACCTCACCCTCGCCGAACGCGCCGGCGGCCCCCACCACTACGACCTCGTCCACGACCTCTTCCCCGAGCTGAAGACCCGGCGCGCGCAGCGGGCGGGCACCCTCTCGGGCGGTCAGCAGCAGATGGTCGCCCTCGCCCGCGCCCTGCTCAACGACAACCGCCTGGTCATCGTCGACGAGCCGACCAAGGGGCTGGCGCCCCGCGTCGTCACCGAGGTCGCCGAGGTGCTCCAGCGCGCCGCCGAACGCGTCCCCGTGCTGCTGGTCGAACAGAACCTGGCCGTCGTACGCCGCCTGGCGCGCGACGCCGTGGTGCTGGACGCGGGCCGCACCGTCCACACCGGCGACGCGGCCGAACTCCTCGCCGACCGCGAGCGCACCACGAGCCTGCTCGGCGTCGGCCGCCACGAGCGGTCCGGGCAGGCCGGGGCGCAGCCCGGGGCGCGGTCCGAGGCGCGGGAACAGCGCGAGCACGCGACCAAGGAGGCCACCTGATGAGCACGCTGGTCCTGCTCACCCTCACCGGACTGGGCCTGGGCGCCCTGTACTTCCTCATCGCCTCCGGCCTCGCCCTGATCTTCGGCCTGATGGACGTCCTCAACTTCGCCCACGGCGCCTTCCTCACCGTCTCGGCGTACGCGGCCTGGCGCACCGCCGAGACCGTCGGCGGCACGGGCGGCCTGGCGCTGGCCGCGCTGGTCGGCACCGCCACCGGCGCGCTGCTGGCGATCGTCGTCGAACTCGTCCTCATCCGCCGCCTCTACGGCCGTCCGCGCGAGCAGATCCTGGTCACCGTCGGCCTCTCGCTGGCCGTCCCCGCGCTCGTCCAGGCCGTCTGGGGCGCGGACTCCCGCCCCTTCCCCGTCCCCGACGCGCTGTCGGGCACGGTCTCGGTGCTGGGCGCGCAGGTGCCGGTCAGCCGCTTCGTGCTGATCGCGGTGGCCCTCGCGGTGCTGGCGGCCGTCAACCTCTTCCTGTCCCGCACCCGCTACGGACTGATCGTGCGGGCGGGCGTGGAGGACCGGGCGATGGTCACCGCCCTGGGCATCGACGTCACCCGCGCCTTCACCCTCGTCTTCGCCATCGGCGGCGCCCTCGCCGGACTGGCGGGCGTACTCGGCGGGCTCTACTTCGGCTCGCTCTCACCCCACCAGGGCACCTCGCTGCTGGTGTTCGCCTTCGTCGTGGTGGTCATCGGCGGCATGGGCTCCATCCCCGGCGTGGCACTCTCCGCGCTCGCCGTCGGCCTGGTGCAGCAGTACGCCAACTACTACGTCGACGGCTACGGCGACTTCGCCGTCGTCGTACTGCTCGCGGCCGTCGTCCTCGCCCGCCCCGCACCCCGACTCGCAGGAGGAGTCGCATGACAGCCTCCCCGGCCGCCAAGGCCGCCGCACCGCACTCCTCCGGCGAGCGGCCCGCGCCCACCACCGGACCCGCCGGGTCCAAAGGCCCCGCCGCCCGGCCCGCCCGCCGCCGGCGGGGGTTGGCCGCACCGGCCGCCGTACTGGCGGCCCTGGCCCTGCTGCCGTACTCCGCCCTGGAGATCCCGGTACTGCTCGACGGCCCGGTCAACTCGCCCGGATCGCTCCAACTGCTCGCCCTGTGCCTGGTGTTCGGCGGACTCGCGCTCGGCTACGACCTGATGTTCGGCCGCACCGGCCTGCTCTCCTTCGGTCACGCCCTCTACGTCGCCGGCGGCGCGTACGGCACCCAGCTCGCCATGACCGAACTGGGCCTGGGCCTCCTCCCCGCCGTCGGCCTGGCCCTGGCGGGCGGCACGGCAGCCGCCGTCCTCCTGGGCGCCGTCTCGCTGCGCGGGCTGGCCCTGGGCGGCATCGGCTTCGCCATGGTCACCCTCGCCTTCGCCCAGGCCGGATCGATCTGGGTGCAGCGCAACCCGGGCGGCCTCACCGGCGGCGAGGAGGGCCTGCCGCTGCACACCGGAGGGGTGCCGGACGCGCTGGTCGGCGTGGAGAACACCGCCAACGTCTACTGGCTGGCCCTGGCCTACCTCGCCCTGACGGCCGCAGTGGTGTGGACGGCCGTTTCCCGGCCGGTCGGCAGGGTCTGGCAGGGCATCCGCGACAACGAGCAAAGGGTCTCCGTCCTCGGCTACGACCCGTTCCGCCACAAGCTCGGCGTCTTCGTCCTGGCCTCCGCCCTCGGCGTGCTGGGCGGTGCGACGCACCTGCTGGTCACGGCGGGCGCCACCCCGCGCTCCAGCACCCCGGAGTTCACCCTCACCCTGCTGGTGATGGTCGTCCTGGGCGGCAGCGGCACCCGCTGGGGCCCGCTGATCGGCGGCGTGCTGTTCACCTTCCTCGACCAGCGGCTGGCGGTGCTGGCGAGCTCGGACCTGGTGCACGGGCTGCCGGGTATCCTGCGCGCGCCGCTGTCGGAGCCGATGGTCGTCCTCGGCACGCTGTTCGTGATCGCCGTGTACGCGGCACCGGGCGGCATCGCGTCGATACGGCGCTCGCTGACCTGGCGGAGAGGAGAGGAGGCCCGATGACGGACCCGACGACGGACCCGACGACGGACCCGACGACGACCGGACGCACCCGGCGCACCGGACGCACCGCGGAGGAGACGGCCGTCCCGGTGCGTGGAGGGGAACTGGCCGTCTCCCGGTGGCCCGGCACCGGGGAGCCGGTGATCGCCCTGCACGGCATCACCGCCAACGGCCGCTCCTTCGCGCCCCTGGCCGCCGCCCTGGGCGAGGGCACCCCGCTGTACGCCCCCGACCTGCGAGGCCGGGCGCGCAGCGCCGCGCTCCCGGGGCCGTACGGGCTCGCCGCCCACACCGAGGACGTCATCGCCCTCCTGGACCACCTGGGACGGGAACGCGTGGTGCTGGTCGGCCACTCCATGGGCGCCTTCGTCGCCGCGCTGACGGCCGCCCGCCACCCGGACCGGATCGCGGGCGTGGTGCTGGTGGACGGCGGCGTGGGCTTCCCCGCCCCCGGGGGGACGGACATCGACGAGCTGCTGGAGGCCGTCATCGGCCCGGCGATGCGGCGGCTGTCGATGACCTTCCCCGACCGGGAGGCGTACCGCGCCTTCTTCCGCGAGCACCCGGCCCTGGGCCCGCACTGGAACGACGACGTCCAGGCCTATGTCGACCGCGATCTGGTGGGACGGGAACCGGAACTGCGCAGCAGCTGCGTACTGGAGGCGGTACGGGCCGACGGGGCGGACGTCCTGGCCGGCCCGGAGACCCTCGCGGCGGTACGGACCGCCGCCTCGGCCGGGGTGCCCATGACCCTGCTGTGGGCCGAGCGCGGCATGCTGGACGAGCCGCGGGGGCTGTACGACGAGGACCGCCTCGCCGCGGCCGGTCTCGGCCCGGGGCATGGCAGCGGTGTGACCGTGCGGTGCGTGCCCGGAGCCAACCACTACTCCGTCCTGCTCGCCCCCGGCGCCACGGCGGCCGTCCGCGCGGCACTGGACGCCGTACGGACCGCCTGACCCGCCTCAGGACCGCCCGAAACGCCGCCGCCCGCGGGCGGCGGCGTGTCGCCACGGGGGCTGCCGGGGCGGCCCCTCCCTTCATCGGCCCGCGGCCGAACCGACCCCGTCCGCCGCGTCACTCGCCGCAGCCGTCCCTGCGCCCGACGCCTCCGCGTCCGCGGCCCCGCCGCCCTGCCGGGCCGCGGCCCGCACCAGCAGCACATAACCCGCCGCCGCGACCGCGCCCACCACCGCCGAGGCCGCCCACAGCGTCCCCGCCCCCCAGCGGTCGATCACGGACCCGGCCGCCAGCGGCGCGACCAGCGCGGCCAGCGACCAGGAGAGCGTGTACACCCCCTGGTACCGCCCCCGCCCGTGCACCGGGGAAAGCCGCGCCACCAGCCCCGTCTGGACGGGCGCGTTGACGATCTCGCCGAGCGTCCACACACAGATGACCAGCGCGTACGTCCCCGTCGACCCGGCGAACGCCGTCAGCCCCATCCCGCCCCCCACCAGCAGCGAGGAGACCACCAGCAGCCGGGTAGGGTCCCGGCGCTCGATGAGGCGGGTGACGGGGATCTGGAGGACGACGATCAGCACGCCGTTCGCCGCGATGGCCAGCCCGTAGTCGGAGCTGCCCAGCCCCTTGGCGGCCATGTCCAGCGGCAGCGCCACGTACGCCTGCATGAACAGCACCGACACCAGGAAGCTCAGCCCCACCACGGCCATGAACGGCCCGTCCCGCAGCACGTCCCCCAGGGACACCCCGGCCGCCCCCTTGCCGCCCTCTCCGCCCTTCCCGGCGCGCCCGGCCACCGCGTCCGTCCCCGCCACCGCGTCCGGCCCCGCCACCGCGTCCGTCCCCGCCCCCGCGTCCGGCCGGGACTCCGGGAGCTTGACGTAGACGAGCACCGCGCACACCAGCGTCAGCGCCGCCTCGCCGAGGAACAGCAGGAGGTAGCCGTGCTCGGCGATCAGCCCGGCGGCGGAGGCCGAGACGGCGAAACCGAGGTTGATGGCCCAGTAGTTGAGCGAGAACGCCCGCATCCGGTCCTCGGGCGCCACGATGTCGGCGATCATCGCCTGCACCGCCGGACGCGAGGCGTTGCTCGTGGTGCCGACGGCGAAGGCGGCCGCCGCGATGGCGACCGGATGCTCCATGAAGCCCAGCAGCGCCACCGAGAACGCCGTACCGAGCTGTGAGGCCAGCAGAGTCGGACGCCGCCCCAGCCGGTCGGTCAGCACCCCGGCCCCGACGGAGGAGGCCACCCCGCCCAGCCCGTGCAACGCGGCGACCAGACCGGCGTACGTCGCGGAGTGGCCGCGCTCGACGGTCAGGTACATCGCCAGGAAGGTGGCGACGAAGCCACCGAGCCGGTTGACCAGCGTGCTCGTCCACAGCCACCAGAACGCTCGGGGCAGCCCCGACAGACTCCGCACCACGGTACGCCTCCCACAACCCGTCGGCCGGTGACGGCCGCCCCTGGAGCACGCACGCTACGGACGTCCCGTCCCGCCCCTCCACCGAATTGACGCGGACCGTCAACCGGCCGCCCCCGTACGCCCGCCCGGGGCCGTGTCTCGCCAGTCGGCCGCCCCCGGCCCGCCCACCGGACGTCGATTAGGCTCGGGCCCATGGCCGACGCACCGTACAAGCTGATCCTCCTCCGCCACGGCGAGAGCGAGTGGAACGCGAAGAACCTGTTCACCGGCTGGGTGGACGTCAACCTGACCGAGAAGGGCGAGAAGGAGGCGGCCCGCGGCGGTGAGCTGCTCAAGGACGCCGGCCTGCTCCCCGACGTCGTGCACACCTCCGTCCAGAAGCGCGCCATCCGCACCGCGCAGCTCGCCCTGGAGACCGCCGACCGCCTCTGGATCCCCGTCCGCCGCTCCTGGCGCCTCAACGAGCGGCACTACGGCGCGCTCCAGGGCAAGAACAAGGCGCAGATCCGCGACGAGTTCGGCGAAGAGCAGTTCATGCGGTGGCGCCGCTCCTACGACACCCCGCCGCCGGTCCTGGAGGACGGCGCCGAGTGGTCGCAGAGCGACGACCCGCGCTACGCGATGATCCCCAGCGAGCTGCGTCCGCGCACCGAGTGCCTCAAGGACGTGGTGATCCGGATGATGCCGTACTGGTACGACTCGATCGTCCCGGACCTGATCACCGGCCGCACCGTCCTGATCGCCGCGCACGGCAACAGCCTCCGCGCGCTGGTCAAGCACCTCGACAACGTCTCCGACGCCGACATCGCGGGCCTGAACATCCCCACCGGCATCCCGCTGAGCTACGACCTGGACGCCGACTTCCACCCGGTCAACCCGGGCGGCACCTACCTCGACCCGGACGCGGCCAAGGCCGCCATCGAGGCCGTCAAGAACCAGGGCAAGAAGTAGCCGTACGGCACGAACGAGCCCCTGCCGGCGACTCCGCCGCCGGCAGGGGCTCGTCGCCGTTCCGCGCGGCGGCTCCCGTCCGTAGCCGCCGCACCGCCCCCACCGCCCCCACCACCCCCGTCGTCCTGGCGACATCCGCTCGGAAAGTTCTGGAAAGCCGCGATCACCGCCGTATGGCAGAAGCGCGGCTCCCGGCGGGGCGGACGCTCCAGCGGATCCGGGACGTCTCCGGGGGCCGGGAGGCGGTCGCGCTCCACACTGCCCGGAGCGTGACGTGGCGCGACTCCGCGGGGGCCGATGCCGACGAGGAGGTGCGGCCCGACATCGTGCTGGGATTCCACGCCCTGTGCCTGGTGAAACCCGTCGATGACGAGGACTGGTACATGGGTTGCCTCAACGACGACGGCGGTGCCGACCGCTGGAGCGTCTGCGGAGACCTCTCCGAGGCCCTGCGCGGGCTGTAGCCCGTGACGTCCGGAGCCGGGCGGTGTCCGGGACCGCGCAACGCACCGATGCCACGCGGTGGTTCCACCGCGTGGCATCGGTCGGCCCGTCACATGGGTGAACCTACGGGGCGGGCTCCCTGCGCCGGCATTGTCCGGATCAGGTTGTGGAGGTCGCCTTCCGGTGTCTCCACCTTCAGGCCTCTCAGCCCGACCGTCGACGTCGGCCTCAGCGGAAGCCGAAGCTTTCCGCCCAAGTCGGCTACTCCGGTCGAACTCCCTCGCTCGTCCCGTAGGTCCAATTCCACGGTAACTCTTCTGCGGTGAAGCGGAAGGGGTTAAGGGCGGTTTTTTCGCTTTTTGCCCCTTCGCCGGGGTCGAGGCCGTGACGGGGTCCGGGGCGGGGGCGGATCGGGTCCCTTGGCGGCCCGTCGTCCCGCCGCCCTCCGGGCGGCGGAGCCGGGAACTCGGACTCGTTTGCGTATCGGTCCGCTCGGAAGGGTGGTCGGGATACGGACTGAGCGTTACCTTTCAGCCACCCTGCGGTGGCTTCCAGGGGGGTGCCGCGCTCCGGCTTCCGAATCGGTTCCAGGCGTGGTTCTCAGTGAACGCCGACGCGGGAGCAGTACCGGTTAAGTGAGGGGTGGCACGGATGCGAAGAAGACGGTTCCTGGGCCTGGCGTCGGGGGTGGCCGGATCTGTCGCATTGACGGCGACCGGGTGCGGCAGCGGGGGCGGGGCGTCCCGTACCGGTGACGTCACCCTGACGATGGTCGCGTCGGATCACGGGGACCTGGAGGGCAGCAACCCGGCCCAGGAGTACTGGGACGGGGTGGTCGCCTCGTTCGAGAAGCAGAACCCCGGCATCAGGGTGAAGGTGTCCGTCCACCCCCCGGGGAAGGCCGAACAGAAGGTCGCGCAGATGGTCGGGGACGACCGGGCACCGGACCTGGCGCAGATCGATTCCTTCGCCGACCACGCGGCGGCCGGGCGGCTCCACCGGGCCGACGACGTGCTGTCCATCCCCGTCCAGGCCGACTTCGTCTCCGCGCTCAGCACGGCGGGCGAGCTGCGCCGGGTGCGGTACGCGATGCCGTTCACCGCCGACGTCCAGCTCCTCTTCTACAACAGGGATCTCTTCGCCGAGGCCGGTCTGGACCCGGAGAAGCCGCCGCGGACCTGGGAGGAGCTGAAGCAGGCCGCCGTCGCGCTCAAGGCGGCCGGTGTGGACGTGCCCTACGGACTGCCGCTCGGCAGCGAGGAGGCGCCCACCGAGGCGATGACCTGGATGCTGGGCAACGGCGGCGGCTACACCGGCGACGGCGGCATGTACGCCATCAACGACCCGGCCAACGTCGAGGCCATGGGGTGGCTGCGCGACGAACTCGTCGACCAGGGCCTGACCACCTCCAACCCCGCCGTCACCAACCGCCAGGGGCTGTTCAACCTGTTCACGGGCGGGCACGTCGGCATGCTCAACGGGGATCTGTCGCTGACGCGGCAGGCCGACCGGAAGAAGACCGACTACGGGACGGCCCCGCTGCCCGGCCGCGACGGGCTGTCGGACACCACCACCGCGTCGGCGGGCTGGATGCTGGCCTTCCGCCGGGAGGGAAACCGGGAGGCGGTCGCCGCGTTCCTCGACCACGTCTACGACGTGGAGAACCAGTTCGCCTTCGCCGACCGCTACCACACGCTGCCGGTCACGGTGTCCGCCTCGGACCGGATGCGCGGCGACAAGCGCCACAAGCGGATGCGGCCCTTCCTGGACCAGCTCGGGGCCGCGGAGTTCTTCCCCTCCAACAAGGTCTCCTGGACGAAGGTCAGCCGGGAGATCGGCCTCTACGTCGGTCAGTCGGTACTGGCCGACGGCGACCCGGCCGCCGTGCTCGGGACCCTCCAGCGCACGGCGGAGAAGGAGGAGGAGGCGGCCAAGGACCTGTGACGGGCCGCTCCGGGAGCCGCGGCGGGACGGCCGGGCGCCGGGTCGTCAGGGCGCGGCGGCTTCGCCGTCGGACGCCGCGCGGACGTCCCTGACGCCGGGGACGGGCGTGGTGCCGGAGAAGTCGTCCTTCATCGTGTCCACGCCCCACTGCGGGCGGGCCAGGTCGAGGAAGGACTGGCGGTCGGCCCGGTTGGCCTCGGCGTCCAGACCCATGGCCCGGTCGCGGTCCCGCTTGAGGTCCTCGTCGCACTCGCCCTCGCGGTTGAAAGACCACATGAGCTTGGGGTCGCCGTAGGGGAGGTCCATGCCGGATCCGTGGCCGTGCCCGTGGCCGCTGGTGTGCCAGGTGTGCCAGGTCTTGCCATAGGAGTTGACCAGCTGCTTCATGAACGCCGTCTCCGCGGAGCGGGGGAGCCCGGGGGCGGCGAGCTGCCCGGAGAACACCTCGAAGTTGTGCGGGTGCCAGTAGGCCCGCTCCTCCTCGGGCAGGGTCCCGAACAGCCGCTCGGAGACGATGTACTCGATGCCGATCAGGTTCGCGTCCCCGGTGTTGCCGTCGAACAGGACGCACTGCAGCAGGTCGTCGTTGACCACGCGGCAGTAGTGGTGGGCCTCCATCTGGAAGTCCGGCTCGCCCTTGGCGCAGTGGAAGCCGACGACGTAGACGTCGAAGCCCTTCAGCGGTGTCGCGGACTGGAGCAGGTTCGAGCCCTGCTCCAGTGCGGCGAGCCAGGCGCCCTTGTCCTGCCCGGTGTCCTGCCCGGCCGGGGTGGTGCCGGTCATGCGGTCCCTGATCCTCGGGTTGAGGGCCATCTCCGCTGCCTCCGTCGTGTCGGCGTCGCTGTCGGAAGGAACCGGACCCGGCCGGCTCCGTGGCTCCGTGGCGACTACCCCGCTGCCCGTCTCCCTCACCCGCCGGGGCGGTCCGGGGGCTCGCGGGACCCGTACGGCGGCGGAGTACGCGGCGGGGCCCGGCCGGTGGTCCGGCCGGGCCCCGCTCCGGTGCGGGCGTGCGCACCGGTGGTCGCTTCGACGGGTCAGCAGCTCCCGCCGCACTGGCAGGAGCCGCCGGACTGGCAGCCGCACGAGCACCCCGATCCGCAGCCGCAGGCCCCCAGTACGGGCAGCGAGGGCCTCTCGCCGGAGTGCTCGGCCGTGGTGGGTGGAGTCGGGAAGTCCGCCATGAGTGCCTCCTCCGCGTCGCGCCGGCTGTCGCCGGCTCGTCTCGCCACCCATTGACGGCCCGCACCGCCGAGCGCGTCAACGGCGTGCGGGGGCACGTACCGCGTGCTCGGGGACCGGGGGCGCATCGGCCCGGCCGACAGGCGCTCCGCGCCCCTCGCGCGCTCCGGGCCCGCGCCCCGCGCCCGCGGTCACGCGTCCCCGGCCGGAGCCTCCTCCACGCCGGACGCGCCGGCCGAGGCGGCCGCGGCGGTGGCCGGGTCGACCTCGTCCGCGTAGTCGCCGGTGACCAGGTAGACGACGCGGCGCGCGACCGAGACCGCGTGGTCGGCGAAGCGCTCGTAGTAGCGGCCCAGCAGGGTGACGTCCACGGCCGTCTCGATGCCGTGCTTCCAGCGGTCGTCCATCAGGTGCTGGAAGAGGGTGCGGTGCAGGAGGTCGATGGCGTCGTCGTCCTGCTCCAGCTGGAGCGCCAGGTCGACGTCCTTGGTGATCAGGATCTCGCCCGTCTTCGCCATCAGGCGCTGCGCGAGCTGGCCCATCTCCAGGATGGTCGCGTGCAGGTCGCGCGGGACGGCCGACTCGGGGTAGCGCAGCCGGGCGACCTTGGCGACGTGCTGGGCCAGGTCGCCGGAGCGCTCCAGGTCGGCGCTCATCCGCAGCGAGGTGACGACGATCCGCAGGTCGGTGGCGACCGGCTGCTGCCGGGCCAGCAGGTTTATGGCCTTGGTCTCCAGATCGCGCTGGAGGTTGTCCACCTTCTCGTCCGCTGCGATCACGCTCTCGGCGAGATTGAGGTCCGCGTCCAGCATCGCCGTGGTGGCGCGGCCGATCGCGGAGCCGACGAGCCGGGCCATCTCGACCAGGCTGTCGCCGATCGAGTCCAGCTCCTCGTGGTACGCGTCCCGCATGACTTTCCTTCCCCTCGCATGACGTGACCGTAGGGCCGCGGGTCTTCCGCGAAGAGCGCGCGGGCCCCGGTTCTCCCCTACGCTCCCACGTTCTGTCCGAAACACGTCCGGTTCCGCCCGACCAAGTGAACCGGCGCCGACACCGGCGTGAACTCTCGGAGACGTCTGTTCGAGCAGGTGCCCGAACGGCTGGGGCGGTGTTCCGGGGCCCGCATAACCTGGACACATGGACGTGAACGCGGCGGTCGCCGCAGCGGCAGCGATCGCCGGGGTGTGCACCGGCGTGTTCGCGATGCTCGCGTTCCGCTGGAGCGAGCGCGAGCAGACCCGTCCCACGCGCAGCTCGCTGCACACCGAGGCCGTGCTGCCGCCCGGAGTGGACACCGTGCTGTCGGTGCTGCGCTCCTCCGCCGTGGTGCTCGACGAGGCCGACGCCGTCGTCAAGGCCAGCTCCGCCGCGTACGCCCTCGGGCTGGTGCGCGGCGGGAAGCTCACGGTGGAGCCGATGCTCAAGATGGCCCGCGACACCCGCCGCGACGGCGAGATCCGCCAGGTGGAGCTGGACCTGCCGCGCCGGGGCACGGGCCGCGGCGAGGTGCTGGCGGTCTCCGCGCGGGTGGCGCCCCTGGGCTCCCGGCTGGTGCTGCTGCTGGTCGAGGACCTGACCGAGGCCCGCCGTATCGAGGCGGTGCGGCGCGACTTCGTGGCGAACGTCAGCCACGAGCTGAAGACCCCGGTCGGCGCGCTGTCGCTGCTGTCGGAGGCCGTGATGGACGCCTCCGACGACCCGGAGGCGGTGGAGCGCTTCGCCGGGCGCATGCAGACCGAGGCGACCCGTCTGACCAACCTCGTCCAGGAGCTGATCGACCTCTCCCGGGTGCAGAACGACAATCCGCTGGAGGACTCCGAACCGGTCCGGGTGGACGAGCTGGTGGCCGAGGCCATAGACCGCTGCCGCCAGGCGGCGGGCGTGAAGCAGATCACCATGGCCACCGGCGGCACCGCCGACCTGCACGTGTGGGGCAACCGCGGCCAGCTCGCGGCGGCCCTGGGCAACCTGGTGGAGAACGCCGTGAACTACTCCCCGGCCCGCACCCGGGTGGGCATCGCCGGACGCCGGGTCGCCGCCCCGGGCGGGGACATGATCGAGATCGCGGTGACCGACCAGGGCATCGGCATCTCGGACAAGGACAAGGACCGGATCTTCGAGCGGTTCTACCGCGTCGACCCGGCCCGCTCCCGGGCCACCGGCGGCACCGGCCTGGGCCTGGCCATCGTCAAGCACGTGGCCGCCTCGCACGGCGGGGAGGTCACGGTGTGGAGCGCGGAGGGCCAGGGCTCCACCTTCACCCTGCGCCTGCCGGAGGCGGCCAGCGCGCGCGAGCGCGCCGAAGCCCGGAGGCTGGAGAGGGAGCGCGCCGCGGGCGCGCTGCGGGAGCCGGCGGACTTCGGCGACGACGACGCTGACGACGGCGATGACGGCGCCGGCGAGGAGAACGACGAGGGCGCCGGGCGGGGAACCGGGGACTACGGCGACGTGCGCGGAGCCGGCCCGGACCCGGACGGCGCGAGCGACCCGGCAGGCCCCGGAGCCCCCGGCACCCCCGGCACCCCCGGCACCCCCGACGGCCCCGCGTCCGGCGGCCCGTACGGCGCGGGCGACGGCCCCGGCCCCGTACCCCCGTACGGGGCCTCTCACCGGACCCCCACCACGTCCCGCGGACTTCCCCGCGGGACCCGCAGAACCCCCCACGACCCCATCGATCACCACCCTGATCCCGCCCCGGAGGTCCTCCCGTGACCCGAGTGCTCGTCGTCGAGGACGAGGAATCGTTCAGCGACGCACTGTCGTACATGCTGCGCAAGGAAGGCTTCGAGGTGGCCATCGCGGCCACCGGCCCGGACGGGCTGGAGGAGTTCGAGCGCAACGGCGCCGATCTGGTGCTGCTCGACCTGATGCTGCCGGGGCTGCCCGGCACCGAGGTGTGCCGGCAGCTGCGCGGCCGCTCGAACGTGCCGGTCATCATGGTGACCGCCAAGGACAGCGAGATCGACAAGGTCGTCGGCCTGGAGATAGGGGCCGACGACTACGTGACCAAGCCCTTCTCCTCCCGCGAGCTGGTGGCCCGGATCCGGGCCGTGCTGCGGCGGCGCGGCGAGCCGGAGGAGGCCGCCCCGCAGGCGCTGGAGGCCGGCCCGGTGCGGATGGACGTGGACCGGCACGTGGTGACGGTCTCCGGAGCCAAGGTCGATCTGCCGCTGAAGGAGTTCGACCTGCTGGAGATGCTGCTGCGCAACGCCGGGCGCGTGCTGACCCGTATGCAGCTCATCGACCGGGTGTGGGGCGCCGACTACGTGGGTGACACCAAGACCCTGGACGTGCACGTCAAGCGGCTGCGTGCCAAGATCGAACCGGACCCGAGCGCGCCCCGCTACCTGGTGACGGTGCGGGGGCTGGGCTACAAGTTCGAGCCGTGACGGGCCCGTTACCGGCCCATGACGGGCCGTGCCGGACGCCGCCGCGCCCGGGATCCGGTGCGGCGGCGTCCGAGGCACGGTACGACGCGGGTGGGGGCCGCTCCCCGATCAGGAGCGGCCCCCACCCGCGTCCGTGCCCCCGGCCGGCGCTCGCGCGCCGGCCGGGGACGGGGGTCACTGGCCCCCGATGCCCTCGCCGCCGTCCTCCTGGGAGTTCCCGATCTCGCCCTGGGTGCCGTCGTCGCCGCTGTCGTTGGCGCCCTCGTCCTCGGCGCCCGCGTCGTCCTCCTCGGGCGCGCCCGGGGTCTCGGTCGGGGAGGCGCCCGGGTCGGGCAGGCCGGACTCCGTGGGCGCCGGGGCGCCGCTGGGTCCGAAGTCCTTCCAGGTGCCCTCGGCCGGGACGACGGTGGCGCGCAGCTCCACCCGGCCGGTCGAGCTGAGCTCGAAGACCAGCGGCTGGGCGTTCCCGGCCTCGATGCCGGCCTGTCCGGGGTCGTCGATGATCGCGGACGCGTTGCCCTCGCCGCCGAGCGCCAGGGAGCCGCCCGCGGGGACGGTCAGCTCCTGCTCGCCCTCGGCCGGGCTCAGCTCCACGCGCTGACCGTCCACCGTGATGGACTCCAGCGTCTCGTCCTCGGTGCCGCCGTTGAAGATGCGCGCCGAGACGGAGGCGGGGCCGGAGCCCTCCTCGGAGGTGACGACGTTGACGTTCTGGACCTCGATCTCGTCGACCTGGGCCGAGGCGTTGTCGGGGTTGATGTTCAGGCTCTGCGCGTTCGGCCCGGCCCCGCAGGCGGTCAGGGACGCGATCGAGAGCGCGAGAGAGCTGGCGGCGAGGGCGCCGCGTCGAAGGCTGCTGCTCACGGCGGCGGCAACTCCTTGCGGGATGGATGGGTCTGTCGGCGGGCTCAGAGTACCGACCCCGTGAAACGCCCCCGCACCCGACCCGCCCCACAGGCGTCCGAGTGCCGCACCCCGGCGCGCGCGTGAGGGATCCCGGGCGGTGCGCGCGGGGGCGCGGCGTACGGGGTTTGCGCGCGAGGCCGGGGGAGGGGCGGAGGCCGGCGGGCGCCTTCCGCGGAATATCGACTGCACGTCCGTACGAACGATTACGAGCATTCCGGGGAAGTGCCGGTGAAGGAGGCGGGGGAAGTTCGCCGGAAAACATCCCCGGGGCCGTTCGCCCGTGCGCTGATCAATTCGCTTCCGGCCGTTCGGCCGGATCAACGATACCGACAAAACGGACGTACAGGTGTTTCGGTCAAGCTCCGAAGGGCGCTTCCGTGTGCGATTCCCGCCCCGTTCAGACCCCCTCCGACCTGCGGATTCCTGCCCTCCGGGGGGCCGCGCAGCACGATCCGGGCGTTGTTGTCAAGCCCCGAGATATGCCCTGACCTGCGAAAACGCCATTCAGAAGAGGGCGTTCCCGTGTTACCCTGGATAGCCACGGAAGGGGTACCTGTCACATGACGTTCAAGGTTGGCGACACCGTGGTCTATCCCCATCACGGGGCCGCGCTGATCGAGGCTATCGAAACTCGCCAGATCAAAGGCGTGGACAAGACCTACTTGGTTCTGAAGGTTGCCCAGGGCGACCTGGAGGTGCGTGTCCCGGCGGAAAACGCGGAGCTCGTCGGCGTGCGTGACGTGGTCGGCCAGGACGGCCTCGACCGGGTCTTCGAGGTGCTCCGCGCGCCCTACGCCGAGGAGCCGACCAACTGGTCCCGCCGGTACAAGGCGAATCTGGAGAAGCTCGCCTCCGGCGATGTCATCAAGGTCGCCGAGGTCGTGCGCGACCTGTGGCGCCGGGAGCGTGAGCGCGGACTCTCCGCCGGTGAGAAGCGGATGCTCGCCAAGGCCCGCCAGATCCTGGTGAGCGAGCTGGCTCTCGCGGAGAACACCAACGAGGACAAGGCCGAGACGCTGCTGGACGAGGTCCTGGCGTCCTGACCCGGACGGCGCCGGCCCCGAGCGAGCCGGCGGCCCCTGCGGCGGAAGCCCGCCGCCCGCCGCCATCCGTCGGCGGGACACGACAACGACGCACGGCGCGGCGCCGGCCGGTGACCGGCCGGCGGACGTGAGGACGCGGAGATCGCCGCGGTGCCCGGGTGACGGCGCGAGCCGTCGCCGGGCGCTGTGGTGTGTCGCAGCGCTGCGGCATGTCGCAGCCATGTCGGTGGAGCGCGCACGGGGACCCACTCGGATCCCCCGGGCGCGCGGGGCTGCCGGGATGCGGTTGTAAGGGGTCGTACGGGCCGCCCGCGATACTCGATGCCGCACCGTCCGGTGCGGAGAGTGCCGGGCCCGGGCGGCTGCTCGACCGGTCGTCACGGAAGGGTCCGGTCGGGGCTTCGCGCCCGGCACGCTGAGTGCCATACCCACCTCCGCCGAGGAAACAAACCTGAACGGGCGACCAATGCCAGACGAAACCAGGTACGCAGAAGCGACCGACGGCGCGCCGTCCCCGCGCACCGCGGCGGTCATCCCCGCCGCGGGCCGCGGCGTACGGCTCGGCCGCGGCGCCCCCAAGGCGCTGCGGCCGCTCGGCGGCACCCCGATGCTCGTCCACGCGGTCCGCGCGGTCGCCCGCGCCCGCACGGTCTCGCTCGTGGTCGTCGTGGCGCCGCCCGACGGAGCCGCGGCCGTCCGCACGCTCCTGGACGAGCACCCCCTGCCCCAGTCCGCCGGGGACACCGAAGTGATCGTCGTCACCGGCGGCGGCACCCGGCAGGAGTCGGTCGCCCGCGGGCTCGCGGCGCTGCCCGGCGACGTCGACACCGTCCTCGTCCACGACGCCGCCCGCCCGCTGGTCCCGGTGGAGACGGTGGAGGCCGTGGTCGCCGCCGTGCGGGCCGGGGCGCCGGCGGTCGTTCCCGCACTGCCCGTGGCCGACACCGTCAAGCGGATCGAGCCCGGCACACCCGCCGGGGAGCCCGAGCCGGTCGTGGCCACCCCCGAGCGGTCCCTGCTGCGCGCCGTGCAGACACCCCAGGGCTTCGACCGCACCACCCTCGCCAAGGCGCACGCGGACGCCCCGCGCGAGGGCGAGGGCGCCACCGACGACGCCGGGCTGGTCGAGCGGCTGGGCGTGCCCGTGGTGCTGGTGCCCGGCCACGAGGAGGCCTTCAAGGTCACCCGCCCCCTGGACCTCGTGCTCGCCGAGGCCGTACTCGCCCGCAGGAGGGTGACCGATGGCTTCTGAGCCCGCGCTTCCCCCCGCCCTGCCGCTGGTAGGCGTCGGCACGGACGTGCACGCCTTCGAGGAGGGCCGCGAACTGTGGTGCGCCGGCCTGCTGTGGGAGGGGGAGACGCACGGCCTGGCCGGGCACTCCGACGGCGACGTCGCCGCGCACGCCGCCTGCGACGCCCTCTTCTCGGCGGCCGGACTGGGCGACCTGGGCGCCCACTTCGGCACCGGCCGCCCCGAGTGGTCCGGCGCCGCGGGCACCGTGCTGCTGGCGGAGGCCGCCCGGATCGTCCGCGCCGGGGGCTTCGAGATCGGCAATGTGGCGATCCAGGTGATCGGCGTACGGCCCAAGATCGGCAAGCGCCGCGCGGAGGCGCAGAAGGCGCTGTCGGAGGCGGCCGGCGCGCCCGTGTCCGTCTCCGGCACCACCACCGACGGCCTGGGCCTGACCGGCCGCGCCGAGGGACTGGCGGCCGTCGCCACGGCGCTGGTCGTGCGCCGCGCCTGACCCGTGCCCGGCCCGCGACCGGTTCCCGCCCGGTCCGCACCGCCCCTCTTGCGTTTCCGACTACCCTTGACTCGTGACTCTTCGCCTGTACGACACCAGCACCCGGCAGATCCGTGACTTCACCCCGCTCGCACCGGGCCGCGTCTCGATCTACCTGTGCGGCGCGACCGTGCAGGCGGCCCCGCACATCGGTCACATCCGGTCGGGGCTGAACTTCGACATCATGCGCCGCTGGTTCACCCACCGCGGCTACGACGTGACGTTCGTCCGCAACGTCACGGACATCGACGACAAGATCATCGCCAAGTCCGCGCAGCAGGGCCGCCCCTGGTGGGCGATCGGCTACGCCAACGAGCGCGCCTTCGACGACGCCTACACCGCGCTGGGCTGCCTGCCGCCCACCTACGAGCCGCGCGCCACCGGTCACATCCCCGAGATGATCCGGATGATGCGCGAGCTCATCGACCGCGGCCACGCCTACGCCGCCGACGGCAACGTCTACTTCGACGTGCGCTCCTTCCCCGGCTACCTCTCCCTGTCCAACCAGGACCTGGACGACCTGCGCCAGCCTTCGGGCGAGGGCGAGACGGGCAAGCGCGACCCCCGCGACTTCGCGATGTGGAAGGCCGCCAGGCCCGGCGAGCCGAGCTGGGAGACCCCCTGGGGCCCCGGCCGCCCCGGCTGGCACCTGGAGTGCTCGGCGATGGCCCACAAGTACCTGGGCCGCGCCTTCGACATCCACGGTGGCGGCGTCGACCTCGTCTTCCCGCACCACGAGAACGAGATCGCCCAGTCGAAGGCGTACGGCGACGACTTCGCCGCCCACTGGCTGCACAACGCCTGGGTGACGATGAGCGGCGAGAAGATGAGCAAGTCGCTGGGCAACTCGGTGCTGGTCTCCGAGATGGTCCAGCGGTGGCGGCCCATCGTGCTCCGCTACTACCTGGGCACCCCGCACTACCGCTCGATGATCGAGTACAGCGAGGACGCCCTGCGCGAGGCCGAGGCCGCCTTCGGCCGGATCGAGGGCTTCGTCCAGCGGGCCGTGGAGCTGGCCGGATCCGTGGAGCCGGCCGCCGAGGTGCCCGAGGAGTTCGCGGCGGCCATGGACGACGACTTCGGCGTCCCGCAGGCGCTCGCCGTCGTCCACACCACCGTCCGGCAGGGCAACGCGGCCCTGGCGGAGAACGACAAGGACGCGGTGGCCGGCGCGCTGGCCGGTGTCCGGGCGATGCTGGACGTGCTCGGCCTCGACCCGCTCGACGCGCACTGGGCCGGGGGCGACTCCACCGGGCGCGGCGAGGAGCTGGCCGGAGTGGTGGACGCCCTGGTCGGGCTGGTCCTGGAGCAGCGTCAGGCGGCGCGGGCCCGCAAGGACTACGCGACCGCCGACGCCATCCGCGACCAGCTCCAGCGCTCCGGCCTGGTCATCGAGGACACCCCGTCCGGACCGCGCTGGGAACTGGGCTCGCGCGACGCCCGCTGAGCCCGCGCGCCCCACCGCACCGAACCCGACCGACCACCCGTTCCACCGAGTTCTACCGAGCTCCACCGAGCAGCAAGAAGAGATGAGTGATCCCGATGGCCGGGAACAGCCAGCGCCCCAACCGCCGCACGTCCAACAAGAAGGGCGCGCAGGTCGGCAGTGGCGGCAAGCGGCGCCGCGGCCTTGAGGGCAAGGGCCCCACGCCGCCCGCCGAGATGCGCAAGGGCCACGTCAAGAACCGCATGGCCAACGCCAAGGCCCGCCAGTCCGCCCGCCGCCCCGCGGCCCGGCGCGGCGGCAAGGGCACCTCCGAACTGGTCGTCGGCCGCAACCCGGTGGTCGAGGCGCTGCGCGAGGGCGTGCCCGCGAGCACGCTGTACGTGCAGCAGTTCATCGACAACGACGAGCGCGTGCGCGAGGCCCTCAAGCTCGCCGCCGACCGCGGCGGAATCCACCTGATGGAGGCCCCGCGCCCCGAGCTGGACCGGATGACGAACGGCCTCAACCACCAGGGCCTGGTCCTCCAGATCCCGCCGTACGAGTACGCCCACCCCGAGGACCTGTCCGCGGCCGCGTACGACGACGGCGAGGACCCGCTGATCGTCGCGCTCGACGGCGTCACCGACCCGCGCAACCTGGGCGCGGTGGTCCGCTCCGTCGCCGCCTTCGGCGGCCACGGCGTGGTCGTCCCCGAGCGCCGCGCGGCCGGCATGACCGCGGGCGCCTGGAAGACGTCGGCCGGCACCGCCGCCCGCACCCCGGTCGCGCGGGCCACCAACCTCACCCGCGCCCTGGAGGCGTACCAGAAGGAGGGTCTGTTCGTGGTCGGCCTGGCGGCCGACGGCGAGGCCGAGATCCAGGACGTGGCCGCGCTGGACGGCCCGCTGGTGATCGTGGTCGGCAGTGAGGGCAAGGGCCTGTCCCGGCTGGTCGGCGAGACCTGCGACATGCGGGTGCGCATCCCGATGCCGGGTGGCGCCGAGTCCCTCAACGCCGGTGTCGCCGCGGGTGTCGCCCTCTACGAGGCCGCCCGCCGCCGCAGGGGGTGACCCCGCCTCCGTCCGGGCTTTGACGGACCCCCGACAGATCGGGGCCGTCAAGGCAGTGTCCTATGCGTCCGTCACTCGGTTAGATGAGTGTGGACACCAGAACACCCCGCGGTTTCTTCGACGACGAGCCGGTGCTGAGCACGGTCAAGGTGCCCAGCGACCCGGCCGAGGTCGTCGTCAACCACGCCAGCTTCCGGGTGCGGCTCGCCTCGCCGCCGCCCCGCGGCCGCGTGCTGACCGGGGCCGCCGTGCCACCGGCGGTGCGCGGCGCCGTCCCGGTCCGCCGCCCGGCCGCCGGGCGGCGCGCCGCGCCCGTGGTGTGGAGCGGCCGTACGGAGCCCGGTGACGTACGGGCCACCCGGCTGCTCCAGGCGGTACGCCGCGCGAGCGCCGCGATGGAAGGGAACGGCGGGGAGAAGACGGGCAACGCCGCCACACAGGTGCTGCCGCGCGTGGTGCCGCGCCCCGCGCCGGGCCCGGACGGCGGCCCGCGCACCACGGTGATCCCCGCCCTCGACGACACCCTCGGCGACCGCGGTCCCACGATCATCGCCCCCCGCGCGCCCCGGCCGCCCGAGCGTCCGCTGTCGGCGGGTGTGCGCCCGGCCGGGGGCGCGTACGGCGCGCCGGGCGCCCCCATCCACCCCTTCGAGCCGTACGAGCCCGACGCCCACGACCGGGACGGCGGGTACGAGGACGGGTACGACGGCTACGCCGCCTACGACGACGAGCCGGAGGGCTACGACGGCCACGACGGCCATGACGACTACGACGGCTACGGGGAGGAGAGCCCGCGCGAGGAGGCCCGCCGCGCCCGGCACGGCTTCTACCCCGACCGCCGCATCAACCTCGGCGTCGTGCTGCTGCCCCTGCGGACCCTCCTCGGCTTCGTCTCCGTCTACGCCGGGATGGGCAAGCTCTGCGACCCGGTCTACTTCGACGGCGACGAGCGCGGCTCCCTGGTGGCCTGGCTCGGCTCCCTCCAGCCGTGGGCCGTCGCCGCCCCGCTGCGCGACTTCGCGCTCGCCCACCCCGTCGGAGCCGGGCTCACCGTGGCCTTCCTCCAGATCATCATCGGTGTGCTGACCTTCATGGGGCTGTGGCAGCGGGCCGCCGCGGGGCTGGGCGCGCTGCTGTCGGCGGCCCTGATCCTGACGGTGAGCTGGCGCACGGTCCCGGTGTACGACGCCCCGGACTTCATCTACCTGGCCGCCTGGAGCCCGCTGGTCATCGCGGGAGCGCCGTACTACTCGCTGGACGCGCGCCTGGCGGGCGAGGCCTGGCGGCGGCTGGGCCCGCGCGTGGAGGTGTGGGAACTGCGGCGGCGCGTGCTGCGGCGCGGCACGGCCGTCGCCGCGGTGGTGCTCGGCCTGACGCTGCTGGTCGGCTCGGTGCTGGGCAGCGCGGTGCGCTCGGCGCAACTGGCCACCGTGCCGCGGCCGGGCGAGCCGCTGACGAACAACCAGCCGGGCTCGCCGCTGCCGCAGCGGTCCACCGGCGGTCCGAGCCCGTCCACCTCGGGCACGGGAGCCGGAGTGCCGGAGGCGGAGGACGGCTCGTCGCCGAGCCCGTCCACCTCCGGCGCCGGGGACTCCGCCCCGAGCGCGGGCAGCACCGGCACCGGGGAGCGGCCGGGCACACCGAGCCAGGGGCAGACGGTGGAGGCGCCGCGGCAGCCCGCCGCCCCGCCCGCACCCGAGCCGGGCACCCCGACCGGCCCCGGAGGCCCGGGCGGCGGTGGGGAAACCGGTGACGCGGGCGGTACGGGCGGCGGCGAGGACGACGACACGGACGACGGCGGAGCCGGCTCCGGCGACGGTGGCGGCAGCGGCGGCGGTGCGCTGGGCGGCCTGCTGGGCTGAGCGGGGCCGCGGGGCGGGACCGCCGAGCGGTCCCGCCGGGCGCGATCCGCGCACCACCCGCGCGGGCCACGGCCGCACCTTTGGGGCCCCGTGCACCGGGTTGTGCCCGGACCGGGCTACCGGTGGGAACGGCCGTGGCCCGCGAGCTCCCTGGCGGCCTCGCTGAGGTCCTTGGCGGTGTCGATGGCCCGCCAGTACGCGCCCTGCGGGATCTGGAATCCCGCCAGGGCGCGTTCGCGCGCCAGCCGGGGGAAGGTGGTCCGCTCGTGGTCACCACGGTCGGGCAGCAGCGCCGTGAAGGGCGCGGAGAAGACGTAGACGCCCGCGTTGATCAGATACGGCGAGGGCGGGGCCTCGATGAAGTCCAGGACGTGGCCGAACTCGTCGGTCTCCACGGCGCCCCAGGGGATGCGCGGGCGGGCCAGCGCGAGAGTCGCGGTCGCGTCGCGCTCGGCGTGGAACTCCGCCATCTCCCGCAGCGGGAAACGCGTCCAGATGTCCCCGTTGGTGGCGTACCACGGCTCGCCGGGGCGGGGGAGGGAGGCGGCGGCGTACTTCAGGCCGCCGCCGCGGCCGAGGGGCTCGGTCTCGACGACCGTCGTCACCCGCAGCGGCAGGTCGGCGCCGTCCAGCCACTCCTGGAGCACCTCGGCGAGATGCCCGCAGGAGACCACGGCGTCGGTGACGCCCTCGGCGGCCAGCCAGGCGAGCTGGTGGCCGATGATGGGGGTGCCCGTGCCGGGGATCTCGACCATCGGCTTGGGGCGGTCGTCCGTATACGGACGCAGTCGCGATCCCTGGCCGCCGGCCAGGACCACGGCCTGGGTCGGATACGTGTGCGCTAGCTGGTCGTCGAGTGTCATGCGGTGACGATATGCGCACTCCTCCCCTGCCCCTCCGGCACCCGTCGTCCCGCGCGGTCACGCGCGGGAGCCGGAGGTGCGAGGAACGCCGGAGAAGCGGGGTGTGGGGGTGTACGGCGAAACGGCCCCCATGTGCCCGGGGCAGCGGTGCCCGGGGCCGCGCCGGTCAGCGGGCGTCGGCGACGCCCGCGGCGAAGGAGGTGTCGCACACCGGCCGGGAGTAGGCGTGGGCGCGCGCGGGGCCGTACTTCTCGACCGCGGCCCGGCCCAGCGCGCGGGCGATGGAGGTGCAGTGCCGCGCCAGCGACGGCCGGCGGGCGATCTCCTTCTGCAGGCCCGTCAGGGCCACGCCCGGATTCTCCCGCTGGAGCTCGGCGACGAGCCGGTCGCGCACCACCTCGTGCGGGGCGCGGGGCCTGTCGCGAGGGGCCGCCGCCTGCTCGGCGGAGGCGGTCAGCATCTGCGTCCCCGACCGCGGCGCCCAGGGAACGGCGGTGACGGCGAGGGTCCCGGACAGGACCAGGACGACCGGGAGGACGAGGGCGAGAGATCGGCCGATGCGGCGCGCTGCCTGATTCACTGTGGAGTCTTCCTCGCGAGGGACGGTGTCGGGGGCCCGTTGCGGGGCGTCTGCGATGGTAGCGAGGAGTGGTGATTTGGCGACATTCGGTCACTCTCACGGGTGACGGAGAAACCCGTAGTCCCAGGTGCGGGGACGTTCCCGTGTTGACGCGGGCCCCGGGCCGGGAGGCCCCGCGATTCCGCCGGAGACGGCCGGGAACGGCCGAGGGGCCCGTACGGTCCGCTGCGCGCGGACGTACGGGCCCCGTGTCGGCCGTGTGGAGGACGCGGCCGGCCGATGGCCGACCGGTCGCCCGGACGGTCAGTCGCTCAGGCGCTCACCGGTGGAGGTGGAGAACACGTGGGTCTCGCCGGCGCGCGGCACCACGTGGATGACCGCGCCCTTCTCCGGCACCTCGCGGCCGCCGACGCGGACCACCAGGTCCTTCGCCTCGCCGCCGACCTGGGCGGTGCCGTAGACGTATCCGTCGGCGCCCAGCTCCTCGACGACGTTGACGGTGACGGCCAGACCGGCGTCGCTGCCCTCGGCCGTGGTGTCCAGGTGCTCGGGGCGGATACCGACCGTGACGGTCTTGTCGCCCTTGCGGGCGGCCTCGTCGACGGCGTCGCGCTCGACCGGCACGACGCTGTTGCCGAACTTCACGCCGCCGTCGGTGATCGGCACCTCGACCAGGTTCATCGCCGGGGAGCCGATGAAGCCCGCGACGAAGAGGTTGGCCGGCCTGTCGTACATGTTGCGCGGCGAGTCGATCTGCTGGAGCAGGCCGTCCTTGAGCACGGCCACCCGGTCGCCCATGGTCAGGGCCTCGGTCTGGTCGTGGGTGACGTAGACGGTGGTGATGCCCAGGCGGCGCTGGAGGCTGGCGATCTGGGTGCGGGTCTGGACGCGGAGCTTGGCGTCGAGGTTCGACAGCGGCTCGTCCATGAGGAACACCTGCGGCTCGCGGACGATCGCGCGGCCCATCGCCACACGCTGCCGCTGACCACCCGAGAGCGCCTTGGGCTTGCGGTCCAGGTAGGGGGTCAGGTCCAGGATCTTCGCGGCGTCCTCGACCTTGGCGCGGATCTGGTCCTTCGGCACGCCCGCGATCTTCAGCGCGAAGCCCATGTTCTGGGCGACGGTCATGTGCGGGTAGAGCGCGTAGTTCTGGAACACCATGGCGATGTCCCGGTCCTTCGGCGGAAGGTGGGTGACGTCCCGGTCACCGATGCGGATGGCGCCGCCGTTGACGTCCTCCAGGCCCGCGAGCATGCGCAGGGAGGTGGACTTGCCGCAGCCGGAGGGGCCGACGAGGACGAGGAACTCGCCGTCCTCGATCTCGATGTTCAGCTTGTCGACGGCGGGCTTGTCGGTACCCGGGTAGATCCGGGTGGCGTTGTCGTACGTGACCGAGGCCATGGTCGGTTGTCTCCTCCACCGGCAGGAACGTGCCGGACGATCCGAGTAAAGGTCGCGTTCCACGTGTGTGAACCTGTGTGAACGTGGGCCGACGGTAACCCGTCGGGGGTTGTCTTGTCAGTACTTCCGCGGTCACGAAAGGGCTCCGGCCCGGCGCCGGGAAATGGGTACACTGCACACTGCGTACGTGCCGAGGCCCCCGCCGGGCCCGCGGCGCCACCGCACACGCCGCCTTAGCTCAGCTGGTAGAGCGCCGCTCTTGTAAAGCGAAGGTCGTCGGTTCGAACCCGACAGGCGGCTCCAGCCCCGAACGGGGACGAAGCCCCGGACCGATCATGGTCCGGGGCTTCTGACATCCACAGGTGACATCGGCGAGGCCGGTCACCCGCGATCGGGACGGCGCCGCAGCAGCCGGTCCGTGCCGTCGGCCGCGCCGGGGTCTCCGCCGCCGCGGCGAGGGGCGAAATCCCTTTGCACGGGCGCGAGTCGCCGGGCCACAGTGGTGCCCGTTCCTCCGGTGCGCCGGGGTCGGTTACTTCTCTCCACAGCGGAGGGAGAGGCGCCGCGGGTCCGAATCCCGCCGGCCCTCCGGGGCCGGTGCGGCCCGGCGGCCGCAGCGCCTGTGCCACCGACCCCGCCCCGACCTCGGGGGACACGCCAATTCCATACACACCTCCCGGTGCGCCGGGCAGCGGCTACTTCCCTCTCACGGAACCCCTCCGCGGCCCGACCCCGAACTCGGGAGGTACGGCAGTCGAGGGGCGCCCGGTGCGTCGTACGGCGGTTACTCCGGGTTCGATTCCTGCGGCCCCCCTCCCTCGGTCCATCCCGCGGGAGGAGGGCACAGCCCACGTCGGGTGGGTGCCCCGCCGTCTCCCGGGATCTCGGGCGCCCCCGGCTGCTGGAACCGGCCTCCCCCTCCGACCCGATCCGTACACCACATCTCAGCGAGAGAGGGCTTTCGCATGGCCCGCTTCAACATCCGCAGGGCCCGGCCGGCGGTGAAGTCACCCGTGACGACGACCGGGCGGACGGCCGCCACGTTCGAGGGCGGAACCGGTCACCTCCGCGACGCGCGGAGCGAGCTGTTCCTCCTCGCGGTCACGACGCTCGGCTCCGACACCTTCTACGAGACCGGCGGCGCGCGGGACGACCGGTACACCCGGCTCGTCCGCCGGCTAGCGGTCGAGGACCCGGCGTGGACGGCCGGGCTGCTGCGGTGGCTGCGCGGTGACGGGCAGATGCGTACCGCGGCGCTGGTGGGCGCGGCCGAGTTCGTCAGGGCCCGGCTGGAGGAGCGGCAGGCGGTGGCGCACGGCACCGGCCTCCCGGCCGACGGTCCCCGCGCGGACGGCGGCGGCCCGCACTCCAACCGCTCGGTGATCGCGAGCGTGCTGCTGCGGCCGGACGAGCCGGGCGAGCTGCTGGGCTACTGGATGTCCCGGTACGGGCGGGCGATCCCGAAGCCGGTCAAGCGGGGGACCGCCGACGCGGTCCGGCGTCTGTACGGCGAGCGGTCCCTGCTGAAGTACGACAGCCCGGCGCGGGAGTTCCGGTTCGGTGACGTGCTGGAGCTGGTGCACGCCGCCCCGTCGCCCGAGCTGCCGTGGCAGGGAGACCTGTTCAGGCACGCCATCGACCGGCGCCACGGCCGGGGCGACGACATCCCCGAGCGGCTGCCGATGCTGCGGGCACGGGTACGGCTCATGGCGGTGCCGGCCGGGGAGCGGCGCCGGATCCTCACCCGGGACCGCGACCTGCTGGAGCGGGCGGGTATGACCTGGGAGGCGCTCGCGGGCTGGCTGCAGGGGCCGATGGACGCGGAGGCGTGGGAGTCGATCGTGCCGTCCATGGGCTACATGGCGCTGCTGCGCAACCTCCGGAACTTCGACGAGGCGGGGGTCTCGGACGAGGTCGCCCGGCAGGTCGCGGCGCGGCTGTCGGACCCGGGCGAGGTCGCCCGGTCGCGGCAGTTCCCGTTCCGCTTCCTGGCCGCGTACCGGCACGCGCCGTCGCTGCGGTGGGCGTACGCGCTGGAACAGGCGCTGAACCACTCCCTGGGCAGTGTGCCGGAACTGCCGGGACGGACCCTGGTCCTGGTCGACCGGTCCGGCAGCATGTTCGGCGGGCTGTCGGAGCGGACCAGGCTGAACCGGGCCGACTCGGCCGCGGTGTTCGGCGCCGCGGTGGCGCTGCGCGCACAGGCCGCGGACCTGGTGGAGTTCGGCACGTCGAGCCGGGCGGTGCCGTTCCGGCGCGGCGAGTCGGTCCTCAGGGTGCTGGAGCGGTTCGGGAACCTGGGCGGGACGAACACCTCCGAGGCCGTCCGGCGGCACTACCGCGGGCACGACCGGGTGCTGATCGTCACGGACGAGCAGCACGCGTACAGCCCGCACGGATCCCCGGACCGGCAGGTCCCCGGCGAGGTGCCGATGTACACGTGGAACCTGGCGGGGTACCGGGCCGGGCACGGTCCCGCCGGCACGGGCACGCGGCACACCTTCGGCGGACTGACCGACCACGCCTTCCGGGCCGTGCCCCTGCTGGAGGCGGGGCGGGACGCGGCATGGCCGTGGGCCGGCTGACCGGGACCGCGGGGCCGCGCCCCGCCCGCTGACGCACGGGGCGGGTGAACCGCTGCCGGGAGCGGCCCCGGACCGTGACCGGCCCGGGGCCTCCGGTCTCCGGCTTCCGGCGTGCGCGGGCGCCGGGCGGTGCGTGCGGGTCCCGTCGCGGGTGGGCCCCGGCGCGGCGGCCGGGCGGCGGCCTCCGGCCGGACTACCCTCCGGGACCGGGCGGCGCGAAACGGGCGAAAGGGATGTTCGCGGTGAGCGGCCGGCCCGCCGGGGAGCGAGCACCCGGCTGTCCGCACACGGCCGGAGTCCGGAGCGCCACCATGACCGAACCACCCCCGGAGCTGACCTCGTCCCCGCCGCACAGGTGGCTCTCGCTGATCGGTATCTGCGGCACCGCGGGGATCGTCTGGCTCGCCTTCTCCGACCTGGGGGTGGCGATCCCGGAGATCGCCGACGAGTTCGACAGCAACTTCTCGATGCTCCAGTGGGCGAACAACGCCTTCAGCCTCGTCACCGGCGCGCTCGTGATCGCCGCCGGGAAGTTCGGCGACCTCTTCGGGCGCCGGGTGATGCTCCAGACCGGCACCGTGCTGCTGGCCGTGTTCTCCGTGGTCGCCGCGCTCTCACCGGACGTCGAATGGCTGATCCTCGGCCGCGGGCTCATGGGGATCGGCGCCGCGCTGATCCTCCCGGCCTCGCTCGCCCTCATCCCTCCCGAGTTCTCGGGGCGGGCGCGGACCGCGGCGTTCGGCATCTGGCAGGCGGTGGCCTGGGGCGGGCTGTCCGCCGGGCCCGCGATCAGCGGTCTCGTCACCGACGGGCTGGGCTGGCGGTGGCTGTTCTGGCTCAATCTGCCGCTGGCCGTCCTCACCCTCACCGTCGTACGGCTCACCACCCCGGAGTCGCGCGACCCCGACGCCTCGGGTCACATCGACTGGCCGGGCCTGGCCACCATCGGCCTGGCGGTCTTCTCGCTGCTGTACGCGCTCACCGAGGGGCCGAGCGTGGGCTGGGGGGATCCCCGTATCGTGGCGCTGCTCGCCGCGACCGTCGTGTTCGCGGTCGCGTGGTACCTGATCGAGCGCCGCGTACGTTTGCCGCTGGTGGACCTCCGGCTGTTCGGGATCCGCGCCTACAACGGGGCGCTGACGGCCAATCTGACGATGAACCTCGCCTACGCCGGCCTCAGCTTCCTGCTGGTGCTGTGGCTGCAGAACGTGCGCGGCTACAGCGCGGTGGAGGCCGGGTCGCTGATGATCCCGGCGACGGCCGGGGTCTTCCTGGGCATCCCGGCCGGGGGCGCCCTCGACACCAGGCGGGGCGGAAGGCCGCCGGCGACGGTCGGCCTGGCGGTGGCGAGCGCCGGTCTGACCACCCTCGCCTTCCTCGACACCGGCACCCCGATCACGGTGATCGCCGCCGGGCTCTTCGTCGTCGGGCTCGGTCTGGGCCTGGTGAGCACGCCCGTGGCCAACACCGCCGTCGGGGAGGTCCCGGCCGATCTGGCGGGGACGGCCGCCGGCGTGTTCAAGATGTCCAGCATGCTCGGCGGCTCGCTGGGAGTCGCCGTCCTCACCGCACTGGCCCGGGAGCTCACGGCGCGCGAGGCGTCCGGCGTGCTCGAGGACTCGGGGCTGACCGACGCGGAGATCACCCGGGTGCGGCAGACGCTGGTGAACTCCGACTCCTACCAGGGGGCGGTCGACACGCTGCCGCCCGATGTCCGGGGCGAGGTCGTCCGGGCGGCCGAGGAGTCGTTCTCGCTCGGTGTCGCGGACGCCATGGGTGTCACGGCGGTCCTCACCCTCCTGGCGGCGGTGGTCGTCTTCTTCGTGTGGCCCCGCCGCGCCCGCCGCGCCCCCGCCGGGAAGGCCCGGGGAAGGTGACGGCCGGGTGCCGTACCGCGGTTCGGGCCGGTAGGTTCGATGCTCCCGGGGACCGGGGGACCTCACGCCGACTACGGGGGAAGGGCGAGACGATGACACGGGACCAGGCGGAGCGGGACGCGGCCACGGTGGAGATCGGGTACGCCGTCGTCTCCGCGGCCCTCCTGGCGGGGGCGGTGTGGCTGGTCCTGATGAGCCCGGTCCTGCTGTTCGGTGTGGAGGGCCCCGCCGCGAAGGCCGTCGCGGGCACCGCCACCGTCCTGTCCGTGGCCGCTCTGCTGTGGCGGGCGGCCGTCGTTCTGTGGGGTTTCGACTCGCGGCGGCGTAGAGGGCGGACGGGCGGGGCCGGGCGGGGGGATCCGCGCGGTACCCGGTAGCCGGGGGCGCCCGGCGCGGGGTGTGACCGCCAGTCATGACTTCCCGCACGCCGAGGGGGCAGACGGACACGGGGAGGTGATGCCGTGTCGTCGAGTCCGTCAAGGCCCTCGAATCCGTCGAAGCCGTCGGAGAAGGGCTGGATGTTCCAGGCCCTCGGCTCCCTGTGCTGGGTCGTGGTGGGCGCGATCAACGTCGCCCTGGCCCTCCGCCCGGGCGGAGGTACGGGCCACTGGGCCATGGCGGCCATCGCCGGCGTCGGGGCGCTGAGCCTGGGAGGCGCGGCCTGGTCGGGGCGGCGGAGGGCCCGCGATCCGGAAGCGGGGGAACGGGAGCGGGAGTTCTGCTGAGGCGGCTGCCCGCCACCGGCCCGCGGAGCGCCGGGAGGTGGAGGGGAGGGCGCGAAGGCCGGTGGTGCCGTGTGCGTGTGCGGCCCCGCCCGCGAGGGGAGTCGACGGGCGGACACGGCCCGGGTCCGCAACCCCGTACCGCCGTGCGGCGTCCGGACTTAAAGTGAGTGCCGGTCACATAGGTCACCGGTGAGTCCGGTCGGGGGGCGAGCGTGTCTGCGTTCGGTGGTGTGTCCGCGTACGGGGGCGGCTGTCCGGTTCCGGGACGGCAGGCGATGCCGCGTGCGCTCGGTGCGGCGCGCGTACTGGTCCAGGTCCTGTTCGCGGCGACCGTGCTGGGTGGAATCGGCCTGATCGGTTCCGGGCTGGCCGTGGACGCCATGGGCGGCCGGCTGCTCGGCACCGTGCTCTACGGTGCCGCGCCCGGGGTCGCGGGCTGGCTGCTCGTACGGCGTGCCTGGAGCGGCGGCACCCGGGTGTGGGCCGGGCTGGTGGCCGTACAGGTGTGGCTGGTGCTCGGGGCCCTGGCCAACATCGGCGACTCGTCGTGGCACGGCTTCACCGAGCTGATCCTGCCGACGCTGATCCTGTGGCTCCTCTTCCGGGCGGAGAGCCGCGACTGGTTCCGGCTGCCGGCGTGGGAACGGGAGGAGAAGCCGGACTTCTCGCTTCCGCACATGATCACCTGGCGGCGCGACCGGGGGCAGACGACCGTCGAGTACGTCGGCCTGCTGACGCTCGTCGTGGCGATCATCGTGGCGCTGTCGGTGGGCGGCGTCGGCGGCCGGATCGCGGACGGCTTCCAGGCCGCGGTCTGCTCGGTCACGGGTGCGGCCTGTCCGGCGCCGGGCGGAGAGACGGTCCAGGCGGGCGAGGACGGCGGTCCGGGCGGTCAGGGTGGGCAGGGTGACTCGGGCGGCGGCTCGGGTGGGCAGGGCGGTTCGGGCGACCCGGGTGGCGAGGACGGCGGCTCGGGTGGTCCGGGCGGCCCAGGTGGCGAGGACGGCGGCTCGGGCGGCCCGGGTGGTGGCTCGGACGGTGGCCCGGACAGCCCGGACGGTCAGGGGAACGGAGGGGACACCGGCGGTCCGGGCGGCGACACCCACCCCGAGGACAACCCCGAACCCGAGGCCGCGTACGACATCCCCGCCTCCTTCACGGACGACCCCGGGGAGTCCGGTGACGGCGACGGCGGTGACGGCGGCGGAGAGGGGTGCAGCGGTTTCTGGGGCTGCACGCTGGACCACGGCGGGCAGGTTCTCGAGGGCCTCTTCGTCGACGGGGTCTGGGGTGATGTCACCGGCATCGTCGATGTCTTCAAACCCGACACCTGGTCCGGTCTCGCCGACTACGGCGGCCAACTCGGCGACCAGTGGAAGCGTGACTCCGCGGACGCCGGCGACAAGTGGCGCAACGGCGACTACCTCGACGCCCTCACGGACTGGGGCGGGGCCTCGTTCAACACGGTCGTGACGGTCGGCGACGACATATTCGTCGGTGACGAGGTCCGCGAGCGCTGGAACAACGGCGAGAAGACCCGGGCCGTCACCGATGTCGTGTGGAACGTCGGCTCGCTCTTCATCCCCGGCTACAACGTCGCGAAGGTCGTCGGCAAGGGCGGCAAACTCGGCAGGCTCGGCAGGGTCGCCGACGATGTGGCCGATGCCGCCTCGGACGCGGGCGAGGCGGCGGACCGGGCCCGCAGGGCTGCCGACGCCGGAGACGTCGAGGGCGCCCGCAAGGCGGCCAGGGAGGCCGACGAGGCGGCGGACGAGGCCGAGGAGCAGGCACGCAGGACCGGCTGCGCCATCGCTTTCGGTCCCGGCCCCGGCCCTCGCTTCCGGCACGGCGGTGTGCCGGGGGCGGGCACGGGTGTGCTCGCCGCGGGCCCTCCGGGCCGTGCGGTCCTGGCCGAGGGCGGCTGCGACGAGGAGGCCAGGGCCAAGGCGGAGGAGGCCCGCGCCAAGGAGCGGCAGGCGTACCTGGACCGGAAGCGGGCCGAGGAACCCGAACGCGCGCGCAAGGCCGAGGCGGACAGGAAGCAGTGGCCGGAGCCCGAGCGCAACGACACCTCCGATCCGCGCAACTACAACCCCCCGGAGTGGGCCGAGGACCTGAGGAGCCCGGACCTCGGGGACGTCGACGGGGGCGACGGCTACTGGGCCAGTCGCGACCGCAACCCTCCGCCGAACTGGAAGAACGAGTCCTGGCTCCGCTACCAGGAGCAGATCACCGGCACCGTGCGCGGCCGGGAGTACGTCGTCCCGCACCCCAGGGAGGGCAAGCCGGACGTGGAGTACGACGGCTGGGACTCCGGCCGGCAGACGTTCCTGGAGGCCAAGAACGGCTACCGCAGCTATCTGTCCAAGACGGACAGGGGCACGCTCACCGAGTCCGGCAAGCAGAAGTTCCTCACCGAGGCGCGGGGGCAGGTCGACGCGTCCGGCGGCCGTGCCATCGAGTGGCACTTCTCCGACCCCGAGGTGGCCAGGGCCGCCCGCAGGGCGTTCCGGGAGGAGGGTCTGCCGATCAGGGTCGTACACACCGGGCAGAAACCGATCGACAGCACAAGGAAACCCGAGGCGTTCGACTGAGCCCCGGTTAGGGTGACGGCGGCGGCCGGGCCGCGGGACGTGCAAGAGGCTTAGGGAAGGCGGGACATGCGACGCGTGGTGCGGGGCTTCTGGGGACCCCGGGAGGAGCCGGTGGAGGTGCTGGCCGGACGCTGGAGGGCGACCCTGGAGCGGTTCGCCGGGCTTCTTCCGGCGGCCGGCTCCGGGTCCGACGGCCTGTGGGCGTGGCAGCAGGTCCACGCCTCCGGGCCCGCCACCGGGCTGCGGACGGACGAGCGGGCCCTCACCGCGGCCCTGCGCGCGGCGGGGGAGGCCGAGGGCCGGCCGGACCGCACGGGGTATGCGCTGCGGCTCGTCGTCAGGGGCGGTCCGGGCTGGAAGATCGAGGTCAGCGGCCGTGCGGGCGGCACTTCGGACTTCCTGCTCCAGTCGATGGTGATCGGTGTCGGCTCGCCGGACGGCGCCGAGGTCCCGGACACCGAACTCCTCACCGCCCTGGCGGAGTCGTGGGAGCCCGACTTCGGCGGGGTGACCGACGACGACGTGCTCGACGCGCTGGAGGACGAGGCGGAGTTCGGCCCCGACGAGCCCGCCGTCGGCTGGGTCGGCTACCTCTCGCCGGGACGTGCGGCCCTGCTGCCCGACGGCGTGGACGGTCCGGACGGTCCGGTGGCCGCGCGTGGGGAGGTCCGCGGCGGGGGCGTGATCCTGGAGGTCGCGGCACCCGGCGCGGTCGGGGACGTCGTCCGCGCCAACGTACGGCTGCGGGAGGCCGGAGTGCTCCGGCCGCTGCCCCGCCCGATGGACCGGGCCGTTCTGTGACCGTCCGGGCCGGGGAGCCGTTCGACACCGGACGGGCGGTGTCCGACGTGGAGGAGATGCTCGGCGCGCCGCTGCCGGAGCACGGCCCGACGGTCGCCGAGGGCGACCCGGACACGGGGGAGTGGAGCCGGACCCGGGGCGGGGGGTTCCTGATCGCCCCGATCTGGGAGAGCGAGGACCTCACGGGTGTGCACGGGTCCGAGTGGGAAGCGGCGGCGGAGACCGCGGAGAGCCATCTGGGTTCCCTGACAAGGGAGTTGGAAAGGCGCTGGGGCGGCCACCGGAAGGTGTCCATGCGGATCCCGCTCTTCCGCCGCCGGTCGGGCGAGCCCGTGCCGCCGCTGTTCGGAGCGCTGTGCGACGAGGACTGCTACGGCGACCTCGCGGTGTGGGGGCCGGTACGCGCGGCCGGGTCGGTGTCCGGCGCCCGGCGGTGGGTCGGGGTCTCACTCAACCAGAGCGACGGCGACGCGCCGATGATCATGGTGGCGGTCGTCAGCGACAGCCCGGTCACCGAGCCGGAGGAGTGAACACGGGGCGCGTGGCGGGAGTCTCGCGCCCCCGGACGCACCCCACGCCACCCCGGCGGCACCGGCCCGGGGCCCGTGACGGGCTCCCCGTGGCGGCTCCTCGTGACGGTCAAGGCCGTCACGAGGCGCCGTCACGGGTGCCGGTGTCCGGCAGGAGGGGCCCCGGCGGGTCGGTCTCGGCCAGGCTCACCAGGCCGGCGGCGATGTCGCGGAGTTTGGTGTTGGTGCGCTGGGAGATGCTCACCAGGACCTGGAAGGCGTCCTCGGGGCCGCAGCGCCGCTCGGCCTGAACGATGCCGATGGCCTGGTCGATCGTCGCGCGGCTGCGCATGGCCCGCCGCAGATGGGACGCCTCCTCCTCCAGTTCGCGGTAGCGCCTGAGGTCGTGCGTGGCCTGCGCCAGATGGCGCTCGTAACCGCGCTGGGCGACGGCCGTGTGGTCGCGGGCCGTGGGGGTGTCGGTCTGCCGGTAGGCGCGTTCGATACGGGCCAGCTCCTCGTGGAAGCCGGTGACGTCCTCGACGTGGTGCAGAAGCGCCGTCACCTCCCCGCCGGGTCCGAGGACGGGGCTGCTGACCGGGCTCCAGTACTTCTCCCGGAAGCCGGTGGGGCTGCCGTCGAAGGGGACGTCGTACTTCAGGACGGGCAGGGACTGGGCCGTTCCGGTCGTCAGGACGCGCCGGAACAGGGCGCCCAGGTCGCGCGCGCCGCCCGCGTCCGGGTCGTCGGGGTTGGCGGGGTAGGCGTCGAAGACATGCCGTCCGACCACCTCGTTCCGCTCGCGGAACGTCGCCTCCTCGCAGGCGCGGTTGACCTCCAGGATCACCAGATCGGTGCCGAGCACCAGCAGGGGCGAGGTCGTGGCGCGGAATATGGCCTCGAAGTCGGCGGGGGAGGGGGTAGACGGAGCCATATCTCCACTCATGCTCCAAGTCCGGCGTTCAATGCGTACCGGCCCCGCGTGAAGTGCTGTCCGCCGCTGCCCCGCCACCCTCCGCCACCCTCCGCCGCCCTCCGCCGGTCCCGGCGGCTTCACGGCCGGCGGTCGGCTCGTCCATGGTGCCGGTGCGGAAGGCCCGAACGGTACGGGCCGGAGGGGAATACGGGGGAAAGACACCTTTGGCTGGATCGTGGGGGTCGGGTGGTTGGCATCCGGCCCACTCGGCAACAGAGCAGTATCGAGCGGGCTCCCGGAGCCCGGCAGACTACGTTCAGGAGCGCGCAGTGACACCTCGTACGACCATGACCGCGATCGCTCTCGTGTCGGCCCTCCTCGTGACGGCCTGCGGCGGGGCGGAAGGGGAGACGGGAGGGGAAGCGGGAGGCGGCGTGAGCACGGCCCCGACGGCCGACCGGTCCGGACAGTCCGAGGACCCCGGGGGGAGCGCCTCGCCCTCGGCGCCCACCGGCGCGCCCTCGTCCGCCTCCCCGTCGCCGTCCCGGCCAGGGGGCGGGGGCGGGGAGGAGAGCGTGGTGCTGCGCGACACCTCCCGCAGGACGGGGGCCGCCCGGGACGCGGGTGTGAACGACTTCCCGGAGCTGCGCGGGGTGCGGGTGGGCATCCACGACACCTACGACCGGGTCGTCTTCGACTTCGACAAGGGAACCCCGCGCTTCGTGGCCGAGTACGTCGACACCCTGCACCAGGACGGATCCGGCGACGTCATCCCCCTCGAGGGCGACCAGGACCTGAAGATCTCCTTCCTCCGCTCCGTGCCCGACCCCGACTTCGACGACGGTGGCAAGAGCACCCCCGTCATCCGCGAGCTGCGGCTGGTGAGCTACTTCGAGGGCGAGACGCTCTTCGGCGTCGGCACCGATCCTCAGGGCGACGGCCCGGCGGGCTTCCGGGTGACCACGGGCAAGAACAAGATCATCCTTGACGTGGCGCACAGGGCTGCGGGCTGAGGCGGACTGAGGCGGGCTGAGGCGGCCTCGGCCGGGCGGACGGCGAACCGCCCTCCCGCCGCGACGCGGTACGTCAGGACTCCGGCGGCATGGTGCGGGCGCGGGCACGGCGGACGGCCCTCAGGACCTCGTCGCGGTTCCTCCCGCGCTTGATCCACGCGGGCAGGGAGGCCACCAGCGTCTTGTGCGTGCCGATGTCGTACCAGTGGGCCCTCTCGCGCAGCGACGCCCGCACATAACGCTCGATCAGATCGAGGTGCCGGAGGTTGTAGGCCCACAGCAGGCCGTGACGGGTCCGGGCCTGCAGCAGCAGCGGCGCGCCGAAGTACGGGTCCCGGGCGGTTCCGGCCGGGCCTCGGCGGAAGACCGGAGCGCCGCCGCCCCGTGTCCGGGACAGGGCGCAGGCGCGGCAGACCAGGCGCCGGGGCGCGAGGGCCGGGTAGAGGGGATGTCCCGGCTCGTGCGGGATCCCGGCGACGCGTGCTTCCGCGCCGCAGCCCGGGCAGGCGACGAGGACCGGGTCGAGGAATTCGTATCTGGTGTGGCGCCGGTCCCGGAACCGGCGGGCGCGCGGCGGGGGCGGCGGTTTCACGCGGACGAGTATGGGGCGCGCGGCCCGGAGGCGCGACCGGTTTCCGGCTTGCCGCACCTCTGGCCAGCCGTTCGCCGGGCCGCTACGTTACCTCCGGTAACCAGCCCCGTCCGTCCGAACCGGGAGCGCGCCATGACGCCCACACCGTCACCCCACAGCCCCTCCCCGCGACACCGCCCCTCCCGCCGAGCCCGCGGGATCGGCGGATGCGCCGCGGCCCTCGTCCTGGCCGCCACGGCCGCCGTACCCGCATCCGCCGCGCCCGCATCCGCCGACGCGGGCGGCGGCCCGGCGGGCGGTGGCCTGAACGAGGTCCTGTTCGTCGGCAACAACTGGGACGGGACGGCCGACGTCATCGAGTCCACCGGCGACTACGCGAAGGTCGGCCGGATCGACGTCATCCCCGACAGGAAGGAGCGGATGCGGGAGATCCACCTCAACCCGGTCAGGCTCGCCTTCTTCCTCGGTATCCGCCACACCGTCGGCGAGGGCCACGACCAGTACGTCGACGACATGTACTCCACCCCGGACGGCTCGGCCGTCGTCGTCTCCCGTCCCAGCTTCGCCGACGTGGTGTCGATCGACGTGGCCACGGGGAAGGTGAACTGGCGCTTCCCCGTGTCGGGTTTCCGCTCCGACCACATGGCCGTCTCGCCCGACGGCCGCCGTGTGGCGGTGTCGGCCTCCACCTCCAACACCGTCCACGTCCTCGACATCGTCACGGGGAAGGAGGTGGGCTCGTTCAGGACCGGAGACAAGCCGCACGAGAACGTCTTCACCGACGGCGGCCGGCACATCTGGAACATGTCCATCGGAGAGGTCAACAACGACCTCGACGCCCCCTGGCTGGACTGGACGAAGGGCGACCGGCGCATCACGGTCGTCGACGCGGACACCTTCGAGCGGGTGAGGGTGATCGACATGCGCGAGCGGCTGGACGCCTTCGGCCGCGCGGACCTCTCCGACTCGGTGCGGCCCGTGGCCTTCACACCCGACGAGTCCAGGCTCTACTTCCAGGTGTCGTTCTTCAACGGCTTCCTGGAGTACGACGTGGCCGCCGACGAGATCACCCGGATCAAGGAGCTGCCGAAGAACCCGGACACCGACGAGGACCGCACCACCTGGGTCAACGACTCACGCCACCACGGCATCTCGATGAACCCCCGGGGCACGAAGCTGTGCGTCGCCGGGACGATGGACGACTACGCCACCGTCGTGGACCGCGGGACGCTGGAGGAGGGGCCGCTGGTGGAGGTCTCCAAGCCCTACTGGGCGACGGTGAGCGGCGACGGCAGGCACTGCGTGGTCTCCGAGAGCGGATCCGACCAGATCACCGCGATCGACTTCGCGACCGGCCGGAAGGTGGTCTCCGTGCCCGTCGGCGACCACCCGCAGCGGGTGCGCGTGGGGCACGTCCCGGCCGGGTGGGCCGGTCCCTCCGCCGGCTGACCCGCGCCCGTCTCCCCGCCCCGGGGGCCGGGGCGGGGAGACGGTGTCGGCGTGGAAGCCCCGGCCCGCCCGGGCGCATGATCGGAGCGGACCGCGGCGGTCGGGTCGGGCCGGGGTCCCGCCGGGCAGGGTGGACGTCGAAGGGAGGCCCTGTGATCTCGGCCCTCAACCGGCTCGTCGACCTCGTCGAGGAGCACATCGCAGCACGGACCGCGGAGCACCTCGCCGAGGACCTCGATGTCCGGGGACTGGCCGGGGAACTCGGTACGACCGAGTACCACCTGCGCCGCATGTTCTCGTCGCTGGCCGGCATGCCGCTGTCGGAGTACGCGCGCCGGCGCCGCATGACCGTCGCCGCCGCCGACGTGGTCCGCGGCGAGGACGGCCTGCTGGGCATCGCGGTCCGGTACGGATACGGCTCGGCCGAGGCGTTCGGCCGAGCGTTCCGCGCTGTCCACGGCGCGGGCCCCGGTGAGGTGCGCCGCGACGGGGGCCCCCTTCGCGCACAACCGCAGCTCAGGTTCCACCTGACCGTCGAAGGGAGCACCCCCATGGACACCCGCATCGCCGACCGCCCCGCGTTCCGCCTGATCGGACACGCGACTCGGGTCCCGCTCATCCACCAGGGCGTCAACCCGCACATCCAGCGGCACATCGCCGCACTCCCGCAGGAGGAGCACCTCCGGCTGAAGGACCTCGGCGACACCGAGCCGGGAGGACTGCTGCAGGTCTTCGACGACCTCGACCCCGACGCCACGGAGGGGAGCGAACTGACCTATCTGCACGGGGTCGCCGTCTCCCGGGACACGCCGGTCCCCGGCGACCTCGACGCCGTCGAGGTACCGGCCGGCAAGTGGGCGGTCTTCCGCACCGCCGGACCGTACCCGCAGGCTTTGCAGGCGACCTGGGCCGCGACCGCGACCGAGTGGTTCCCCTCCAACCCGTGGCGCCTCCGGCCGGGGCCCTCGTTCGTCGCGGTCCTGGAGCGCGCCGACGACTTCGCCACCGCGACCTGCGAGCTGTGGCTGCCCGTCGAACCGGCTTGACCGACCGCGCCACGGGAGCGGCCCGGGGGCCGGAACGCGGATGCGCGTTCCGGCCCCCGGGCCGGTCCCACCACTTCGTCAGTGCACGGCCCTTGCCGCCCCGCGACGGCCGCCCCTATCGTCGCGGGAGCGCTCCCACGCTTTGTTTCACACCACGTTCCGTCGGCGTCCTTGGCGTTCACCTCTCCGTCCGGCGCGTCGATGAATCGATTCACCAAGGCTCTTCCCCCACCCGTGGGTGCGTCACCCCAGACAAGGAGCCGCCATGCCTGCCCACAGCACATCCGCAAGACCCCGCTCCCGCCCGAGAGGGCTGTACGCCGCCGTGTGCGCCGCGCTGCTGGCCGCCGTCTCGCTCGTCGCCCTGCCCGCGCAGGAGGCCGGCGCCGCGGAGATCGACACCTCCGCCTACTACCGGCTCGTCTCCCGCCACAGCGGCAAGGCGATCGACGTCTTCGAGCGCTCCACCGACAACGGCGCCTCCGTGGTGCAGTGGACGCCGGGTACGGGCTACAACCAGCAGTTCCGCTTCGTCCCCTCCGGCGACGGCTGGTACCGGATCGCCGCCCGCCACAGCGGCAAGGTGCTGGACGTGGAGGCACGTTCCACCGCCGACGGTGCGAACGTCGTCCAGTGGACCGACAACAACTCCGCCAACCAGCAGTTCCGCGTCGCCGACTCCGACGGCGGCCACGTCCGGCTGATCAACCGCCACAGCGGCAAGGCCCTGGACGTGTGGGAGTGGTCCACCGCCGACGGCGCGCGGATCTCCCAGTACACCGACACCGGCGGACACAACCAGCAGTGGCGTCTGGTGGAGGTGGACGGCGGAGGCGGAAGCGAACCCCCGCCCGGGAACGCCAAGCAGATGGAGAACCTGAACCGGGGTCTGGTCTCGGTCCGTTCGGGATCGGGCAACCTCGTCTCGTGGCGGCTGCTGGGCACCGAGAGCCGCGACACGGCCTTCAATCTCTACCGGGGCGGGACGAGGGTGAACTCCTCGCCCATCACCGGCTCCACCAACCACCTGGACGCCGGCGCCCCCGCCGACGCCTCCTACACCGTGCGCGCGGTGGTGAACGGCGCCGAACAGCCCGCCTCCGCCCCCTCGCTGCGCTTCACCGGCGGCGACCACCTCGACGTACCGCTCTCCCGCCCCGGCTCCACCTACACCCCTGTCGAGGCGTCCCCCGGCGACCTGGACGGTGACGGGCAGTACGAACTGGTCGTCAAGTGGGACCCGGACAACGCCAAGGACAACTCCCAGTCCGGCACCACCGGCAACGTCTACATCGACGCCTACCGCCTCAGCGGCCAGCGCCTGTGGCGCATCGACCTGGGCCGCAACATCCGTGCCGGAGCGCACTACACCCAGTTCCAGGTCTACGACTACGACGGCGACGGCCGCGCCGAGGTCGCCATGAAGACCGCCGACGCCACCCGCGACGGCCGCGGCACCGTCATCGGGAACGCGGGCGCCGACCACCGCAACTTCAGCGGCTACATCCTGTCCGGCCCCGAGTACCTGACGATGTTCGACGGCCTGACCGGCGCCGCGCTGGACACCGTGGACTACGAGCCCGGCCGCGGCAACGTCTCCTCCTGGGGCGACTCCTACGGCAACCGCGTCGACCGCTTCCTGGCCGGTACCGCCTACCTCGACGGCACCCGGCCCTCCCTGATCATGGCCCGCGGCTACTACACCCGCGCCACCATCGCCGCCTGGGACTTCCGCGACGGGCGGCTCGCCCGGCGCTGGCTGTTCGACTCGAACAACTCCGGCAACGGCGCGGCCTACGGACAGGGCAACCACCAGCTCTCCGTCGCCGACGTGGACGCCGACGGCCGACAGGAGATCGTCTACGGCTCGGCCACCGTCGACGACAACGGCACCCTGATGTACGCCACCGGCTTCGGCCACGGCGACGCCCTGCACGTGGGCGACTTCGTGCCCTCCCGGCCCGGTCTGGAGGTCTTCACCATCCACGAGCCCGGCAACCAGCCCGGCTCCGACCTGCACGACGCCCGCACCGGCCAGGTCATCCACCGCACGCCCACCAGCGGCGGCGAGGGCCCGGGGCGCGGCGTGGCCGGCGACATATACGCGGGCAACGCCGGAGCCGAGTTCTGGGGCTCGGGCCCGAACATGGACCGGCTGCGCAACGCCTCCGGCGGCGAGGTGGGCCGCAACCCGTCCTCGGCCAACTTCCTCGCCTGGTGGGACGGCGACCCGGTCCGCGAACTCCTCGACGGCACCCGGATCGACAAGTACGGCACCGGCGGCGACACCCGCCTGCTGACCGGCAGCGGGGTGGCCTCCAGCAACGGCACGAAGTCCACGCCGGTCCTCTCCGGCGACCTGTTCGGCGACTGGCGCGAGGAGGTGATCTGGCGGCACAGCGACAACTCCGCGCTGCGCATCCACGCCACCACCGTCCCGACCGACCTGAAGCTGCACACCCTCGTCCACGACGCGCAGTACCGGGTGGCGCTGGCCTGGCAGAACACCGCCTACAACCAGCCGCCGCACCCGGGCTTCTTCCTCGGTCAGGGCATGAGCACCCCGCCCCAGCCCAACGTCTACCTGCGCTGACGAACCCGACAACCCCCCACGGGAGCCTCCCCACGGCCCCGGGGTCCGCCCGCGCCGCACCGAGCGGCCCGGGCGGGCCCCGGGGCCTTCCACGATCTCCTGCGGCCGGGCGGTGCCGCCGCCTGCGCGCTCTCGGCGTGCGGGGTGAGGTCCACGCGCAGGTCCAGATCCAGCGCCTCGGCGAGCCGGGCCGGCACGGGCAGCGTGGGAACCGTGCCCCCCGCCTCGAACCGGGCGACCGCCGACTGCGTCATCCGGGCCCTGCGCCCCGCCTCGCCCTGCGACAGCCCGAGCTCCAGACGGCGGCCGCGCACCGTCTCGCCCAGTTCGAACCTCAGCCGCGCCGCCGCGTGCTCCTGCTCGATCTCGGCGCTGACCGGACGTGCTCCGCGAGCCTGGGCAAGGCCGGTACGTCCGCTTGTGTCGGTCACAGCTCCTCCGCCGCGGTGTGTCCCTCGTCCCGGCACTTCTCGAGGGCTCGCCCTGCGCGTTCTCTGCCAAGAGATATCAGCCGACAGCGGCCTGTCGGCCACTTTGGCGGACACCGGGGTCAGGGGACGAGGACGACCTTGCCCAGGGTGGCGCGGGTCTCCAGGGCGCGGTGGGCGCGGGCGGCGTGGGCCAGCGGGAAGTGGTGGACGGGCGGGACGAGGACGCCCTTGGCGGCCAGCGCCATGGCCTCCTCCTCCAGCACCCGGATGTTCTCCATGCCGCCGATGCGGTCGAACATCGGCCCGCCCAGCACCGAGCGCGAGGTGACCCCCAGCTCCCGCTGCTCCTCCTCGCTCAGCACGGCCTGCCCCTCGGGCGAAAAGCCGGCCGAGGCGTAACCGTAGGAGAGATGTGAGCCACCGGGAAGGAGACCTCAACGTGAGGTGATTCAGGTAGATTTCGGGCCATGCCGTGAAGGCTGTGTACGGGCTCTAACGGTGCCGAAATCGGAAAAAATTGCCAGTTCCGCACATCCTGTCCTGGCGCTGCTAGTACGGCGTAGAGGACGTGTAGTGAGCGGACGGATCAGTGAGGGAAGGGGGGTTGAAGACCATCTCCTTCGACGATGAGTGGGCCCAGCTGGTGTCAGCTGCTAAAGAAAAGCAAGCGGCTCGTATGAGGATTAATCGGGCAGGGGAAGAGAATCAGAGCTCACAGGGTTCTGAACTGGACGTCACGCCATCTGTTCTGCGGTCGCGGGCGGGAAAGCTGGAGAGTGGTGTTATACCGGATTTAAAGGAGGCTCAGAGGAAAGCGAGAGAGAGAGTGGCTGATGTTCCGGGGAGCATGGCAGGGTTCTCCTGCGACGAAGCAGTGAGCAAATTCATTGAACGCTGGGACGACCAGATTAAGCATCTTGAGGGCATGCTCGGAAGTAAAGGGATCGCAGGGGCGCTTCGGGCGGCAGCCGACGACTTCGAAATGGAAGACAATTCTCGCAGAGGAGAGTTCGAGGGAATGAGGCGTGAATACCGAGAAGGCGATATAATCTGAGGTTTTTCCTGTGAATCCGAACTACTTCGAAGTAAAGAACGTAGAACTCGAGAAGCTCTCTGATGCGGTCGATGAATGGCGTACTCTGTCAGGGAAAATCAAGCAGGTGAGAACTACTTTTCACACCGAGGTGGTAAAAGGGCTGAGGAATTCAAACTGGCGCGGCAAGGCTGCGGAATCCGCATTCAGCAAGTTTGACGATATCGAGAAGCAGATCTCCGATGCGGCCAGGGAAGCTTCTGCCGTCCATGGCCTTCTCTCCAGTGCTTTGACATGCTTCCGAAACGCCAAGCGAGATTTGGATGATATCGAAAAAGAAGTGGAAGGGCATGAGCATCTTTCACTGGACAGGAGCGACGGTTCCGTATATGTTGACGAGAGAAAAGTTGATGCTGAAATCCGCAGCAGGGTGCAAAAATCGTATCTTGGCACCATAGCGGATTATCGGAATAGGACACAGAAGGCGGTTGAGGCCGCGCGCGCCGGTGATAGGGCACTTAAGTGGGCGCTCTCCAAGGATGAGAGCATCGGTCGAGGGTTCAATGCGGATGCTTATGGCAGCCTTAAAGAAGCGCAGGCGGGATGGGAAAGAAAGGAGAGAGCGAGGAAGGGGGAAGATGGTGGTGAATCAGTTGGCGTGAGTCCGTCGTCTGCCCCCTTCGGGAGCGGGTCGATTAAACCAGCGGCAGAATTCTTGAGCTATCGGCCGTGGATAAATGCGGGGTCATCCGCGTTGCGCGGAGAATTCGGGGACGCGTGGAATTATTTTCTAGGCGGCACGCCCGCGTACGCTCTGGGGAAAATGAGCGAAGGCGCCAAGGAGTACCCTGGAGGAGGGGGGCGTCACCGCAAACCCTCTCTGATAAACAGGGTAGGTTGGCTGGGCACGAAAGTATTTGGAGCCCCTGTTGCCATTGGTTCCACTTTGGTCGACTATGTGTACACTCCCGAGAGTGACCCGGCAGTCAAGGAGAAGAACAGTCACACTCTTGCGCCAGGCCCTCTGAATCGAAAGGTTCGTTAAAGGTGGCACATGCTGGAAGCAGTCCTCCTTCGAAATGCAAAGGGAAGGGAGACCCCACGTACAGGAAGAGGGCTTTGGCTTCCTTCCTGAAGCCCAGTGGATTGCGCGCTTTCATTCTTGGTGTATCTCTTGCGGTGGGCGGATTTGCGGGAGGGGTCAGGATGCTTATGGAAGGTGTTGAGGTCATCAGAGGAGTGACCGCTCTAGGGATCGGGATTATGGGCTCCCTGATAGCTCTTTCCTGTGTTCTGGAAAATTCCAAGCGATAACCTTTGTTGAGTCCTTGATCTTTTCGGAGATGTGGCTTGGCGTGAGTTTTTATGGCCGGATAGTGGCGTAAATTTGAATAACGTTAGCCACTGGAGAATCCCTCGAAAATTTATGGAGGGTAGGAGGTTCCCAGATTCTCTGAGGATTCTCTGGGTATCCGTTTTGTCGTCGATCGCGAACGTTCATTTCGGTGTTCTTATCCGCCTTGCTTGGTCGAAGACCTGACCCTGGTGGGAAACGGCCCCGTTCCTGGCGAGAGCCAGGAACGGGGCCGTTTCCCACCAGGGTCAGGGGACGAGGACGACCTTGCCCAGGGTGGCGCGGGTCTCCAGGGCGCGGTGGGCGCGGGCGGCGTGGGCCAGCGGGAAGTGGTGGACGGGCGGGACGAGGACGCCCTTGGCGGCCAGCGCCATGGCCTCCTCCTCCAGCACCCGGATGTTCTCCATGCCGCCGATGCGGTCGAACATCGGCCCGCCCAGCACCGAGCGCGAGGTGACCCCCAGCTCCCGCTGCTCCTCCTCGCTCAGCACGGCCTGCCCCTCGGGCGAAAAGCCGGCCGAGGCGTAACCGTAGGAGAGATGTGAGCCACCGGGGGCGAGGAGAGCGGTTGCCCCGCGGCCGAGACCGCCGCCGACGCCCTCGAAGAGGTACGTGACGGGACGGTCCCCGAACTTCTCCCGGATCCGGTCGGCCCAGTCGCTCCGGGTGTAGTCCACCGCCAGGTCCGCGCCCATGTCCTCCACCGCACGCACCTTCTCCGGTCCGCCCGCCGCGCCGACGACGGTGGCGCCCCTGTGCCGGGCGTACTGCACCAGGAGCGAGCCGATGCCCCCGGCCGCGGCCAGTACCAGCACCGTGTCGGCGGGGGAGAGGTCGGCGAAGCGGAGGACGCCCATGGCGGTGCGGCCGGTGCCGACCAGGGCGACGGCGTGGTCCTCGCTCAGGCTGCCGGGCAGCGGATGCAGCCGCTCGGTGCCGGTGACGGCCAGCTCGGCGTACCCGCCGGGCACCATGCCCAGATGGGCGGCGACGCGGCGGCCCAGCCACGCCGGATCGACGCCCTCGCCCAGCGCGTCCACGGTGCCGGCGACCTCCCGCCCGGGGACGGTCGGCAGCTCGGCGGGCGTGGGGGTCGGGCCGAGCCGCAGCCCCTCGCGCAGGGCGGTGTCCACCAGATGTACCCCGGCCGCCGCGACGGCGATCCGCACCTGGCCGGGGCCGGGCTCGGGGTCCGGGACCCGCTCGTAACGGAGGTTCTCGGCGGGGCCGAAGGCGTGCAGACGTACGGCGTGCATGGGCTCTCCCCGTGGCTGGTGGGTGGTCATCGCCGCTCCGGCGCCCGCCGGCCCGGCGATGACCACTCTCTGCCCTCAAGCGGACTTGAGGTCAAGGCCGTTGGGTGAGGCCGTTGCGGGAGTGGCGGATTCAGACCCTGGGGAAGCGGGCCTGGAGGTCCCAGAGCACGGGGTTGTCGCCCAGCCCCTCGTGGATGTCGGTGAGGTCGGCGATCAGGTCGTGCAGGAAGTCGCGGGCCTCGCGGCGCAGCTCGCCGTGGTTGACGGTCAGCGGCGGCTCGTCGGCGGGCAGCCAGTCGGCGGTGACGTCCACCCAGCCGAAGCGGCGCTCGAAGTGGAGGCTGTCGGCCGACTCCACGAAGTCCAGCTCGGCGTACTGCGGCTTGGCGGCGCGGCTGCCGAGCGGGTCGCGGTCGAGGCGCTCGGCGATGTCGCACAGCGCCCAGGCGAAGTCGAGCACCGGCACGGTGCCGCGCGCGGTGGACAGCTCCCGGTCCGCCTCGGTGTCCGCGAGGTAGACGTCGCCGCAGAACAGGTCGTGCCGCAGTGCCCGCACGTCCGCCGAGCGGTAGTCGGTCTGCGGCGGGTCGGGAAAGCGGCGGGAGAGGGAGTAGCCGATGTCGAGCACGGAAGCGATGGTGGCACGGCGAGGTGGACGCACGCCCACCGGGCGGGACGGGGGTCACTCCCGGCCGTCGCCGGGGCCAGCCTCCTCGGGCCGCTGCTCGACGACGAAGGTGCCCTTGCCGACGACCGTCTGCACGATGCCCCGCTCGGCCAGCAGCACCAGCGTCTTCCGGGCGATGCCCTCCTGCCGCTGCGAACGACGGTTCGCACCCTTGTCTCTCGGGGGCGAGGAGTACCGGTCGGTGGCGTGCCGTCTGGGGCAGCACCGCACCTGCCGGGACGACGAGGCGGCCGAGCCGCCCTGCGAGGGCGTAACCCTGCTGCGCTGCTCCTGCCACGCGCCGGGGCCGTAGAACGCGGAGGGCGCCCGGCGCCGCGATGCGCGGTGCCGGGCGCCCTCGCGAGGCGTCAGAGGCGTCAGGCGATACGCACCTGCGTGTCACCGAAGTCGGCGACCAGTTCCAGACGCCCGCCCAGAGCCTCCACGTACGAGCGGAGAGTCGCGATCTCGGTCGCGTCGATCTCACCGTTCTCGATCTGCGACACCCGGGGCTGGCGCACTCCCATCGCGGCAGCCACGTCGGCCTGGCGCAGCGCGCGCTCCTTCCGGACCTGTGCGAGGCGATAGGCGCGGGCCTCCGACGCCATGGCCCGGCGCCGTTCGGTGACGCGGGTCTCGTCGGTGACGACCCCGGGCCGGACGTCCTTCCAACTCTTCATGGCATTCCCTTGGGGTGTGGTGTCGCTCCGTACACCGAACGTCAGTCGTCGGCTCTTCGGGCGTCGAGCTTCTCCAGATGCTGTGCGTAGCGCTTCTCCGCGACCTTGAGGTTGTCCTTGTACCACTGAGTCCACTGCCCCGACTTGTCGCCCGCGACGAGCAGGACGGCCTGCTGAACCGGGTCGAACACGAACAGGATGCGGTACTCGGCACCGGCGGAGGTGCGGGGGCGGAGCTCCTTCATGTTGTGGTGGACCGAGCCCTTGATGCGATCGACAAAGGGTCTGCCGAGGGTCGGGCCGTGCTCTTCGAGAAGGTCGATCGCGGCAACCACGTCATCGGCCTCGGCGGGGTTCGTCCCCGCTAACTCCAGGAGCCAAAGCTCCACCTCCTCCACCAGGAGGATTTCCCAGCTCACGCCTGGATTATGCCTTCAGGCTTATATTTGGGCAACTCTCCGAGAAAGCGCGGAGGGCGCCCGGCGCCGCGATGCGCGGTGCCGGGCGCCCTCGCGAGGCGTCAGGCGATCAGACGTTGACGCCGAAGTCCTTGGCGATACCGACCAGGCCGGAGGCGTAGCCCTGACCGACCGCACGGAACTTCCACTCCGCGCCGTGGCGGTACAGCTCACCGAAGACCATGGCGGTCTCGGTGGCGGCGTCCTCGCTCAGGTCGTAGCGGGCGATCTCGGTGCCGCCGGCCTGGTTGAGGATGCGGATGTAGGCGTTGCGCACCTGGCCGAAGTTCTGGCTGCGGCTCTCGGCGTCGTAGATGGAGACCGGGAAGACGATCTTGTCGATGTCGGCGGGCAGCGCCGCGAGGTTGACGTTGATCTGCTCGTCGTCGCCCTCGCCCTCGCCGGTGCGGTTGTCACCGGTGTGGACGATCGCCTGGTCCGGGGTGGCCTTGTTGTTGAAGAAGACGAAGTGCTGGTCCGAGTAGACCTGGCCGTTCGCGTTGACCGCGATGGCGCTGGCGTCGAGGTCGAAGTCGGTGCCGGTGGTCGTACGGACGTCCCAGCCGAGGCCGACCGTCACGGCGGTCAGGCCGGGGGCCTCCTTGGTGAGCGAGACGTTGCCGCCCTTGGACAGGCTTACAGCCATGGGGATGCCCTTCTGTGGTGTTTCCGTGCTGGCCCTTACTGGTCCATTTCCTACCCTCTCCAACGCCGACGGTGGGGGACCGGGTTCCAGGTTTCTTTGCTTTCTTTACCTTCCTCGCCCGGCAGGCGGGGAGAAGGGGGCAGGAGGGCGGGGAAAACGCCGTGACGGCGGGCCCGGAGGGCGGGATCATGGGAGTCATGTCCGGGCCCTACCTCATCCGTGGCTCGGTCTCCCTGCCGGAGGCCGAGCTGAACTGGCGTTTCTCGCGCTCCTCCGGGCCTGGCGGCCAGCACGTCAACACCAGCGACAGCCGGGTCGAGCTCCGCTTCGACCTCGCACGTACCGAGGCGCTGCCAGAGGTGTGGAAGGAGCGGGCCCTGGAGCGGCTGGCCGGCCGTCTGGTGGACGGAGTCCTGGTCGTACGGGCCGCCGAGCACCGCTCCCAGTGGCGCAACCGCGAGACCGCGGCCGTACGCATGGCCGCGGTGCTGGCGGAGGCGACCGCGCCGCCGCCTCGCCCGCGCAAGAAGGGCAAGGTCCCGCGCGGGATCAACGAGCGGCGGCTGCGGAACAAGAAGCACCGCTCCGACGTCAAGCGCGGCCGCTCCGGCCGCGACTGGGGGTAGGCCGGCCGGGGCCGGCCCACCCCTGTTGCTCCTCAGTACCGGGGCTGCGCAGGCGTCCGTCGACGGAAGGCCACGGCGGTGACGACCGCGGCGACGGCGACGAGCACCGCGGCTCCGATGCCGATGGCCGTCCAGGGCGGCCCGCTGTCGCCGGTGTCCTCCTGCGCGGCGGCCTGCTCGCCGTCCTGCTCCTGGGCTTTGCCGGGCTTGGCGGTGGGCGGTCCCTCGTTCTTGCCGTCGGCTTCACCGTCCTCGGGCGAGGGGGACTTGGAGGCTTCGAGGGAGGCGTAGTACTTGGAGAAGATCGGGCTCACATCCGCCGGCCCGGGGTCGCCGTCGCCGTCGACCAGGACCTGTGCGGGTCTGACGATGCCGTGCCCGAGGTACATGCTGGGCTCCTCGCCCCGCTGCGACCGTCCTGTGGTCTCGACCATCACACGCAGGACCTGGTGATTGGTCCAGTCGGGGTGCTCGGCCCAGATGAGCGCGGCCGATGCGGACGCGATGGCGGATGCCTGACTCGTGCCGCCGGGTACGCCAGGGGCGGAGAACACAAGGTGATGGCCGTAATTGGAGAAGTCAGCCACCGTGCCGGTCTCGTCCACCGCTCCCACAGGCACGACACCCGGAAGTACCGCTGGGAAGTCGTCATTCTTCACACGACGACCATCGTTTCCGGCAGCCGCGAAGATGAGCTTGCCGCGCTTGTTGGCTTCGTCGACCGCTTCCTGCAGTTCATCGGCCGTTTCGTTGGATACCCCGGAGAGTCCCTGCGAGATGTTGATGATCTTGGCGTCGCTCCGAGCTGCGTATCGGATCGCCTCGATGAGCGTGTCGTGTGACCTGAAAAGGCCGGGTGTGACATGGGTACGGAGAGGGAGGATCTTCGCTTCTGGAGCCAGGCCTCGGAGGGTGTTGCCTGCCCCGGAGCCGGCGATCAGCGCGGCCATCTCCGTTCCGTGTCCGGTCTCGTCTTCGTGAACATCAGCGTCTGCCGTGGTGAAACTCTTCCCGTCCAGCAGCCTGCCGGTCAGTCCTGGCGTCGGCTTCACTCCAGAATCGATGACAGCGACAGTCACGCCTTTCCCCTTGCTGACTTTCCACAGTCCAGAGGCATTCATGGCGTCCAGATACCACTGCTGGTCCGGCCTGACCTCAGCTAGGGCAGGGGGCGCGAGCAGCCCCATGGACATGAGCGTGGCTGTGAGCAGACCGACCAAAGTCAGTGCTCGCCTCTGTGGGGGGAGAGCATGGGTTCGCATGTGACAGCGCACTTCCTCGGAATCAATCGATGACCGGCGGCACAACGTCCCGTCGCCCCGTCCAGGTCCCCTCGTCCTCGGTGAGGTAGTCGGGGCGCTCCTGGCCCTCTCTCCGGTCCCTCGACGGGGAACTCGTGTTGGTCGGCCGCCCGGTTCCCGCCACCCCCGATGCTGTGCTGCCCCGGACGAGCCCACTGCCGCCGGGAGTGAACTCGGCACGACCGCGACCGCTGCCCATGCGAGAGCCTCCCCCGATGCCACCCGGTTGCGGCGCCATAGGCCGTCCAGGAGACATGCCTCTGCCTGTCGGGGGCCCGCCGTTCGCAGCTCCCGGAATACCACCCACAGGCCGTCCCAGTGGAGCACGGTCCCCGCCGATGGTCCCGCGTGGAGTCCCTGTTCCCACAGCATGGTTACCTGCCTGACGCGGGGTGCCGCCCATGATGCCGTCTCCGGCGGAGCTTCGCGGTGGGACACCGCCCCTTCCACCATTGCCCGGTGGCTGACCGGTTGCGGTGATGTGGGGCAGCGGTCGGCCAGCGCGATGGATCGGCCCATTGGGTGCCACTGGGGGCGTGGTTGGAGTTGAAGGGCCCGTGGAGGGTTGGGAAGGGGGCAGCCCTGTTTGTGACCGAGACTCAGAGGCAGGAAGTGAGGTAACGGAGTCGATCGTCATGCTTGTGGGGCGATCGGCTGTAGGGGTGGGAACGGTGTTGGGGCGTTCCGCCGTGAAGGCGGAACGGAGCCCATCCCCCTCTTGCGTGGGGACGAACCTGCTCGAGGCTGAGCCCGAATCCCGAGTGGCTGCCGAACTCCAGGGGCCGGAATGCGGCATTGAATTTGGCGCATACGTGCCGGGGCCTCTTTCCCCCTGCCCGGGCAGCGGCCGGAACTCCGGCTCCTCCGCGGCGCGGAGTGCTTCCCCGGTCGTCCTGTAGTACGACGACAGCCGGTTGAGCTGGTTGATCGCCTCTTGGCGCTTGCCCTCCTCACGCTCCTGGCGGGCCTTGTCCTTCTCCGGGTCGGCGTAGCACATCTCGGGGTCGGGGATGGCGGCCTTGGCCTCGGTCAGGGCCTGGCCCGCGTTGACCATGTGCTGCCCGAGCGTGCGGACGTACGCGGCGAACCGCATTGACTCCAGGGCGAACTGACGTCCCCACTCGCGGAAGGCGTCACCGCCCTCGCCGTCCCACTCCACGCGGTCGATGTAGGTGCGCAGTTCGCTGCCGATGCCGTCCATGTCGGAGCCGGCCTTGCCGAGGGCCTGGCCGCGCGAGGTGAGCAGGCCGGGGTCGGCCTTCGCGACCATCGCGTTGAGCGCGGCGAGGGACTTTCCCTCGAACTCTCCCGTAGCCATTCCTGCCCTCCCCCTCAGCTGAAGTCCTTGCCGTCGGACTCGTCAGAGTCCTTGGAGTGGACGTCCTGGCTCTCTTGCCCTTGCCGGCCTGCCGACCAGTGCTCGCCCACCTGCGTCTGGATGGCCTGGAAACGCTGCCGCCGTTCCTCCTCGATGCTGCCGTAGCCCTTGTCCACGATCTCGGTGGCGATCCCCAGCGCCTCCAACTGCTCGCCGAACAGCCGGGAGAGGGTTTCCAGGCGCGTGTGCACCTTCTCATAGAGGGCTGACAGATCCTCCGCCGCGCTGAAGCCCGTGCCGTACGCATCGGGGGTGACGGTCTGTTCGCCGATCTGCTTGTGGGAGGCGGGGGATCTCCCCAGCTCACCGAGGAGTTCGTCGATGCGGCCCTTGAAGGCGGTGAGCGTCTCGGCCTGGTAGTTCAGGCTCTTGCCACCGCCGAAGTCACGCTCGCCTGTCACGCCGTGCCCCCGTCCCCCGATTAGTCGCCACGCTGTGCCAAGGTCGTGTCACGTCAGTGTAGTCAGCAGGCGATCCGGCACGTCGGGGGCTGTGGACGACGGGCGCGTTTTCCGGCCGGTCGGGACGGGTGGGCAGGCGAGCCGGGGCGGGCCGCTAGGCCAGGTGCCGGTAGCGCCCGCGGAAGTACGTCAGCGGCCTGCCCTCCGAGGACGGCAGCGAGGTGGCCAGCACCCGGCCGATCACGAGTGTGTGGTCGCCCGCGCCCACCCGCTGCTCGGTGCGGCACTCCACGGTCGCCAGCGCGCCGTCGACCAGGAGGGCGCCGGAGGCCTCGCCGCGGGTGCGGGGCATGTCCTGGAAGAGCAGGCGGTCGCTGACCCGGCCGCGCATGGAGAAGCGGCCCGCGATGTGGCGCTGGCCCTCCGCGAGCAGGGAGGCGGCCCACAGCGGCTGCCGTTCCAGCAGCTCGTCCATCCGGGAGCCCTCGCGCACGCTGACCAGTACCAGTGGCGGGTCCAGGGAGACGGAGAGGAAGGAGGTCGCGGTCATGCCCACGTCCTCGCCGCGCGGCCCGTCCTCCGGGTCGTGCGCCGTCACCAGTACCACGCCCGCGGCCAGCCGTGCCAGGGCCGCGCGGAACTCCTCCTCGCCCACCCCCTCAGGATGCGGGAGGCCCAGGGTGTGGCGCGAGGGCGAAGTGGGGGCGTTCCGGGACATCTGATGCTGTGGTGTCGGGTGCACACCCGCACGCTAGACGCTGGTCCCGGGGGGTCGCATCGGCCCCCGGGACCAGAGCGGACCTAGGTACATCGGCTGAATGATCCGCAGGTCAGGGCCGGAATTTGCGTTCGGTACGGGTGTGGTGCGCATCGGAGCGCTCCCACTCGGCGCAGTCGGGCGCCCACGCTCCGTTGTGACATGAGTCACACAGGGGGGCAATTGTTGACCCTGTGTACCGGCTGGGCAGCTCGCTGTGATTCAGTGGCCTGAAGACAGTGGAAAGTCCAAAACCGGATCATCTGGAGTCACCCACTCGAGTCTCAGGGGGAGGGCGGATGGAAGCCGAGTCGGAGCCGTACGTGCGCCTCGCCACCCTGCGCAGGCTCCACCAGTCCATGGCGGACCTCAACACCGCGCGCAGCCTGGCGGACACCCTGCAGACCGTCGCCGACGGCGTCGTGAAGGGCCTCGACTTCGAGCTGGCCGCGGTCAACCTCGTCAAGCCCGACGGGGACCTCGTGGTGGCGGCCGTCGCGGGCAGCGAGGGCGCGGAGGCGATGATGGCGGGCCGTACGGGCTCGCGGGCGGCCTGGGAGCGGCGGTTGGCGCTGGGCGAGCGCTGGGGCGAGCTGCGCTTCGTCCCGTACACCGAGGCGTGGGTCCTGATGGACGACGACGTGCCGCAGTGGCACACCGCCGGGCCGGCCCCGCGGTACGCCGACGAGTGGCATCCGATGGACCTCCTCATGGCGCCGATGCACTCGTCCGACGGGGAGCTCCTCGGCGTGATCTCCGTCGACAAGCCGCGCAACGGGCGGCGCCCGGGCGCGTGGGGGCGCGAAGCGTTGCAGATGTACGCCTTTCAGGCGGGGATTGCGATCAGCAACGCCCGGCTGCGCGCAAACATGCAGCGCGCGCTGGTCCGCCTGGAGCGCGAGCAGCAGGCGCTGAGGGCGAGTGAGGAGAGCTTCCGGCAGGCGTTCGAGTACGCGCCCAGCGGCATGGCGGTCACCGAGCTGGGCGGCGACCAGCACGGGCGGCTGGTGCGCGCCAACGACGCGCTGTGCCGTCTGCTGGGCCGCCCGGCCGCGGCGCTGCGGCGCTGCGGCTTCTCCGACCTCGTCCACCCCGAGGACCTGGCGACCCTGCTGCGCACCTCCGCGGAGGGCGGCCGGGCCGAGCTGCGGCTGGCGCGGCGCGACGGCTCCTTCCTCTGGGTCTCCCTGCGCAACTCGGTGGTGGCCGACGCCACCGACGGCCCGCGCTTCCTGCTCACCCACGTCGAGGACATCGAGGAGCGCAAGCGCCACGAGCTCCAGCTCGCCCACCGGGCCAGCCACGACTCGCTCACCGGCCTGCCCAACAGCGCCGAGCTGCGGGCCCGGCTCGGCGCGCGGCTGTGCGACAAGCCCGCGCCGGTGCCCGACGCCGCGCAGATGGGCCCCGGGGGAGTCGGCGGCGCCCTCGACGGCGGCTTCGGCCTCGACGGCTTCGGGGGGGTCCTCCCGGAACCGGTCGGCGGCTACGAGCACCACGTCCACACCGTTCCGCCCGCGAGCGACGACCCCTCGGAGAAGGGCCTGGCCGTCCTCTTCTGCGACCTCGACGGCTTCAAGTCGATCAACGACCGCTTCGGCCACCACTGCGGCGACGCCGTGCTGATCGAGGTGGCCAGACGCCTTTCGAGTGGTGTTCGCGACAATGACACCGTCGCCCGGCTCGGTGGTGACGAATTCGTCGTCCTGGCGGACGGGCTGTGCCGTGCCGACGCCGCTGACCTGGCCGTACGGCTGCGCAACGCGATCATTCCGCCCATCCGCGTGGAGGGGCGCGCGGTGCGGGTGGGGGCGAGCTTCGGCATCAGCTGGGCGGGGTGCGGGATGTCCGCCGAGGAGGTCCTGCACTCCGCCGACCAGCGGATGTACGTCGAGAAGCGGTCGCGCTCCAAGGCCCACCGCCGGGTCGGATGAGGCCCGGGCGGGCCCCGGCGCCGGGTGTGTCACGGGGTGTGGTGCGAGGGGTCACAGACGCCGCGTTCTTTAACCCGAAAGAGGTAGGCTGCGCCGGGCAGGCACCCGTCATGGAGGAGCGCACGGAATGACCGCCGGTAACAACGGCTCGGGCACGCCGGAGAACGACGACCCGTTCGCCTACCTCTACCGCTCCGAGGGCGGTACGGGCGGTGACGCAGGCACCGCGGCGTCACAGCCGGGAGTGCCTCGCACCTCGTACAACCACGTCCGTGCCGTGGGCGAGCGCCGCTACGGCGGGCAGCAGGGCCAGCAGGCGCCGCAGCAGCACCAGCAGCCGCCGCACCAGCCCAATGCGCACTACGCGGCCCCCGAGACCGTGCCCGGCGGCCGTGCCGCCGCGCGGCGCGAGGCCGCCGCGGCCGGTGCGGCCGGCCGGGGGCGGGGCCGCAACCACAACGGCCTGCTGGTCGGCGCACTGGCCGTCGTCGCCGCCGTGGTCCTCGGCGTGGGCGCCGCGATCTTCTTCAGCGGCGACGACGACGCGAACGCCAACCAGACCGGCGGCGTCCAGGCCGCCACCTCGGGAGCCGGCGAGGGCGACAGCGGCACGGGCGACGGGGACGACCAGGACAAGGACGCCGACAAGAACAAGGAGGGGAAGCCGGGCCGCCTCCCCTCCGAGGACGCGGCCAGCCTCCAGCTCGGCGGCGGCGCCACCACGGACAAGACCGTCAAGGGCGCCGAGTCCAGGAGCGGCGCGTACGTCACCGGACTCGACAAGCCCGGAGCCTCGGCCACCTGGACCTTCGAGGTCCCCGAGGACGGCAAGTACACGCTGTTCGTCGGCTACGGAGTGCCTGGCAAGGACGCGAACTCCACGCTCGCCGTCAACGGTACGGCCCGCCAGGATCCGCTGAACATGAAGAACTTCGCCAGGGCGGGCGAGGGCGAGTGGGAGAAGGGCTGGACGCGCACCTTCGCCTGGGTCGACCTGAGCAAGGGCGCCAACACCGTCAGGATCTCCTGCGAGGAGGGCAACCAGTGCGGGTTCGTCCTCGACCGGGTCTGGATCAAGGAGGGTCACGTCCGCGGCTGACGCCGTCGTGACAGGCCATGACAGGGGCGGCGCGGACGCGTCAGCCGCCGACCACCTTCAGGAAGGCCGCGACCGTCCGGGCCATCGCGTCCCGCGCCGGGGACAGGTACCGGCGCGGATCGACGGACCGCGCGTCCTGGGCGAGGAAGGCGCGGACGGTCCCGGTGAAGGCGGTGTTCAGAGCCGTCCCCACGTTGATCTTCGTCATTCCGGCCGCCACCGCCCGCCGCAGTTCCTCGTCCGGCACCCCTGAGGAGCCGTGCAGCACCAGCGGCACGGGGACGGTCTCGCGCAGCTCGCCGATGAGGGCGTGGTCGAGGACGGCGGTGCGCTCGGTCATCGCGTGGGAGCTGCCGACCGCGACGGCCAGGGCGTCCACCCCGGTGGCCGCCACGTACGCCGCCGCCTCGGCGGGATCGGTGCGTACGCCGGGAGTGTGCGCGTCGAGTGTCCCGCGCCCCTCCTCCGGCCCTCCGCCGCCCCCCGGCTCCCGGTCGCCGGGCTTGCCGCCGATCCGGCCCAGCTCGGCCTCCACCCACATCCCGTGCGCGTGGCCAAAGCGCACGGCCTCCGCCGTGGCCTCCACATTGTCGGCGTAGGACAGCTTCGAAGCGTCGAACATCACCGAGCCGAACCCGGACTCCGGTGCGGCACGCAGCAGTTCGAAGCTCTCCACATGGTCCAGGTGCAGCGCCAGCGGGGCGCTGGAGGCCCGCGCCACGGCCGCCGCCGCGGCGGCGACGGGGGCGAGCCGGCCGCCGTGGAAGCGCACGGCGTTCTCGGAGATCTGGAGGACGGCGGGCATGCCGGCGGCCTCCGCGCCGGCGGCGATCGCCTCGGCGTGCTCCAGGGTGATGACGTTGAACGCGGCGATGCCGCGACCGGACGCGCGCGCCTCCGCCACGAGCTCTTCACCGCCGACCAGTGGCATGCCGACTCCTCCTCCGTGTCCGTCCCGCGCGCCCGTCTTCTCCGCCGGCCGCCGTCGCGCAACCATCCCGCTGCCGCCTCGCCGCCGTCCGGCCGGTACGCCGGACGGCCCGTCAGACGGATGCCATCTGCCGGTCGATCCGCACCCCGGGCAGCAGCTCCTCGTACAGCGCCCGGTCGAACTCGCCCGCCGCCTCGGCTCTTACGGTCGCCGCCGACAGGGCGGCGGCGCGGGCCAGCCGGTCAGGCCAGGGCAGGCCCTCCACGAGTCCGGACAGCAGCGCGGCCACCACCGAGTCCCCCGCACCCGTCGGGTTGCCCGCCAGCCGCCGGGGCGGCTCGACACGCCAGACGCCCTCCGGGGTGAGGCCCAGCAGCCCGTCCTCGCCCAGCGAGGCGACCACCGCGTGCGCCCCGCGCCGCTGCGCCAGCCGCGCGGCCCGCAGCGGCTCGGTGGTCCCCGTTATCCCGGCCAGCTCATGGGAGTTGGGCTTGACGACATCCGGCCGGGCGGCCAGCCCGCGCAGCAGCGGTTCCCCGCTGGTGTCCAGCAGCACGGGCACGCCCGCGGTGCGCGCGGCGCGCACCAGCGTCCCGTACGCCCCCACGGGCACCCCGGGCGGCAGACTGCCGCACAGGGCGACGGCGGTGGCGTCGTGCAGCAGCCCGCCGTAGACGTCCAGGAAGCGCTCCCACTCGGCGGGGGCTATCTGCGGGCCGGGCTCGTTGAGCACGGTGGCGTCCCCGGAGGTCTCGTCCACGACCGTGACGGTGCGGCGGGTGTCCCCGCCAACGGCGACGAACGCGTCCCCTACCGGGCCCTCCTCCGTCACCTCCGACAGCAGTGCGCGCAGCCGGTCGCCGTTCGGGCCGCCGGTGAAGCCGGTCACCAGCGTCTCGTGGCCCAGCGCGCCCAGCACCCGTGCCACGTTCAGGCCCTTGCCACCCGGACGCTCGGCGACATCCCGGACCCGGTGGGAGGCGCGCGGCTCCAGACGGGGGACGCGGTAGGTGATGTCCAAAGCCGCGTTGAGCGTGACGGTCAGGATCATCCGGTACTCCGCCTCCCACCGGCGAGTGTGAACGTTCGGCATGCGCACGGTGGCGCGGGGCCGCCGACCGTGCGAGTGATCATGCCAAAGCCGGGGCGGTCGGCCCAGAGGGCGAAGGCGCCCGCCCGCGCTCGATGTGGGAACGAGACCGTAACGCAATCAGGCCGTCGCGCCACCGCGTACAACCCCGGCGGGCTCCGCGGTGTCCGGGACGCGAGGGGGCACCACCCACTCGCCCCGGCGCATGACGCCCGCCACCCGGTAGCCGCCGTCCAGCACCACCAGATCGGCGTACTTGCCGGGCTCGATCGACCCCACCCGGTCGGCGACCCCCAGCAGCCTCGCCGGGTTGAGCGACAGGGCCCGTACCGCGTCCTCGATCCGCAGGCCGTCCACCGTCACCGCGCGCCGCAGCGCCTCGTCCAGGGTGAGCGTGGAGCCGGCGATCGAGCCGCCCTCCACCAGCCGGGCGACGCCGTCGGTGACGCGCACCTGAAGCGGGCCGAGCGGGTAGAGGCCGTCGCCCATGCCGGCCGCTCCCATGGCGTCGGTGACGAAGGCGACCCGGCCGGCTCCGGCGCGGGCGAAGGCCAGCTCCAGGACGGCGGGGTGCAGATGGACGCCGTCGTTGATCAGCTCGACGGTGACCCGCTCGTCCTCCAGCAGCGCCGCCACCGGGCCGGGGGCGCGGTGCAGCAGCGGGGGCATCGCGTTGAACAGGTGCGTGGCGACCGTCGCGCCCGCCCCGACGGCCTCCAGCACGGCCTCGTAGGAGGCGTCGGTGTGGCCGACGGCCGCGATCACCCCGCTGTCGGCCAGCAGCCGCACCGAATCCAGGCCGCCGGGCAGCTCCGGCGCGAGCGTCACCATCCGCGCCGCGCCACGCGCCGCCTCCACCAGTGCGCGCACATCGGCCGGGTCGGGATCGCGCAGCAGGGCGGGGTCGTGGGCGCCGCAGCGGCCGCGGGCGATGAAGGGGCCCTCGAAGTGGATGCCCGCCAGATCGCCCTGCTCCACCAGCTCCGACAGCACGGCGGCCTGCCGGGCGAGTTCGTCCGGAGCGCCGGTGACGGTGGAGGCGACCATCGTCGTGGTGCCGTGCGCCCGGTGGGTGGCGATCACCCGCAGCGCCTCCTCGGCCGAGCCCGCGGAGAAGGACGCCCCGCCGCCGCCGTGGACGTGCATGTCGACGAAGCCGGGCACGACCCAGTGGCCGGCCAGGTCGAGCGTGCCCGCCTCCCCGGGGGCGCCGGCGGCGATGCGCGATCCCTCCACCGTCACCCTGCCGTCCTCGGCCACGCCGTCCGGCAGCACCACCCGGGCGCCCGTCAGCACGGTGCGCCGCGCCCCCGTCGTCTGCGCCGTCTTCGGACCGGTCATCGGCTCGCAACCTCCGCGGAGAGTAGGTCCCAGGCGAGGAGCCCCGCGCCCAGGCACCCGGCGGCGTCCCCGAGGGCCGCCGGAACGATCGTGGGGACGTGCTGGAAGGTGACCTTGGCGCGTACGGCCTCGCGCAGCGGCGCCAGAAGCGTCTCGCCCGCCTCCGCCAGCCCGCCGCCGACGATCAGCACCCGCGGGTCCAGCAGGGTGATCGCGGTGACCAGGCCCTCGGAGAGGGCGTCGACCGCGTCGCGCCAGACGGCGGCGGCCCGCGGGTCGCCCGCCTCCACGGCCCGGGCGGCACCGGCCGCCGTCGCTCCCGGGTCGCCGCACGCCCCGGCCCAGGCCCGGCCCACGGCGGCGGCGGAGGCGAACAGCTCCAGGCAGCCGCGCCGCCCGCAGCCGCACTCGGGCCCGCCGGGCCGTACGGTGATGTGGCCGATCTCGCCCGCGCCGCCGTGCGCGCCCGGCTCCACCCGGCCGTCGATCCCGACGGCGCCGGCGATGCCGGTGCCCAGCGCCGTGAACAGGAAGCGGTCCACGCCCGCCCCCGCCCCGATCCGCCCCTCGGCGAGTCCGCCGGCGCGCACGTCGTGCCCGAGGGCGACGGGCACCCCGCCCAGCCGCGCGGACAGCAGGTCGCGCAGGGGCACGTCCCGCCAGCCGAGGTTGGTGGAGTAGACGGCCGTACCCGCCGCGTCGTCGACGATCCCCGGCACCGCGACCCCCGCGGCCACGGGCTCGGCGCCGTACCGCGCGACCCCGGCCTTCCGCAGCCCTTCGGCGAACGCGAGTACGTTCCCCACCACGGCCTCCGGGCCGTCCTCCCGCCCGGTGGGCCGCCGGGCCTGGTGCAGCAGTGTGTGGCCGGGCCCGACGAGGGCGCCCTTCAGCCCGGTGCCGCCCACGTCGAGGGCGACGACATACGCGGTTTCGTCATGCCGAGGAGTCACGGGGACAGTCTCACCTGTCACCCGCGAAAGGTCTAGTCCACTCTGCCGCCGGTCGGGGCCGCGCCCGGGGGCCCGGACGCCATGAGCAGGCGCGCAGGGCCGAACGCCGTTCGGCGAGCTGTGGAAAACCCGACCCCCTCCATCCCCTCTGTTAGCGTCGGGCGAGGACCGGCGGGGGGATCATGGGGAGTCTGTGGAAACGCGGTCGGCTGCGTACCACTGTTCTGGGGATGGCGGTCCTCGCCGTCGTGACGGCGGTGATCGCCTACTCAATGCGGGACGACGAATATCTGAGGGCCAACCGTGCGCAGGTACGGAAGGCGTGCGCCGGCCTGCTGCCCGCCGCCCACCTTGACCCGTTCCTGCCCCGCGACTCGGCCGTGACGCACGGGCAGTACGGCACGCTCCTCGACCCCGGCCACGAGAGCCGCGCGTTCATCGACTGCCGACTCGACTGGACCGGTGACGGCGGGAACGGCGACCGCAGCGTCCACATGCGGGCGGAACCATGGGGGCCCGACGACGTAGTGCCCTCCACCTGCACCACGGGGAAGCTGAACGGCTGGGAGGTGGCCAGGGGTCTGTCCCACCGGCTGAACAAGTGGGAACGGAACTCCAAGCGGCTCCAGGGCCGCCTGGATGCCGAACTCACCGGACTCGAGCAGACCAACACCCTCTTCGGGAACAACGAGACCGACACCAAGGCGTCCTTCAACGGAATCTCCCCTCCCTACCGCAGTGCCCTGAGCGACTACGCGCCCGGCGCCGGCTCCTCGCCGAGCCCGAACCTGGACCGTCCGGCGGCGAAGAGCCCGATAGCGGGCTTCTGAGCGGAAGAGGGGAACCGACATGACAGTCGACTACGAGACGATCGTCAACACCGGTTTGTCGAGCCTTTCGGACGCGGCGGACGCCTGAGAGGGCATGGGCAAGCGGTTCGGAGAGCTGCACGACAACTACCGTGACCACGTCAAGGCCGCGGTGGAGGCCGACGGCTGGCGGGGCGAGTCGGCCACGACGTTCAAGAGCCGGGCCCAGGTCACACTGGAGGAGTACGCGGGCGCGCGCGACGAGGCAAAAGCCGTCGGTGCGCTGCTGAAAGAGGCGTACAGGACGCTCAACTCCCGGCGCAACAAGGTCATCGAACTGCGCGATCAGGCCATCGAGGTCTGCATGACCGTCAACCCGTACTCCGGCCGCTGCACCGCGGACCTCGCCAGGATGGACGAGAACAGGGCGAAGATCTACCGCAGCAACCGGCTCGCCCGCCAGGAGCTGGAGGAATCCTGGACGAACAAGATCCTCGACGCGGTCAAGAACGTCCAGGACGCCGACGAGAACTTCCGCATGGCGCTCATGTCGGACCCGTCCGACGGCAACAAGGGACTGCTGGACGGCTTCAACGGGGCGCTCAGGAGTGATGCTGGCGAGGCCAACGCCGCACGCGCCGAGGAGCTGTACGACAAGATCAGGCGGGGAGAGAAGCTCTCCGACGCGGAGCGGAGCGAACTGGACCTCCTGATGCGGGAGAACAAGTCCGACCAGGAGTTCAGCCGTACCCTCATCACCTCCCTGGGCGGCCCCGACGGTGTCATCCGCACGCACAACGAGCTGACCGACCGCGCGTACTTCGAGGAGACCGGCCGGAAGAAGCAATACCTGAACATGGACCGGCACCTGGCCGACGTCATCGCCACCGCCACCAAGGTCGAGGGCAAGGGCAGGGAGAGGGAAGAGGACCAGAGGTTCTACGACAAGTGGATGAAGGACCTCAAGGAAGTCGGCCTCAAGGAGTACGACGCCGAGATCGTCGGCCATGCCGACAGTGATCAGAAGATGCGGGGCTACCAGTCGATCGTCACCCTGATGCAGAACGGCAGCGGCTACAGCGAGCAGTTCCTGCACGACCTCGCCGACGACATCCGCGCCGTCGAGGACTCGAAGCAGACGGACGAGGATTCGAAGCGGAGGGGCGATCCCGACATCTGGGACCTCGACCGGGGGTTCGCGGGCACGAGGAAAGAGGACGGCACCTTCGCACGGGACGGGGACAGCTGGTTCGCCAACGATCCCTACGACGGTGTCCTCGGCATCATGAGCAAGACCCCCGACATCGCCACCGCCTACTTCGACCCTGACACGGCCGCCGGAAAGGACCGTCTGCAATACCTCCAGAAGGAGCGCGACTGGGATCTGGTCAACACCTCCGAGTACCGCAAGGTCGAGGTGTCCGGCCCGGACAAGGCCGACGCCGACAGCCACGTCGGCTTCGGCGCGGCCCTGGAGGCCGCCATGACCGGCCAGGTCCCCGGTGAGGATCCTCAGGGAGAGAACCCCACGCGCCACAGCGAGAAGCAGGCACACCTCCTGGAGAACGTAATCAATTCGTATGCGGCAATGGAAAATCCGAACGGGAGCACCGGAGAGAAATTCGAGAGAGCGGTGATGCACGATAATATTCGTCAGAACATGGCGAATGCACTCGCTTGCTATCCAGAGGATATCCATGAAATATTGGGCATGAGAGTCGATCATGGAGACAGGAATGATGGTTCTGTCCAGGATGTTTCGACGGATCCCAATAAGATCGATCTCGACAGAGGGGCGGTCAGCCGATTTATCCGCGATATTTCAGAAGATGGAAGAGCTTTCCAGGCGATTCATGACTCTCAGATGCGGATAATCGCCGGAGATATGGAAGAGCTGGATAGGGGGGATTTCGAGAAGGGTGCCAGTAAGATTCAGCTTATTTCTTAGGTGAGCGGGCAGGTGATGGGATCGCTGGACGGAATTCGGGCCGACGTGATCTCGTCTCAGCGAGAAGATGAACTTTCCGATAATGGCTGGGATAAAGTTTACAGCTATCACGCGATAGGTGCCCCGGTCACGGGTATACCTGTGGTTGGTGATGTATTTCAGCGTCTTGTTGACATAGGTGCGGGAGAGGGGCTCGACAAGGCTAATGCGGAGACTGAGGAGAAGTATAAAGAAGAGTTGATAAAGTGCTACCAGCAGAATGGGTATCCGAGGCTGGAGAGAGCTCTCGCGGAAAAGGCGCTTGACCTGGGGTTGTCGAAAAGCTATTTGACAGATAAAGAAGAAGGAGTTTTCACGGTGAAGGTCACGCCATGGGCGGCGGGTGGATACAACCACGGTATTGGTCAGGCCAGGGGTCCTATAGGGGGAGCACCGTGAATCGGTCCAGGATGCTCACAGGGGCGGTGTGCCGGGAGCTGAGGTGCTCCGCGTGACCGAAGAACTCAAGGGGAGCAAGTGGCGTCCGACGCTGGGGCCGGCCGGGATGGTTGTGGCCCTAGCGGCAGTGGTGCTTGCCGGCTGGTGGTTCTGGAGCGGTGCCGACGGATCGGCGGAGCGGGAGGAGCGGAACGCCTTCTGCTGGAGCCTCGTGCCCGGGGGTGAGCCAGAGGGGGGTGGATCGACGGCCGAGTGCGGGGGCGAGCTGGAGACGGCCATGACGGGCCGGCCTGCGGGAACCCGTCCACCGGAGAGGACGCCCGAGCATGGTGCCGAGCGCGTCCGTGTCTTCGAGAAGGTTGTAAAGGCGTATGGGGATCGTGTCCAGGACGACCCTGAAGCCGTTCCTCGGGAAACCCGCCGGAACATGGCGAACGCCTTCAACTTCTACTCGTCGGACATTCGCTACGTCATTGGCCTGTACGGGAATCTCTCAAGTGACATGCTGGTGACCGAGCCGAACGATGTGGACATCGACAGGTCGATGGTCGAGGATTTTGTTCGCGGGGTGGCCGAGGACGGTGAGTCCTTCGGAGAGATTCACAGGTTCCACTTTGATCTTGCCAGGGGAGACGTCGCCGAACTTGGTGAGGAAGACTTCCGGAAGGGGACCGTGGGAGCCGAGCTGGCAGCCCTGAGGGTGGGGGAGTCCATGGGATTTCTGGACGCCATAGGGGCTCAGGTGCTTGAGGGGCGAAGTGATGACGGGGCCCGGGATGGGTGGATGGATGGCTATGGGAGAGCAGGAGAAGGAAAGGCTGAGGAGGTCTTCTCCGAGAACCGGGACGGCGGGTACTTGGTGAACATCTTCCAAGAGCGCTCAGATGCTCTGGGCGTCAGGTTCCCCGCATCGGAGAGCGAGGGGACGGGCCTGCACCCGAAGATTCTTGAGAAGATCACAGAAGGGTACGCGCGGTGGGTCTGAGGTGACGCGTGCGGGGGTGTCTTCTGACCCAGTACTTTTATTGAGGGACCGAATTCCGGCCCGCTTCCCCTCGTTGTCTCCTTCGATAGGCCGTGTGCCGGGCGCTGTCCCGCCCGGCCGGGGGCCGGGCGGGCGGGACAGCGGGGGCCGGGCGGTCAGTCGCGGAGGATGTTTCCGAACTCGTCCATCACCGGGTGGAGCCGCATCGGGGGCTGAGGGTCCCGGTCCGAGGGGCGGGACGTCTCGGGCCCGTCGGGGCCGACGCGGATCAGCCGCTCCACGCGGACGATCCGGAAGCACCGGCCGCGCACCCGCAGTTCGTCGCCGCGCGGGGTCGCGGCCACGTACTCGTCGGCCGCCCGCGCGTCCTCCTCGGCCTCGTCCGGGGGGACGTCGTAGAGCATGGGCCGGATCTCCTTCAGATGGTTCACCATCGACCGCCGGGCGTCGTGCGGGGTGGGCAGGGAGACGCAGACCGGCTCCCAGGAGTCCTCCTTCTCCTCGGCGAAGGCGAAGGCGGCGGGCAGGAGCACCACGCCGGGGTGGGTGTGGAGGGCGCGCAGGGAGTCCGCCCGCACCTCCTCCGGGTAGCGCGCGGCCCGGTAGGCCAGCGACAGCAGCTCGACCCGCTGGATGCCCGTCATGAGACCCACGGCGGCGGCGTGGTCGATGACGAAGCCCTTCGTCCGTGAGACCGACCGGTCGCTCAGTTTCCAGGAGAGCGGCCCCGGGGGCTCGGGGTCGGTGGGGCGGGGCGGTTCCAGCCCGTCGGGGCCGATGCGGGCGAACTCGTCGCCGCGCACGACGCGGTAGCGGGTGTCGCCCACCGAGACCTCGTCCACCGGCTCGGTCTCCAGCCGGGCGACGGCGGCCAGCAGCCGGCGGCGCAGCGCCCGGTCCTCGGTGTCGTCCCGGGCCATGAACCACAGGTACGAGTTGAGGCCGTCCCGGGCGTGCTGCGGGAAGCCGCTGTCCATGTCGCTCAGCAGCCGCCAGCGGGCCCCGTCCTCGGGCCGCTGCTCGGCGAAGCCGAAGACGGGCCCCCGGATCACGACATGCGGGTAGCGCACGGACGCCTCGACGGTGTCGTGCTCGGTGACCCGGGAGACGGGGTCGTCCTGGGCCCGTACGCGGATGGTCAGGTGATCTGGTGACTTCTCACGGTGGTCCTTCATGCACCCACTGTGTTGGAACCGTCCCGCCGCGTCAGCGGGTTCGCGGCATTTCGGCACGTACAGTCCCCGGCTGTACGAGGTCTGTACGGGCGGTACGGGCGCTGTACGAGCGGCCCCGGTGGGCCGCCGGCGGGCGCGTCAGCCCAGGACCACGCTGCGCGTGAGGTTGCGCGGCCGGTCCGGGTCCGCGCCGGAGGCCTCCGCCAGGGCGACCGCCAGGCGCTGGGCCCGGATCAGATCGGCCATCGGGTCCAGCGCCCGGTCGCCCGTGGCCGGGCAGTCGGAGTCCGCCAGCAGGGTCCCGCCCGCCCGCGCGATGTCACCGGACAGCCCCTCCGGCAGGGAGCCCAGCAGCCAGACGGCACGGCCCGGGCGGGCGATCGCGATGGGGCCGTGGCGGTACTCCATCGCCGGGTACGCCTCCGTCCAGGCGCCGGCCGCCTCACGCATTTTCAGCGCGGCCTCCAGCGCCAGCCCGTACGTCCAGCCCCGGCCCAGGAACGTCCACTGCTCGGCCTCCAGCGCGGCCGGGGGCAGCGGCTGGACGACGGCCAGCTCCGCGTCGACCGCCGCCTGCTCGACCGGCTTCACCCCGGCCGGCGGCGCGCCGTGCCGCTCCAGGCCCGCGCGCAGCAGCGCCAGCGCCGTCGTGGCGAAGCGGGTCTGGACGACCGACTCCTCGTCCGCCCAGTCCAGGACGGCGGTGTGCCCGGCGGTCTCCGTCACTGGCGTGGCGGGGTCGGCGGTCAGGGCGGTGGTCGGCACGCGGCCCCGCAGGTGGGCCAGGAGACCGAGGACCTCGGAGGTGGTGCCGGAACGGGTGATCGCCACCACCCGGTCGTACGCACGCCCGGCCGGGAACTCCGAGGCCGCGAAGGCGTCCGTCTCGCCCTGCCCGGCGGCCTCGCGCAGCGCCGCGTAGGACTGGGCCATGAACCACGAGGTGCCGCAGCCGGTCACCGCCACCCGCTCACCCGGGCGCGGCAGCGCCCCGGCGGACCCGGACTCCACCGCCTTCGCCGCCCGCCGCCAGCAACCGGGCTGGGTGGCGATCTCGGCGGCGGTGCGGGACGGCTCTGCGGCGGCCATGCGGGGCTCCTCGTGACGGGGGCGGGGCGGAGGGCGTGGTGCGCTGTGGTGCGGGACGGGGCACGGGTCGCGGTCGGCTGTGGATCCCGGCGGGCGGGTACACGCACGTGGATAGCAGCCCCGGCCCGGGAGAGTGAAGCACCGTTGTCGAAGCGATACGCGATGGGGCGGGGGCCGTCCGGCCGCCGGGATGCGGTGTCCGAGCGCGGCAGTAGGTTGGAGGGGTGAGCACCGGCAGCGAGCAGCCGAGCGGCGGCGACGGCACCGGCGGCCTGTCCGAGGAGGACGAGGCCGTGCTCGCCGTCGAGCGCCGGGGCTGGCCGAATCCCGGCGCCAAGGAGCGCGCGATACGCGAGCGCCTGGGGATGTCGCCCACGCGCTACTACCAGGTGCTCAACGCCCTGCTCGACGACCCGCGCGCCCTGGCCCGCGACCCGGTCACGGTCAACCGGCTCCGCCGCCGGCGCGACGAGCGGCGCGGGCTGCGGTAGGGGCGGTGAGGGGACGGCCGCCGGGTATGGTCCCAGGCATGGGCAGCCACTCCTCACACACCTTCCCGGAGCAACTCCCCGTACCGACCACCTCCGCCGGACGCGACGGGCTGGCCGCGCTGCTGGCCGCCCCCGGGCGGGCCGTGGTCGCCCTCGACTTCGACGGGACGATCGCCCCGATCGTCCCCGACCCCGACAGCGCCCGCGCCCACCCGGAGGCGGTGCCCGTCCTGGCCCGGCTGGCGCCGCTGCTGCGGGCCGTCGTCATCGTCACCGGGCGCCCGGCCGCCACGGCCGCGCGCTACGGCGGCTTCGCCGGGGCGCAGGGTCTGGAGCATCTGGTGGTGCTCGGCGCGTACGGCGCGGAGCGCTGGGACGCCGCCACGGGCGAGACCCGCACCCCGCCGCCCCACCCGGGCGTGGAGGCGGTACGCGCCGAACTGCCCGGCCTGCTGGAGAAGGCCGGGGCGCCGCAGGGCGTCCGGACCGAGGACAAGGGCCGCGCGCTGGCCGTCCACACCCGCCGGGCCGCCGATCCGCAGGGCGCCTTCGAGCTGCTGCGCGGTCCCCTGGCCGAGCTGGCCGGACGGCACGGGCTGGCCGTGGAGCCCGGCCGCCTGGTGCTGGAGCTGCGGCCCCCGGGCATGGACAAGGGCATGGCCCTGACGGAGTTCCTCCGCGAGACGGGCGCCGCCTCGGTCCTCTACGGCGGCGACGACCTGGGCGATCTGGCCGCCTACGACGCGGTGGACCGGCTGCGCGGCGAGGGCGTGCCCGGGGTGCTGCTGTGCAGCGGCAGCGACGAGGTCACCGCACTGGCCGAACGGGCGGATCTGGTCGTGGACGGCCCCGCCGGAGTGGTGGGCCTGCTGGGCGCGCTGGCGGACGCGCTGGGGGCCTGACGGCCCCGGGGCGCCCCGCCCGCCGCGAGCGCGGAGCCGGCCCCCGGGCCCGCCGGCGGGCCGTACCGGAGGGCGCCGCCGGCCGGCCCGTTCCCGCGAACCGGAGGCGCCCTTCCGGGCGCCGCCCGCCGGGGCGGCCGACCCGCCGGGGCGACCCGCCGCCGGTGCCCGCGCGGGTACCGGCGGCGGACACCGCTCTCAGGCCCCGCCGGACCTGCCGAGGCCGCCGGGCGAGCTCCCGGGCACACCCGGAGGCGGGCCGGGGGCCGGTGATCAGTCGCGCAGCGCGTTCAGCTGGTCCAGGAACCACTTCGTGGGCGGCAGGGCCGTGGCCGCCGCGGCCAGGCGCTTGGTGCGCTCGGCGCGCTCGCCCGCGTCCATCGTCAGCGCCCGGTGCAGGGCGTCCGCCGTGGCGCCGATGTCGTAGGGGTTGACGGTGATGGCGTCCTCGGCCAGCTCGGCGAAGGCTCCGGCCTCGCGGGAGAGGACCAGCGCGCAGCCGCCGTCGGAGAGCACCGGGATCTCCTTGGCCACCAGGTTCATGCCGTCCCGGATCGGGTTGACCAGGGCGACGTCGGCCAGCCGGTAGGCCGCCAGGGAGCGCGCGAAGTCGTCCTTGAGGTGCAGCTCGACCGGCGTCCAGTCGCCCTCGCCGAACTCCGCGTTGATCCCCTCGGCGACGCGGGCGACCTCGTCGGTGTACTCGCGGTAGACCGCCAGGTCCTGCCGCGAGGGGTAGGCGAAGGCGACGTGCACGACCCGGCCGCGCCACTCGGGGCGGTCGGTCAGCAGCCGCCGGTAGGCGAGCAGGCCGCGGACGATGTTCTTGGACAGCTCGGTGCGGTCCACGCGCACGATCGCCCTGCGCGGCTCGCCGTCGGGCCCGCGGCCGATCTGCCCGCGCAGCAGCGCGATCCGGTCCTCCACGTCCGGCCGCCGGGAGCGCTCGCGCAGGAACTCGGCGTCGGCGCCCAGGCCGTGGACGCCTATGCGCGTCTGCCGGCCCTCGTGGGTGACGATCATCTCGTCGCCGCCGTCGGCCACGGAGACCTCCGCGCCCAGCAGCTTCACACAGCAGTCGGTGAAGGCGTTGGCCCAGCGCCGGGTGAGGAAGGCGGCCCGGTCGGCGCCCAGGATGCCGCGCAGCACCTCGGCGGCCACTCCGCCGTCCGGGTCGTCCGGCAGCATCCGGAAGTAGTCCGGCGGCGCCCAGGGGGTGTGGGAGAAGTGGCCGATGCGCAGGTCGGGACGCCGCTCGCGCAGCATGGCCGGGACGAGGGTGAGGTGGTAGTCCTGCACGAGGACGGCCGCGCCCTCGGCGGCCTCCTGGGCCAGCGCGTCGGCGAACGCCGCGTTGTAGGCCTCGTAGGAGCGCCACTGCCGCTCGAAGTCCGCGTCGAAGGCGGGCTCCAGCGGGGTCTGGTAGAGCATGTGGTGGACGAACCACAGCACGGAGTTGGCGATGCCGTTGTAGGCGTCCGCGAAGACGTCGGGCGCGATGTCGAGCATCCGCACCTGCTGGCCGCCGGTGTCCGCCGGATCCAGCTCGCCGCCCGTGCGCCGCACCGCCTCGCGGTCGCCCTCGCCCAGCGCCGCGCAGACCCACACCGCGTCGCCCTTGACGGCCGACAGGCCGGAGACCAGCCCGCCGCCGCCGCGTTTGACGGTCAGCTCGCCCCCCTCGCCGAGCGTGTGGGAGACGGGACCGCGGTTGGAGGCGACGAGTACCTGGTGCCGAGTGACCATGAGCGGAACCTAGCCGCTGTCCGTACCGCTCAAACGTACGGTTCTCGTCACACGGGGCGCGGAAGGCCCGCGGAGACCGGGCCGGAGCGCACGGGCCGGGGCGCGCACGCGGCGTGTGCGGAGCATGTGCGGGGCGGGGACGGCGGCGCCCGCACGGGGGGCTCCCGCACCGGCCGGTGCGGGAGCGGTTGGAACGGCGCGCGCCGGGCCGGGTACGCACTTCACCGGCGCGCGCCGGGCCGGGGGTTCCCCCTTCTCGGGCCCGCGGTCCTCAGGCCGCCGTGCGGCGGGCGGTGTACTCGGGGACGGTGCACATCGGCGGGCGCTCCTCGGTGTCCACCGGGTGGGTGTGCGGTACGAAACCGCCCCCGGGCACCCGCTCGAACTGCGTGAGCACCGGGCGTATCAGCGGGCCGCGCGCCTGCCGTACGTGGGCGGTGCGGTGTATCGCCGCGGCCATCCGCCCCAGCGCCAGACCGTCCTGGTTGCGGTGCCTGCGCACGCCGACGTCGACCTGTGCGAGCGCGTCGAGCCCGACGGTGTGCAGCGCGTCCACCAGCAGGCCCAGCTCGACGCCGTAGCCGACGGGGAAGCTGAGCCGCTCCAGCAGGGAGCGCCGTGCCGCGTACTCGCCGCCCAGCGGCTGGACGAAGCCCGCCAGCTGCGGCCAGTACAGGTTGAGCAGGGGGCGGGCGACCAGCTCGGTGACCCGGCCGCCGCCGGCCGGGCTGTCGCCGATGGCGCGGTCGTACATCGCCTTGACCATCGCCAGGTCCGGGTCGGTCAGCAGCGGCCCCACGATGCCCGACACGAACGTGGTGTCGAACTCCCGCAGATCCGCGTCGACGAAGCAGACGATCTCGCCGCTGGTGGCCAGCAGCGACCGCCACAGCACCTCGCCCTTGCCCGGCACCGTGGGCAGCCGGGGCAGCACCTCGTCGCGGTGCACCACCTTCGCGCCCGCGGCGGCCGCCACCTCGGAGGTGCGGTCGGTGGAACCGGAGTCCACCACCACCAGCTCGTCGACCAGCGGCATGTCGTCGGTCATCAGTCCGCGGCGGATGGCGGCGACTATGTCGCCGACCGTCGCCTCCTCGTTCAGCGCCGGAAGCACCACGCTCACGCTGCCCGCCGGTCCGGCGGCCCGCTTGGCGGCCAGCAGCCGGTGCAGCGGGCGTTCGGCAGCGCTCCATGAGCGTCGTTCCAGCCAGTGGTCGACCTCATTCAGCACGTGTGCCTCCCTGTCCTTGACGGTCCTCGCCGGTCCTCGCCGGTTTCCGCCGGTTCCCGACGGTCCTCGCGGTCCCGGCATTCCCGGTCTCCCCGGTGCTCCCGGTGGCCCCCGCCGTCCCGGCGGTCCCAGGCATTCTGCGGGACCGGAGTCGCCCGGGTGATCTCGGCGTGTCTCCTGCTGTCGGTCGTGGTGCGGGCCGGGTGCCGGCCGGGAGTGCCGGCCGTGGTCGGACCGTGGTTGCCCGCCACCGGCCGTCCATGCCCGGTGCGGGGCATGTTTCCGGGGCGTTTGTCCGGGTCCGCCTTCCGGAGGGCTCCGGTGCCGTCCCCGTGTGCCTCTCGTCTCGCGGTTCGGACGGCCGGCCTTGCGGTCAAGGGCTTCGGTTACAGTCTTGGACGACGCACGGGAGTTCCGCATCTCGGGGATCCCGTCGTGCACAAACGCCCCGGTCAGGGTATTGGCCGGTGCCATAGAGCTCATCCAGAGGGGCAGAGGGAACGGCCCGTTGAAGCCCCGGCAACCCTCCCGCCGGCACTCGTCGACAACAGTCCGAGGCCACGGTGGGGAAGGTGCCAATTCCGGCCTGCGGCGAAAGGCGTCGCGGGGAAGATGAGGAGAAAGGGCCTCGCCGACCATGGCTGTGCAGACTGTTGTAGCCGACACCGACCTTTCGCTCGGCCCCGCCGTGGCGCTCTCCTGCCGCGAGTGCGGTGAGCGTTTCCCGCTCGGACCGAGCTTCGCCTGCGAGGCGTGTTTCGGCCCCCTGGAGATCGCGTACGACCTGCCGGGGGGTGACCCGGAGGAGCTGCGGAAGCGGATCGAGGCCGGCCCGGACAGCATCTGGCGCTACGCCCCGCTGCTGCCGGTCCCGGCCGACGTGGCGGACAAGCCGAACCTGAACCCGGGCTTCACCAGGCTGGTCAGGGCCGACAACCTCGCCCGCGAGCTGGGCGTCACCGGCGGCCTGTACGTCAAGGACGACTCCGGCAACCCCACGCACTCCTTCAAGGACCGGGTGGTGGCCATCGCCGTCGAGGCCGCCCGCGCCTTCGGTTTCACCACCCTGTCGTGCTCCTCCACCGGCAACCTCGCCGGCGCGGTCGGCGCCGCGGCGGCCCGCGCGGGCCTGCGCTCGTGCGTGTTCATCCCGCACGACCTGGAGCAGGGCAAGGTCGTCATGGCCGCGGTCTACGGCGGCGACCTGGTGGGCATCGAGGGCACCTACGACGATGTGAACCGCTTCTGCTCGGAGCTGATCGGGGACCCGATCGGGGAAGGCTGGGGCTTCGTCAACGTCAACCTCCGCCCGTACTACGCGGAGGGCTCCAAGACCCTGGCGTACGAGATCTGCGAGCAGCTCGGCTGGCGGCTGCCGGACCAGCTCGTCGTCCCGATCGCCTCCGGCTCCCAGCTCACCAAGATCGACAAGGGGCTGCGCGAGCTGATCGCCCTGGGGCTGGTCGAGGACCGGCCCTACAAGATCTTCGGCGCCCAGGCCGAGGGCTGCTCGCCGGTGGCGCGGGCCTTCAAGGACGGCCACGACGTGGTGCGGCCGGTGAAGCCGGACACCATCGCCAAGTCGCTGGCCATCGGCAACCCGGCCGACGGCCCGTACGTGCTGGACATCGCCCGCCGCACCGGAGGCGCGGTGGAGGACGTGAACGACGGGCAGATCGTCGACGCGATCAAGCTGCTGGCCCGCACCGAGGGCGTCTTCGCCGAGACCGCGGGCGGCGTGACCGTCGGCGTGACGAGGAAGCTGATCGAGGCCGGTGTGCTCGACCCGTCCCTGACCACCGTCGTCCTCAACACCGGCGACGGCCTCAAGACCCTGGACGCGGTGGCGCCGACCACCGGACCGTCCGCGATCATCCGTCCGAACCTGGACTCCTTCCGAGAGGCTGGCCTGGCATGAGCGTCACCGTCCGAATCCCGACCATCCTGCGCACCTACACCGGCGGCCGGGCCGAGGTGCCCGCCGAGGGCGCCACGCTCGCCGAGGTCATCGCGGACCTGGAGAAGAACCACCAGGGCATCTCCGCCCGGGTGCTGGACGACTCCGGCAAGCTGCGCCGCTTCGTGAACGTCTACGTCGACGACGACGACGTCCGCTTCGCCGACGGTCTGGGGACGCCGACGCCGGACGGCTCGGGAGTCTCCATCATCCCGGCCGTCGCGGGCGGCTGCTGACCGGACGGCCGGCGGCCGGACCTTCGGCGCCGTACGCGCCACCGCACGCGGGCGGCCCCGCGCCCCCTCTCGCACGGAGGGGGGCGCGGGGCCGCCCGCGTGTGCGCTCCATGGGGGAGGGCGTGTGGCAGCGACGGGAAACGGAATTGGTAATTCCGGCCCCTGGAGAGCGGTAGAGTGAGCGTGCCTCCCCCCAAGTGCGCACTTCGGCGCCCATGAGAACGCGACAACTTGTGCCCGGATTTACCGCGTGAATTGTCGTGTCGGTCCGCTATGCCCGGCCCGAGTTGCCCCGCTTTCCCGCCGTTCATGTGCTTATCGGCAATCCGGCGTGACCGGAATTCTCGTCCGACAGACCTGTTGCGGAGGGCGTCTGCCCAGATACATTCAGCCGCGGTCGACGCGTTCCGGCGCACGCCGCCCCCTCTCGCCGGGGGGTGGTGACTGACCCGGGTCCGCGGAGCGCGGGCTCGCGCAAGGGCCGGCAATAGGGGAGTTAGGAATGGCTCAAGGCACCGTCAAGTGGTTCAACGCGGAGAAGGGATACGGCTTCATCGCGGTCGACGGTGGGGCGGACGTGTTCGTCCACTACAGCGCGATCCAGATGGACGGATACCGCACCCTTGAGGAAGGGCAGCGGGTCGAGTTCGAGATTTCGCAGGGCCAGAAGGGCCCGCAGGCGGACATGGTCCGCGTGACGGCCTGAAGCGCCGGACACACGCACCACGACGCACACCAGCAGTAGACGGCACAGGAGGGCCCGCGTCCCGGCAGGGGCGCGGGCCCTCCTGTTGTGCGCCCGCGCACCGGGGAGGGCCCGCGGTTCCGTCCGCGCTCCGTCTCCGCGCTCCGTCTCCGCGCTCCCCGTCTCCGCGCTCCCCGTCTCCGCGCTCCCCGCCTCCGTGCCCGTACCGCCGGGTACGGGCGCGCGGAACACCTGCGCGCTTGCACTCGGAGGGGTCGAGTGCTAATCATTGGCGTTAGCACTCTGAAGGTGAGAGTGACAAAGCAAGGACCGGTTCGGTGAGGTCCGCAAGCCCGGTGGAGCAAGGAACCGCCGGGCCGGTGGGCCGTCCGTCGCGGGCGCCAGAGCGGTCCGGACACATCCCAAACCCGCCCCTGGCCTTCGGCATGGGGAACCCCAGGGAGGACCACTTCACATGGCCAAGACCATCGCGTTCGACGAGGAGGCGCGGCGCGGCCTCGAGCGCGGGATGAACCAGCTCGCCGACGCCGTCAAGGTCACGCTCGGCCCCAAGGGCCGCAACGTCGTCCTTGAGAAGAAGTGGGGCGCCCCCACGATCACCAACGATGGTGTCTCCATCGCCAAGGAGATCGAGCTCGAGGACCCGTACGAGAAGATCGGCGCCGAGCTGGTCAAGGAGGTCGCGAAGAAGACCGACGACGTCGCCGGTGACGGTACGACCACCGCGACCGTCCTGGCCCAGGCGCTGGTCCGCGAGGGTCTGCGCAACGTCGCCGCCGGCGCCAACCCGATGGCCCTCAAGCGCGGTATCGAGAAGGCCACCGAGGCCGTCTCCGCCGCCCTGCTGGAGCAGGCCAAGGAGGTGGAGACCAAGGAGCAGATCGCCTCGACCGCCTCCATCTCCGCCGCCGACACCCAGATCGGCGAGCTGATCGCCGAGGCCATGGACAAGGTCGGCAAGGAAGGCGTCATCACCGTCGAGGAGTCGCAGACCTTCGGTCTGGAGCTCGAGCTCACCGAGGGCATGCGCTTCGACAAGGGCTACATCTCCGCCTACTTCGCCACCGACATGGAGCGGATGGAGGCGGTCCTGGAGGACCCCTACATCCTGATCGCCAACTCCAAGATCAGCGCCGTCAAGGACCTGCTCCCGCTGCTGGAGAAGGTCATGCAGGCCGGCAAGCCGCTGCTGATCATCGCCGAGGACGTCGAGGGCGAGGCCCTCTCCACCCTGGTGGTCAACAAGATCCGCGGCACCTTCAAGTCCGTCGCCGTCAAGGCCCCGGGCTTCGGCGACCGCCGCAAGGCCATGCTCGGCGACATCGCCATCCTCACCGGTGGCCAGGTCATCTCCGAGGAGGTCGGCCTCAAGCTGGAGAACGCCGGTCTGGAGCTGCTGGGCCGCGCCCGCAAGGTCGTCATCACCAAGGACGAGACCACCATCGTCGACGGTGCCGGTGACAGCGAGCAGGTCAACGGCCGCGTGAGCCAGATCCGCGCCGAGATCGAGAACTCCGACTCCGACTACGACCGCGAGAAGCTCCAGGAGCGTCTGGCGAAGCTGGCCGGCGGCGTGGCCGTCATCAAGGCCGGCGCCGCCACCGAGGTGGAGCTCAAGGAGCGCAAGCACCGCATCGAGGACGCGGTGCGCAACGCCAAGGCGGCCGTCGAGGAGGGCATCGTCGCCGGCGGCGGCGTGGCCCTGCTGCAGGCCTCCGCGGTCTTCGAGAAGCTGGAGCTCGACGGCGACGAGGCCACCGGTGCCGCCGCGGTCAAGGCCGCGCTGGAGGCCCCGCTGAAGCAGATCGCGGTCAACGCCGGCCTCGAGGGCGGCGTCATCGTGGAGAAGGTGCGCAACCTGACCCCGGGCCACGGCCTGAACGCCGCCTCCGGTGAGTACGTGGACATGATCGCCGAGGGCATCATCGACCCGGCCAAGGTCACCCGCTCCGCGCTGCAGAACGCCGCCTCCATCGCGGCGCTCTTCCTCACCACCGAGGCCGTCATCGCCGACAAGCCGGAGAAGGCCGCGGGCGGCGCCGACGCCGCCGCCGCTGCCGGCATGGGCGGTGGCATGGACTTCTGATCCGCCCGGCGGATCGGTGGTTCCCACCGGGCGCGCACCGCGCGCACGGTGAACAGGGCGGCACCCCGCGAGGGGTGCCGCCCTCTCGCTATGTCCAGTATGTGAGATTTGGCACCGCGTCGCGGCCTGCCCGGGAGGCGGCGCACCGGATAGCCTCCCGTGGGCCGCGTACGGGCGATCCCCCGCGCGGCGCCTTCACTCTGTTTCCAGAGCCGAACCCACCCCACACGACTCCTGGACGGCACCTACGCGATGAGCACGCTCGAAACAGTGATCGTCGAGATCAACGACCACTTCTGGACCTATCTGCTGATCCCCCTGGTGGCCGTGGCGGGCCTGTACTTCACCGTCCGCTCCAAGGCCATGCAGATCCGGCTCCTGCCGGAGATCGTCAGGACGGTCGCGGAGCGGCCCCGTGCCGGGACCGACGGCAGGAAACCGGTCTCCCCGTTCGGCGCCTTCACCATCTCCGCCGCCGCCCGCATCGGCACCGGCAACATCGCCGGCGTCGCGGCGGCCATCACCGTCGGAGGGCCGGGCGCGGTCTTCTGGATGTGGATGATGGCCCTGGTCGGCGGCGCCTCCGCGTTCGTGGAGTCCACCCTCGCCCAGCTCTACAAGGTGCGCGACCGGAGCAAGGGAGGCGAGGGCGCCTACCGCGGCGGTCCCGCGTACTACATGCAGCGCGGCCTGGGCCGGCGCTGGGTCGGCGTGCTCTTCGCCGTGATCATCACCCTGACCTTCGGCCTGGTGTTCACGGCCGTGCAGTCCAACACGATCGCCTCGGTCACCGCCGGATCGCTGGGCACGGGCGGCGACGGCGGCTCCGGCTGGGTCGCCCCGGTCGTCGGCGCGGCCCTCGCCGTGCTGCTCGGACTGGCCGTCTTCGGCGGGGTGCGCAGGATCGCCTCGGTCACCAAGGTGCTCGTCCCCGTGATGGCCGTGATCTACCTGCTGGTGGGCCTGGCCGTGATGGTGCTCAACTTCTCCGAGGTGCCGCGCGTCCTCGCCGACATCGTCGGCGGCGCCTTCGGTCTGCGCGAGGTCGCCGGAGGCGGCATCGGCGCGGCGATCCAGCAGGGCGTGCGCCGCGGCATGTTCTCCAACGAGGCGGGCCTGGGCTCCGCCCCGAACGCCGCCGCCGCGGCCGAGACCTCCCACCCGGTCAAGCAGGGCCTGGTGCAGACCATGGGTGTCTTCTTCGACACCCTGGTGGTCTGCACGATGACCGCCTTCGTCATCCTCTCCGCCAACCCGGAGCTCTCCGGGCGCCAGGGCGCCGACCTCACGCAGTCCGCGCTGCAGGAGACCCTGGGCGGCTGGGCCGGCCACCTGCTGACGCTGGTGGTCTTCCTGCTCGCCTTCAGCTCGATGATCGGCAACTACTACTACGGCGAGTCCAACATCGAGTTCATCACCCGCAGCCGCTCGGTCATGCTCGGCTACCGGGGGCTCGTCCTGGCCGCCGCCTTCCTGGGCGCGCTGGGCTCGCTGAGCGTGGTGTGGAGCCTCGCCGACGTCACCATGGGCGCCATGGCCCTGGTCAACCTGCTGGCGATCCTGCCGCTGTCGGTGATCGCCTTCCGGCTGATGGAGGACTACCTCGCCCAGCGCCGCGCGGGCCTGGACCCCGTCTTCACCCGCGACCGCCTGCCGGACCTGACCGGTGTGGAGTGCTGGGAGGCGGCGCCCGCCGAGCGGGGCGGGCAGGACGAGCCCGCACGGGCGGAGGCGCGGAACGGCTGAGCAGGCCGCCCGGTCCGGGCACGGACACCGTCCGCGCCGCCGGCCCCCGGCGCGCACCATCCCCTTCCGGTGCGCGCCGGGGGCTTTCCGCGTGCGCCCGCCCGCCGTACGCCTGCCGCCGTGCGCGGCGCGGGACGTCAGCCGCGTGCCGCCTCCAGGGCCGCGCGCAGCCGGCCGCCCGACTCCCTCAGCAGCCGCTCGGCCGTGGGGCCGTCCACCTCGCCCAGGATGGTGAGGATGGCGTTCTTCACCTCGCCGCCGGTGGCCGCCAGCGCCGACTCGACCCGCTCCTCGCTCGCCCCCGTGGCCAGCGAGACGATACGGCGCGAGCGGGCCCGCAGCTTCTCGTTCGAGGCGCGCACGTCGACCATCAGGTTCCCGTACGTCTTGCCCAGCCGGATCATGGTGATGGTCGAGATCATGTTGAGGACCAGCTTCTGGGCCGTGCCCGCCTTGAGCCGGGAGGAGCCGGTGATCAGCTCCGGGCCCACGACGACCTCGATGCCGTGGTCGGCCGCCGCCGCCAGCGGCGAGCCGGAGTTGCAGGACAGCCCGACCGTCAGCGCCCCCAGCCGCCGCGCGTGCTCGACCGCGCCGACGGTGTACGGGGTGCGCCCGGAGGCGGAGACGCCGACCACCACGTCGTCGGGGCCCAGCCCCAGTCCGTCGAGGTCGGCCGCGGCGAGGCCGGGGCGGTCCTCGGCTCCCTCGGCCGCGCTGACCAGCGCGTCCGGGCCGCCCGCGATCACCCCGACGACCTGGGAGGGATCGGTGTCGAAGGTGGGCGGGCACTCGCTGGCGTCCACCACGCCCAGCCGGCCGGCCGTCCCCGCCCCCGCGTAGACCAGCCGGCCGCCGCGCGCCATCCGCTCGGCGGTGGCGTCGATGGCGGCGGCGATGCGCGGGAGCTGGGAGGCGACGGCGGCGGGAACGGTGGCGTCCTCCCCGTTCATGACCCTGGCGATCTCCAGGGTGGGGAGCCGGTCGATCTCGGACAGGTCGCTGCGGAACGCCTCGGTGGTGAGCGTGTCCAGCTCGGCGCGCAGCCGGTCGTACGCGCCGTCCGGATCGAGGGAGTCGCGGGGGTCGCCGGACTCGTGGCCGGCGGCGGTCGGAGAGGAGGTCATGAGGGTGCGGCTCTTTCCGTTCTTCCGGATGCCGGGGCCGGCCACCGGTGCCGGCGCCCGGGCGGGGGTGTGGGGGGTTGGGCGGTGCTGATCGGGTGCTGCTCAGGCGCTGTTCGGCTGCTGCTCGGGTGTGCTGGGGCGGTCGAGGGGGCGGGTGCGGGCGCGGGGGTCAGCGCTGCCGGGGCGAGTGGCGGTGGGCCAGCGCCTCGTAGGAGGCCGCCAGCGCGGGGGCGGCGGTCTCGTAGGTGCGCTGTGCCACGCCGATGAACAGGCAGTCCACGACCAGCAGCTGGCTGGTCCGGCTGGACATGGCCGCCGGGCGCAGCTCGCTCTCGCGCGCCGTGGAGGTGGTCAGCACGTGGTCGGCGTACTGCGCGATCTCCCCGTCCGGGCGGCCGGTGACGGCCACGGTGGTGGCGCCGTGGTCGAAGGCGACGCGCAGCGGTTCGATCACGTCCACCGTACGGCCGGAGTGGGTCACCGCCAGGGCGACGTCACCGGCGCGCAGCTGCACGGCGCCGGTGACGGCCAGGTGCGGATCGGCGTGGGCGTGGGCGACCAGGCCGATCCGCAGCAGCTTCTGCGCCAGGTCCTGGGCGACCAGGGCGGAGGCGCCGGCGCCGTAGAGGTCTATCCGGCGGGCGGAGGCCATGGCGTGCACGGCCGCCTCGACCTGGCCGGGGTCCAGACCGGCGGCGGTGTCGGCGAGGGTCTGCCGCTCGTCGTGGGCGAGCTTGGCTATGACCTCCTCGATGGGATCGTCCACGGCGATGTCGGCGGTCACCGACGGGGAGGCGCCGGAGGCCTGCTGCGCGGCGAGCCCGGCCAGCGCCAGGCGCAGATCGCGGTAGCCGGGGTAGCCCAGCAGGCGCGAGGTCCGCACGACGGTGGCCTCGCTGGTGCCGGTGCGCTCGGCGAGACCGGTGACGGTGAGCCGCGCGCATCCGGCGGGGTCGCCGGCGACGGCCTCGGCGACGCGCTGCATGGAGCGGGTCATCGAGGGGGCCATGGTGCGCACCTTGGCCGCGAGGGCGGCGGGCTCGGGGGGACCGGGGCGGAGGCCCGGCGCGGTGTCGCGGGCCGGACCGGAGAAACTTTCCTTCACAGTGTTGTTCACATGGCGGAAGGTATTTTCACCGGACGTGGCCGTCAAGAGGCCGTCAAGAGGTACCTCATCCCGGCGGTGGCCGGGCCCGGTCGCGGCCGGCGGGGCGATTCCGCCGGTCTTCTGCTCCAATGGAGGGGCTATGGCAGAGCAGCACCCCCCTTCCCCCGGTCCCGATCCCCACGACTCCGATCCCCGCGAACCCGACCCCCACGGCCTCGAACGCGCCCTGCACGCCGGCCGGGCGCTCGTCCTCGCCGACCTCACCGCCTGCGGCATCGCCGAGGCCGAGGTCGTCTCGCTGGTCGAGGACGCGGTCTCCCACCGCCGCTGGTGGGTCGAGCAGTGGCCCGAGGGCGTCTCCTTCGTCGCGGGCCTGATCGCCCAGGACGTCCAGGACGCCCTGCTGGACCGCCGGGGCCGCTGGCCGGGCTGCCCGCTGTGCGGCGGTGAGGAGGAGCACGCCCTCGACGTCGAGCCCGAGCTGGGACCGGACCCGCACTGGGTGTGCGGCCGGACGGCGACGGCGGTGGCGCCCGTCGGGGAGCTGGGAAGGGCCCGGTGACCGTCTACATCGACCCGCCGGAGTGGCCGGGCCACGGGATGTTGTGGTCGCACCTGGTCAGCGACGTCTCCTACGAGGAGCTGCACGCGTTCGCCGCCGCCCTCGGCTGCCCGCGCCGCGCCTTCGACCGCGACCACTACGACGTGCCCGCCCACCGGTACGAGCGGGCGGTGCGGCTGGGCGCGGTCGAGGTGGGCAGCAAGGAGCTGCTGCGGCGGCTGACGGAGGCGGGCCTGCGGCGGCGCCGTCCCCCGCGCCGGGTGGTCACGGCGACCTGAGCGGCTCCGGCCCGTCAGGGGTGCCCGGCCCGTCAGGGGTGTCAGGGGTGCCCGGGCCGCCCCGGGAGGCGGGGACGCCGAGGGCCAGTACGGCGGTGTCGTCGTCCACCCCCTCGCCCAGCCCCTCCAGCAGGGCGCCGATGGCGGCGACGGCGTCCGCGGCGCTCGTCGGGGCCAGCCCGGCCGCGAAGTCGAGCAGGGCCTCCTCGCCGTAGCGCCCTCCGTCCAGCTGCCCGTGGCGGCCGTCGGCGTGGGCGGTGCGGGCCTCGGTCAGTCCGTCGGTGTACAGCAGCAGGGTGTCGCCGGGGGCCAGGCGCACGGTGGTGGCGGCGAAGTGGGCGTTCGGCAGCACCCCGACCAGCTGGCCTCCGGGGGTGTGCAGGTATCCGGCGGTGCCGTCGGCGCGCATCAGCAGGGCCGGGGGGTGGCCGCCGCCGGCGAGGGTGATCTCGCAGCCGTGCTCGCCCGGGGTGAGCAGACCGTGGATGACGGTGCAGAAGCGCGGGTCCTCGCCGTGGTTCTCGTGCTCCAGGACGGTGTTGAGGTTGGCCAGCACCCTGAGCGGGTCGGGGTCGGAGGCGCTCGCGGCACGCAGGGAGTAGCGGGCGAGGGAGGTGACGGCCGCCGCCGCGGCGCCCTTGCCGGACACATCGCCGAGGAAGAACCCCCAGCACCCCCCGGAGACGGGGAACAGGTCGTAGAAGTCGCCGCCGACCTCGTCGATCGAGGCGGTGTGGTAATGCGCGGCCAGCTCGGTGCCGGGGATGTCGGGCAGGGCGGGCGGCAGCAGGCTGCGCTGGAGGGTGGTGGCCAGCTGCTGGACGCGTTCGCGCTCGCGGTCGGCCTCCTGCCGGGCACGCAGCAGCTCGGTCTCGTACGCGCGGCGGTCGCGGGCCTCGAAGACGGAGATGCGCACCAGTGCCGGCCGCCCCTCGGAGCCCTCCCGCACCGCGGCGGCGACCAGCACCGGCAGCCGGCTGCCGTCGGCGGCCTTCATCTCCAGCGCGATCCCGCCGATGCGCCCCTGCATCCCCAGCAGCGGGGCGAGGTGGGTCTCGTAGTAGATCCTGCCGCCGACGCTGAGCAGCCGGGAGAAGGTCCGGTGGCCGACCAGCTCCTCGCGGCGGTAACCGAGCCAGTCCAGCAGGGTGGCGTTGACCTTGACGATCCTGCCGTCGGGGAGCGTGGAGAGCTGGCCGCACGGGGCGTTCTCGTACAGCTCCTCCGGGTCGTCCTCCGGATTCCCGCCGTCCTCCGGTTCCGGCTCGTCCGGTTCCTGTTCCGGTTCCGGCTCCGGGGCCGGGCTCGCGCGGGAGGTCACCGAGACCTCGCGAAGGAGGCGATGGCCTCGGCCGTCGGGCCGGGGCTGCTCAGCTGCGGGCAGTGCCCGTGGGCGTCCAGGGTGACCAGGGTGCTTCCGGCGATCTCGTCCCGGACGAACGAGCCCACCTCGCGCGGGGCGAGGGTGTCGTGCGCGCACTCGACCACCAGCGTCGGCACGGTCACCCCGGCCAGGTCCTCGCGGTTGTCGGAGAGGAAGGTGGTGCGGGCGAAGACGCGGGCCATGCGCGGGTCGGTGCGGCAGAAGCTGTTGGTCAGCTCCTCGCCCAGCTCGGGCCGCTCCGGATTGCCCATGATCACCGGCGCCATCACCGCGGACCAGCCCAGGTAGTTGCTCTCCAGCGACTCCAGCAGCTCCTCGATGTCGGCCCGGCTGAACCCGCCCCGGTAGTCGCCCTCGTCGATGTAGGAGGGGGAGGGGGTGAGCAGGACCAGCTTGGCGAAGCGCTCCGGTTCGCGCAGCACCGCCAGTACCCCGATCATGGCGCTGACCGAGTGCCCCACGAACACCACGTCCCGCAGGTCCAGGGCGCGGCAGATCTCCAGCACGTCCTGCGCGTACCCCTCCAGGGAGGAGTAGCGCTCCTCGTCCCAGGCGGCGGGGTCCGAGCGGCCGGAGCCCACATGGTCGAAGAGGACCACCCGGAACTCCCCGGCCAGCGCGGGTGCCACCAGGCGCCACAGGTTCAGGTCGCAGCCGAATCCGTGCGCCAGCATCACCACCGGCCCGTCCTCCCGGCCGGTGACGGTGACGTTGTTCCTCCTGCGCACGTCCATCTCGCATGTCCTTTCACCCGTGCCCGGCGTGCCGGCCGCCGGAGGGTCGTTTGCCGGAGGGCCGGTCGCGGGCGTTCCGCGGGTGGCCTGCGGGTGTACCGGCCACCGAGGGTAATCCGGTACCCGGGACGGGGCGCGTCGGAACGGTCCGGGGCGGGAGGACGGCCCCGCGGGTCCGGCCGGGCCGTGGCGGCCGCCGGCGCCCCCGGACGGATCAGCCCGCGGCCTCGGTGACCCGTCCGGGTGCGCCGGCGGCCGCTTCCGCGGGCGAGCCGGCCACCACCCGGGAGGCGGCGGTGCGCCGGTGCCACCGGGAGGCCGCCACCGTCGCGCCGACGGCCGCGGCGGCCAGCAGCGCGCTGACCCAGGAGACGCCGGTGTAGCCCCAGCCCGCGGTGATCACCAGTCCGCCGATCCAGGGGCCGAGGGTGTTGCCGATGTTGAACGCGGAGGTGGTCGTCGCGCCCGCCAGGGTGGGCGCGGCGCCCGCCACCTCGAACATCCGGGCGTTGATGGCGGGGGCGGTGAAGAACGAGGTCACCCCCAGCCCCAGCGCCAGCCCGACGGCCGCCACCGGCAGATGCGCGGTGAGCGCCAGCAGCGCCAGTACGGCGGTGGTGGCGGCCAGACCGGCGTACATGGCGCCGAACAGGTGTGCGTCGCCGACCCGGCCGCCGAGCGCGGCGCCGATCAGCGCGCCGACCCCGTACAGCGCCAGCACGGTCGGCACCCAGCCCTCGCCCAGGCCGGCGGTGTCGGTGAGCAGCGGGGAGAGGTAGGAGAAGAGGCAGAAGGTGGCGGCGGCGTTGAGCGCGGTGATCACCAGTGCCAGCCATACCTGGCCGTCGCGGTAGATCCGCAGTTCGCGCCGGAGCACGGGCCGGTCCGCGCCGGTGGGCGGCTGGGTGGGCGGTACCAGCGCCAGCACCCCGGCCACCGCGACCGCCGCCATGACGGCCACCGCCCAGAACGCGGCCCGCCAGCCGGCGTGCTGTCCCAGAAGGGCCCCGGCCGGTACGCCCAGGACGTTGGCGACGCTCAGTCCGCCGATCATCACCGCCATCGCCTTCGCCTTCGCGCCCGCCGGGGCCAGTGACACGGCCACGGCGGCGCCCACCGCCCAGAACCCGGCGCACGCCAGCGCGCTCACCACGCGCGAGGCGAACAGCACCTCGTACGTCGGCGCGAGGGCGCCGGCCGCCTGCCCGGCCCCGAAAGCGGCCAGCAGCGCCACCAGCGTGGTGCGGCGGGGCAGCCGCAGCGTCGCGCCGGCCAGCACCGGGGCGCCGACCACCATGCCGATGGCGAAGGCGGACACCAGCAGCCCGGCCTGCGGAATGGTCACCGACATGTCGCGGGCGATCGGCTGGAGCAGCCCGGCGATCATGAACTCCGAGGTGCCGAGCGCGAACACGGACAGCCCCAGGACGTAGACGGCCAGGGGCATGCGCGGCCGCTTCGCGAGGGGCGGAGCGGCCGGGGGCGCGGCGCCGGGGGAGGGCTTGGCCGGGGCGTCGGGGGTGCCGGGGGCGTCGGGGGTTTCGCCGGAGGCGGCGCCGGGATCGGGGTGGGGCATGTACGGGCCCAACATCACCGGCGGTTCCCTCATTCCTCGCCGGGCTCTTTCGTGCCTTTGATCACGTCGGGTCCTTTGCGCCTCCCGCGTCGCGGGCCCTCCCGCCGTCCGTCCGTCCGGTCGTCCGTCCGGCCGTCCGCCGCGCCGCCCTAGCCGGCCGACAGCAGCTCCAGCTCCGTTTCCAGGTTGCGGCGGGCGGCGTGCTCCCAGTGCTCCCGGCCGTAGTGGGTGCGGAACAGGGCGGGCAGGTCCAGCAGCCGGCGCAGGACCTCGGCGCGGCCGGCCCGGAAGGCCTCGTCGGGGACGAAGCCGTACTCCTCACGGACGGCGGCGGCGTAGGCCGCGTACTCCCGCGGCGACCCGGCCAGCACCGCGAGGTCGGCGTCGCAGAGCACCTCGCCGCCCGTGTCGCCGGGGGCCGGGTCGTGTCCGGCGGTGAGGCGGACCAGCCGGGCCACCTCGGCGGCCAGGGCGGGGGAGGCGCCCGCCTCGGGCAGGGCGCGCTCGGCCAGGCGGGCGCTGCGCTCCTCGTTGGTGGAGCGCTCCGGGAGGTACACCGCGTCGTGGAACCAGGCGGCCAGCGAGACGGCGGCGACCTCCTCGGGGCCGGAGCAGTGAGCGGAGAGCAGGCCGACGCGGTCCAGGACGGCGATCAGGTGGTCGGTGGTGTGGTAGCGGCGGTGGGGCTCGGCCCAGCGCGCGAGGAGGTCGTCGGCATAGGCGTACGGGGAGGGGGTGCCGGCGGGGAGACCGGCCTCCGGGCGGCGTACGGCCAGGAGGGTGCGGGTCCAGCGCTCGCGCAGCGCCTCGTGGGCCGGATGGCGGTTCTTCGGCGTGGCCATGGCGCAATTGTGTGCCCCGTCTTCCCGGCGTGTCCCGCGATATGGCAGGCTCCGCTATATGTCTAGACCAATCCTCGAAGTGATCGCCCTCGACGCACGCGACGCGATCGCCGCGCAGACCGGCGGGGCGGACCGCCTCGAACTGGTCGGCGACATGGCCGCCGACGGCCTCACCCCCGCCCGGGAGACCTTCGCCGCCGTCCGCGGCGCCACCGACCTGCCGGTGCGGGTGATGCTGCGCGCGGCGGGCGGGTTCGCGGCGGGCGGCGAGGCGGCGCTGGAGGAGTTGTGCGAGCGGGCGCGCGAGCTGCGCGCGGAGGGCGCCGAGGAGTTCGTGCTCGGCTTCCTCGACGACACCGGGCAGCCCGACCTCGCCGCGATCGGCGCGCTCCTCGACGCCGTCCCCGGCTGCCGCTGGACCTTCCACCGCGCCATCGACCACTGCGCCGACCGCGCCGGGCTGCGCAAGAGGCTCGACGGGCACCCCGGTCTGGACGCCTACCTCACCGCCGGCTCGGCGGACGGCGTGACGGCGGGCCTGGCCGTCCTGTGCGCCGAGGCGGCCCGTACGGCCGCCGGGGAGCCCGGCTACCTCCCGCTGCTGATGGCCGGCGGCGGCCTGGGCCTCGACCACGTCCCCGCCCTGCGCGCGGCGGGCGTGACCGCCTTCCACATCGGCGGCGCGGCCCGCCCCGGCGGCTGGGACACCCCGGTCTCCCCGGACGCGGTGCGCACCTGGCGCCGGACGCTGGACGGCTGAACGGGCGGGCCCCGGCCCCGGCACACGGGGGTGGCCGGGAGCGGTCCCCCGCTTCCGGCCACCCCCGCTTCGGACTCACCCCCGCAGAGCGGGGTTCCGTACCACCCCGGCCTCCGGCAGCCGCCGGACCGGGGCGCGGTCGTCGACGGCCGCCCACAGCGCGACGGCGATGAGGAGCGCCTGCAGGGGGACCCTGAACCACAGGGGCGTGGCCGCGCCGCCGTTGAAGGCGACACCCTCGACCGCGGCGTGGACGTTGGCCGGGAGCATCAGCGAGAAGAGCACGGCCAGCCCGAATCCGGCCGCCGGGCGGGTCGCCGCCAGGACGAGACCCGCGGCGCCGAGGAGCTCCAGCACACCGGTCAGGTAGACCATGGTGTGGGCCCACGGCACGAACGGCGGGACCATGGCCGCCATGTCCCCGTGCCCGGGCATCGCGGTGGCGCCCGAGCTGATGAAGTGCGTGGCCGCGGTGACCGTCAGCATGACCGCCAGGCCGTGCGCGGCCGCGATCCGCCACGTCGAGAACCGGCCGACGCCCAGTGCGCCGAGCAGCCGGAAACCCAGTGCCGGGCCGATGAGGAGCATGAGCGTTCCGAACATGGTCGGCCTCCGGGGCGAGGAGAGGGGGGAAGCGGATGAGCGGGGTCGCGGACGGGATGTCCGCCGTGCCTTGCCGCGCCGTGCCGCTTTCCGGCTGCTTCGGCGCCCACCCGTACTCTTCCACCGGGCCGCTCCCGCGGGGCGTGGTGAAGGTCCCCCGGCGCCGGGGCCGCAGGTCGCCCCTCCGCCGCCCGGCCGGCCCCGGGAGCCGGGACGTCCGGCCCTGGCGGGACCGCACCGCCCGGTCACGGCGCTCCGCCCGGAGGCCCGTCGCCGGGCCGCTCCCGCCCGGCCGCCTCACTCCGCGCCCGGCCGCCTCACTCCGCGGCCGGACGGCCCCCGGCCGGTCGCCCTGTCGCCGCCCGCCCGGTGCCCAGCCACTCGACGTCCAGCGACCGGACCCACCTGTGGCAGTTGCGGCTGAAGTCCGGCGACGGTACGTCCCGGAAGAGCCCGCCGAGGTCCTCCGGCCCGTCGTCGGGGTCGGGCAGCACCATGGCCAGCCGCTGGAGTGAGGGGGAGCCGTGTGCCCCGACCAGTTCGCGGAACTCCCGGTACGTCACGTGCCGCAGGCCGTGCGCCGGGCCGAAGCGCCCCATGAGGTCGTCCAGCCGGGTCGGCTCCCGCTGCACCACGTGGAAGGTCTCGCCCAGGCACCGCTCGCGCACCGCCGCGGAGATGAACCGGCCGACGTTGTCCACCGGGGTGAAGTCGCCCCGCGCGCCCGTCTCGAAGCGGACGCCGAGTTCCGCGCACGCCGTCAGGAGGAACTCGGCGAGGCTGCCGCCGTGGCTGAGGACCCCGGTGCGCGAGTGCGGCATCACCTCGCCCATGCGGTACAGGCTCACCGGGAGGCCGTACCGCCGCCGGGCCTCGCGCAGCAGCGCCTCGGCGACCCACTTGCTCCGGCTGTAGCCGTCGCCCGGAACCTCCCCGGCCGCGGGGAAGGCGTCCTCGTCGGGCACCGGGCCGTCGTGGGGCGCGCGGGGCAGGATGCCGAGCGTCGACAGGTGGTGCACGGGACTGTCCGGCCCGGGGCCGGTGCGGGCCAGCCGGATCACCTCGCGGGTGCCGAGCACGTTCACCGCGCGTAGACGGCGGTAGGGGTAGACGAGGTTCACCTCCGCGCCCGCGTGCACGATCGTGTCCGTCCACTCGGCCAGTTCCCGGAAGCCGGCCCCGGACAGCCCGAACCGCTCGGCGCCCAGGTCGCCGCGCACGACCCGGACCCGGTCGTCGCCGCTGCCGACGGGCAGGCCGTAGTGGCGGGCGCGGGCGTCGAGCCGGGCGCGGGCGGCCGCGTCGTCCCCGGCGTTGACCAGGCAGGCGACGGTGGCAGTCGTGGACCGCAGCAGCTCGTCCAGCAGATGGATGCCGATGAAGCCGGTGCCGCCGGTGAGGAGGATGTGCCGGGGCGGGGCGACGGCCGCGGACCGCGGGCGCGGTACGGACGCCGGGGAGCCCGGTTCCGGAGCGGCCGGTTCCAGGGCGGCCGCGTCGGCCAGCATCTCCCGGTGGACGGCTGCCTCCTCGGCCTCCGGTCCGCCCCGGGCGATCAGACGGACCTGGTCGGCGACGGTCGGCGCCTCGGCGATGTCCCGCACCGACAGGCGCAGGCCGAACAGGTCGCGCAGGCGCAGTACGAGCCGCTGGGCGCTGAGGGAGGTGCCGCCGGTCTCGAAGAAGCCGTCCCGCGGACCGGGGGTGACGCCCAGGAGCTCGGCCCACAGGGAGCGGACCGTCCCCTCCGGGTCGCCGCCGGGCGCCGTCCCGCCCCCGGCGCCGCCGCTCCCGGGTGCCTCGGCCCGCCCCGCCGCACTCCGCTCCGCCGCGTCCGGCCCGTCCAGCAGCCGGGCCAGGGCCCGGCGGTCGGCCTTGCCGTTGGGGGACAGGGGCATGCTCTCGATCCGTACGAACCGGTCGGGCACCAGCTCGGCCGGGAGCAGCTTCCCGGCCCGCGCCCTGGTGTCCGCGAGGTCGAGGTCCTCGTGGGCGACCACGGCCGCGACCAGGGTCTGGCCGTCGGCCTCGCCCCGCAGCACGACCCGCACGTCCTGTACCCCCGGCAGCGTCAGCAGCGCCCGCTCGACCTCCGCCGGTTCGATCCGCACCCCGCGCACCTTGAGCTGGTCGTCGCGCCGTCCCACGAAGTACAGGCGGCCGTCGGCCCGGTAGTGGCCGAGGTCGCCGGTGCGGTAGAGGCGGTCACCGGGGATGTCGGGGAAGGGGTTGGGCACGAACGCCGCCTCGGTCCGCTCCGGGTCGCCGAGGTAGCCCAGCCCCAGGCAGTCGCCGCCGATGAGGATCTCGCCCGTCTCGCCCGTGCCCAGGCGCCGCATCGAGGAGTCCACGACCACCGCCGAGGTGTTGTCGATGGGGCGGCCGACGGGTATCTCGCCACCGGTGCCGCCGCCGGTGCCGTCACCGCCGGCGGTGACGGTGTGGAAGACACTGCCGATCGACGCCTCGGTGGGGCCGTAGGTGTTGGTGATCGCCGTGCCTGGCAGCAGCCCGTGGAATCTGCGTACCGCCTCCACGTTGATCGCCTCGCCGCCCAGCAGGACGTGCCGCAGGGAGCCGGCCGCCCGCACCAGCGCCGGGTCCGAGGCGAGCAGGTCGACGAGCACGGTGAAGATCGACGGTACGAAGTCGGTGATCGTCACCCCGTGGCGGCCGATCTGGTCGACGGTGCGCTCCAGGTCGAGCAGCCCGTCGCGGCGCGGCATGACGACGCTGCCGCCCATGGTCAGCGGCCACAGCAGCTGCCACAGCGACGAGTCGAAGACCGACCGGCTGTTCTGGAGCGCCACGTGCCCGGCGCCGAACCTGCGGGTCATGTAGAGGAACCGGTTGAGCAGGCCGCGGTGCACGTTGAGCGTGCACTTGGGCAGGCCCGTGGTGCCCGAGGTGAAGAAGCCGTAGGCGAGGTCGGTACGGCCGGGGCGCCCGCCGGCGGGGGCGGCGCCGGTGCCGTCCAGCTTCCGGTGGTCGGCCACCAGCGCGCGGGCGCAGCCGGCCGCCGGGGCCGGGGTGCGCGGGGAGACGACGGCGATGTCGGTGCCCAGGCCCCGCAGCAGCGCGCCGATCCGCTCCCGGGGCCAGCCCGGGTCGAAGGGGATGAAGGGGACGCCCGCCTTCATCGCCGCGACCATCGCGAGCGGGAGTTCCATCCCGTCGCTCACCAGCAGGGGGAGCAGCGTCTCCCGGCGCGCGCCGTGGTCCACGAGCATCGCGGCCAGGGAGTTGGCCCTGCGGTCCAGCTCCCGGTAGCTCAGCGTCGCGCCGTCGTAGTACAGCGCTTCGGCGTCGGGGGTGGTACGGGCCTGCTCCTCGATCAGGTGCAGGGTCGTCGCGGTGCCCTGAGGGTACGGTGCGCGGCGTCCGTTGGGATCGGGCAGTGCGGACGAGGACGTGCTGGCTGGCATCGTGGACCCCAATCGAGTGTGGTTCCAGGCGTTTCCAGGCGTTTCCAGGACTGCTCTGCGGTGCGGGCTGTGCGGTGCTGTGCTCCGCGGGGCGGGCTGTGCGGATGCGGGCACACGGGCCGCCGCGCGGCGGCCCGTGTGCCCGCGTGTCGCGTGCGGCGGGGCTCGCGGCGGTGCGCGGGCCCTCAGGCGGCGGGCAGGACGAGTGAGCGGGCGCGCAGCTCCTCGTGGAAGGGCAGGTGGTGCCGGAGGTAGCCGGCCAGCACCGGGCTGTCGTCGACCGTGACGGCGTGGCGCCGGCCGCTCTGCCGGAAGCCGGAGCTGCGGGCCACGTCCTGGTGCCACCGGCTGGTGCGGCTCCACTCGGAGCGCTCCCCCGACCGCCAGGACAGGGCCCGCTCGTCGTAGGGGATGCCGACGGCCTCGCAGTAGGCGCGGACGGTGTCGCCGGGGCGCTCGACGAGGACGTCGGCGTCGACCACGACGGGATCGCGCCCCGTCTCCCGGCGGACCCGGTCGAATATCTGGTACTGGTACTCGAACCCGATCTCCGGGAGCTTCACCTCGGGGTTCACCGCGTAGTGCGACTCGATGGCGCGCCGCGGGTCGCGGACGATGAAGGTGTGCGTGACGGCCCCGGCCAGCGGCAGCGCGTCGAAGAGGCGGGCGTGCGGGTACTCGGTGGTGTCCTTGAAGAACACCGGCGTCTCCGCCGACTCCGCCGTGAATCCCCGCAGCACCTCCTCCGGCGTGGCGAGGCGCCGCCCGCCGACCTCGACACCGTGCCCGGCGGCCAGTTCGGAGAACGGCTCGTGGTACGCGCGGAAGTCGCCGCGCTGCACCATCATCCGGAAGAAGGCCGTCGACATGGACCGCGGCGGGGACCACAGGGCCAGCACCGCCGGCCGTACGGGGGCGCTCACTGCGACCACTCCGTCGGCTTCCGGTCCCAGCGGTGGGCGCGCAGCTCGCGCAGCAGCTCCCCGGGCAGCCGGCGGCCGTCGCTGACGGCGATGTTGGCGGAGACGTGCGCGGGACGGCGCATGCCGGGGATCACGGTGTGCACGTCGTCGTTGTGCAGGATGAAGCGCAGGGCCAGTTCGGGCAGCGTCATGCCGTCGGGGACGATTCTCTTCAGCGCCTCCGCGCGGTCCACGCTGGCGTGCAGGTTCTCGGGCACGAAGTAGGAGGCCCGCCAGTCGCCCTCGGGCCAGGTGGTGTCCTTGGTCAGTGTCCCGGTCAGGGTGCCCTCGTCGAACGGGACGCGGGCGATCACGCCGATGCCCAGCTCCCGGCAGAGCGGGAGGAGTTCGTCCTCGGGCGCCTGGTCGAAGATGTTGTAGATGACCTGGACGCTGTCGATCAGGCCGGTCCGCAGCACCTCCGTCGCGTTCCAGGGCTCCCAGCGGTTGATGCTGATGCCGATCCCGTCGACCATGCCCGAGGACCGCAGCGCCTCGACGGTGGCCAGCCAGCGCTCGTCCCGCGCCCAGTGGTCCTCCCACACGTGGAACTGCATCAGGTCCACACGGGAGACGCCGAGATTGCGCAGGCTCTTCTCGGTGTACTCCATGACGTGGTCGTACGGGAACACGTCGTCGACGTCGGAATCCCTGGTGGAGGGGAACCTCCGGTCCTTGGGAGGGATCTTGGTGAAGGCCTTCAGCCCCTTGCCCGGATTGGCCGCGAGGAGCCTGCCCAGCAGGACCTCGCTGTGCCCGCGGCCGTAGATCCACGCGGTGTCGAACGCGTTGCAGCCGAGGTCCACGGCGAGCTGGAGGGCGGCGAGACTCGTCTCGTCGTCCGCCCCCTGCCAGCCGCCGGGGCCGGCGCCGACCCCCCACATCCCGTAGCCGATCTCCCCGACCCGCCAACCCAGCCGGCCGAACGTGCGCTGAAGCATGTCTGTATCCCCTGAGAGCGAGTGGACAGGTGTGCGCGAGTACGCGGGAGGGCGCGGAAGCCGCCCGCGGGTCACCCGGAGGCGGGCCCGGCGAGGGGCGCCGAGTCCCAGTTGTGGCCGCCTCCGCCGGTGAACCGGCGCTGCCGCAGGACGTCGGCGCCCGAGCCGATCTCCGACAGCGCCCGCCCGACGACGCCTCCCTTGTAGAGGTCGAGCCGGACGGTGGCGTCGGCCGGGCCGGCGATCTCGGCCAGACCGGCCCGCGCCGCCCGGGCGGTACGGCCGTGCGCCGTCCCCTCGTAGACGCAGACCGCGAGCTGCCGGGCGAGGAACCGAGCGGTGTCCGCGGCGCCCCGGTCGGTGACCGTCTCGTGGGCGGCGCGCACCGCGTGCGACAGCAGCTCCATGCCCGGCGCCTCGTACACGCCGCGGCACTTGGTGCCGTTGATGCGGTGCTCCACCACGTCGGTCAGGCCCAGACCGTTCCGCCCGCCGACGGTGTTGGCCAGCTCCAGCAGCTCCTCCGGCGGCAGGCGGCGGCCGTCGAGGGCCACCGGGCGGCCGTGCTCGACGGTGACGGAGACCGTCTCCACCCGGTCCGGCGCCTGCCGGGGCGACACGCCCATCAGCCGCTCCAGACCCGCCGCCGTGGTGCCCAGGTCCTCCAGGCCCGCGTCCTCGTGGGAGGTGCCCGCGAGGTTGCCGTCGACGGAGTGCTCCGCGGTGTTGCCCGGCATGCACACCAGGCCCGCCGAGGCGACGTGGCGGGCCATCGCCTCCCGGTCGGGCAGGGCGGCCAGCACCTCCGGGTCGCGCCAGGGCGCGAAGACCGCGAGGTCCGGCGCGAAGTGCGCGCCGTAGCGCTCGAAGCGGCGCTGGTCGTTGCCGCCGCCGACGCAGCCGTGCGCCAGCACGCCGGCGCCGGCCCGGCGCAGTCCGGGCACCACGTGCTCGACGATGACGGCCCGGGACAGGCCCGTGGTGTTCCAGTAGCCCCCGTCGTAGTGGGCCTGGAAGGCGACGACGTCGAGCGCCGCGTCGGCCATGGCACGCCGGGCGTCCACCTCGTGCACCGGTATGCCGGCCGCGCGCACCGCGCCGGTGAACTCGCGGAAGTCCTTCTCCGGACACTGGCCGATGTCGAGGACGAACGCCTCCACGTCGTATCCGCCGCTGTGCAGCCAGGAGGCCAGCGCGAGGGAGGAAAGCCCTCCGGAGAGGCAGATTCCGGTCTTCCGCCGCTTCAGTTCGGACAGCGAGAGGTCCACCCATCCTCCAGGGGAGATACGCCTGCGCTCCGGTGTCCGCACCGGGCTGTGCGGTACGGGGACATGCTGTCCAACCCGGGTGGGCGGGGGAAGTGAGGACCGCGGGGCATGATGCTGCAATGCGTAAACCTGAAGGCGTTGTACATGGGCGGAAACCGGGCCAACCCGGAGCCGCCCGGCATCCCGCGCCGCGCCTTCGGCGGCACGCCGTTCAGCCGAGCCGGGCTCGGTCGTCGGGCCGTTGGGACTCCAGGAGCCCGGACCGGGCGAGCAGATAGCCCAGTTGGGCCCGGCTGCCGGCCCGGAAGTGGTCGGCGGCCCACTTGATGTGGTTGGCCACGGTGCGGGGGCTCACGCCCAGCCGGCTCCCGATCGCCTTGTCGGTGTGCCCCTCCACCATCAGGCGCAGTACGGCCCGCCGGGTCTGGGAGGTGAACGCGTGCGGCTGCCACCGGTCCGTACCCCGGAAGACGGGCTCGGCCCGGTCCCACGCGCAGTCGAAGGCGTTCACCAGATAACGCAGGATCGCGGGGTGGCGCACCGACAGGGCCGCCGGCTGGTGCTCCTGGGCGGCGGGTATGAAGGCGACGGCGCCGTCGAAGACGGTGAGCTGGTTGAACGCCTCGGCCAGTGTGCGCACCTCGGCGCCGGCCGCGGTGATCTTCTCCGCGTAGGCGAGCGTCGGGCCGTGGGAGCGCACGGTGTGCTGGTACAGCACCCGCTGCCGCACCCCCCTGGAGCACAGGTCCAGCGCCTCCGGCAGGGTCCGGGCCAGCGACTCCTCACCCAGTCCGCCGCCCGGCTGGGCGGTCATCACATCGCTTCCGCAGGACCGGGCCGCCCGGCGCAGGGCCCGGTCGACGGCCTCCTCGCCGAGCAGCAGGTCCGCCGTGCGGTTGACCTCCCGGCCGATCTGCCGGTACGCCGCCTCCGCGCGGGCCAGCACCGACCGGACCGACCGCAGGGCCTGCTCCTGCTCCAGGATGGCCCGCTCGATCGGGCGCGCGAGCCCGGCGGCGGCGATGTCCGGCGGCACCGGTACCAGCGTCCCGGGGCACTCCGGCGACCGGCGCAGCAGCCCCAGTTCGAGCAGGCAGCCGGGCGCCTGCCCGGCGGGCACGCTGCCCCGGGTCAGCGCCTGCCGGTAGAGGGCGTCGCCCTCCTCGCAGATGTCGGGACCCGGCCGGCCGGGCGTGGTGGCGGATGTGCCGGCGGATGTGCTGGTCGTGACGGTGCACATGGGGCGCTCTTCCGAATCTTCGGCTGTCTTCGTCACCACACCGGGTCCGGCGCGTCCGAGGGGCTCCCGGTCGTCGGACGGCGGGGGCGACGGGCGGTGGGACGGTCGCTCAGGCGATGGCGACCTTGGCTGCGAGGCCGAGGAAGACGACACCCGCGAGCCGGTTCAGCCAGGTGCCCGAGCCGGGCTTCCTCCGCAGCCGCTCCCCGATCCGGCCCGAGAGCAGCGCGACCACACAGTCGACCAGCAGCCCGATCACGGTGAACGTCGCGCCCAGCACCAGCAGTTGGAGGGCGGGGCTTCCCGCGGAGGGCGTGACGAACTGCGGCAGGAAGGCGAGGTAGAAGATGACGATCTTCGGGTTGAGCAGATTGACGATCGTGGCCCTGCGGAAGACCGTCATCGGTGACGCGGCCGTGTGCTCGCCGTCGAAGGTGGTCCCGGAGGAGTCCCGCAGCGTGTGCCAGGCCAGATAGAGCAGGTACACGGCCCCGGCGTAGCGGAGCACCTGGTAGGCCGTCTCCGAGGACTGGACGAGGGTGGCCAGCCCCAGCGCGACCGCGAGGGTGTGGCAGGCCATGCCGGCCGACATGCCGAGCGACGCCAGCAGGCCGGCTCTGGTGCCCTGGCTGATGCCGTGGGTGAGGATGTAGACCATGTCGGGGCCGGGAGTGACGCAGATGACCAGCACCGCCATGACGAAGACCGCATAGGACGCCAGTCCTAACCCGAACATGTTCCCCCTCTGATCCGGCCGACCGTTCGGAACCTAGACAGCCGGGCCGCCGCGCGCAACCGGTACCGGTCCGTCGGCGTGATTCCGCCCCCCCTGGCAGCGGGACGGGAGACGAGGCCGCCCGGCCCCCGCGCCCGTGGAGGAGAGGGGGAGCCGGGCGCCCTCGCGCCCTACCGGACCACGGCGGAGAAGGCCGGCAGATAGCCCTTCTCGTGGCCCTCGGCCGTGGGGTGGATGTTGGAGGAGCTGATCCACGGGTCGCTCGTGCAGATCTCGTGCCCGGCGAAGGCGGGACGGGCGTCCGCGAAGGAGAACCCGGCGGCGGCGGCGCGGCCGGAGATCACCTGGTTGAGCACGTCCGAGCCGTCGTTGATCGCCTCGCGCTTGCCCGAGCCCATGCTCAGGCAGAAGCCGCCCTCCTTGTAGAGGTAGGGATAGCCCACGACGACGACCTCGGCGTTCGGCGCGCGGTCGCGGATGGTGGCGTACAGGGCGTCCAGTTCGCCGGGCAGTTCGTTCCGGACGTAGTCGGCGGCCTCGTCCAGTCTCTCCTCACAGGTCGACTGCGAGGAGAACGTGCAGGTCAGCATGGTGGAGGCGAAACCGGAGTCGTTGCCGCCGATGCTGATGCTCACCAGCGTCGTGCTCTCGTCCAGATACCGCACCTGATTGTTCAGCACGTCCGGGATCTTCGCCCCGCCGCAGGCGGCGAAGGTGAAGGACGCGGGCGCGGACGCCTGCGCCCACCGGGCCGGGTAGGCGTTCCCGCTACGGGTGCACAGCAGGTCGGAGTAGTCTCCGGCACCGGTGCCGGAGGAGTAGGAGTCGCCGAGGGCCACGTAGTTCTCGGCGGCGTTCCGCGTGGCGTCCTCGGCGGCGGACGCGGGTGCGGCCGGTACGGCGAACGCCGTCGCCAGGGCCAGCAGGGCGGTGGTCAGGAGACGGGGGACGCGCATGGTTTCCTCCAGGAGACATGCACAGGGGTGTGAGGGGGCGTCACACCATTACCGCCCTGGACCGCTCCCGAAATCAGTGAAACCGCCGGTCCTGACACCCGGTCGGGCGACGCGGCGAGGCTTCCTGTGATCGCCTGACGATCGCAGGAAGCCTCCGGGAGGCGCTCGGGCGCCCGCGCTGACGGGCGCGGCCGCCCGGACGGTCTACCGCCCCTCTCGCCGTGCCGCCGAGAAGTAGGCGTTGGAGGCCGGGAGGAACATCATCACGATGGCCCCGGCCGCCAGCAGGTCCGGCAGGACGTCGGTCAGCAGCAGGTCGCCGATCCCGCCGTCCGCCGTCCACCGGAATCCGTCCGTACTCAGGGCGTTGAGGAAGAACAGCCCGCTGAAGAGGCCGACGACGGTGAGCGCGATCCGGGCCCGCCCGTCACCCGCGCGCATCCTGAAGCAGAACAGCAGCCACAGGGCGCCGAGGACGGCCAGGAGACCGGCGGAGACGGCGAGCTGCCGGGGCGCGCCGTCCCGCCCCAGCTCGCCGCGCAGCTCCTCGAGCCCGGTGGGGGAGACGACGAACGTACCCAGCACCCAGACGACGACCTGGAGAGCGATCGCCGCGAGCGACAGCGTGAACGCCGCCTCCACCGTCCTCGGACGCCCGGCCCGTCCCACTGCTGCCGCATCGGTCATCTCTCTCCCCTCTCCGCCAGGTAGGACGGCCCCGCCGGGCCGGTGGTTGCCTCCGCGCCGCCCGGCGTCCCGTCAGGCATCGCCCCTCTCGCCCCCGTCGCGCAGCGGGTCGGGCAGGGGCGCGGCGTGGACGACGGCGAGGCCGGAGACCGCGCGGGTGAGGCAGACGTACAGGCGGCGCAGGCCGGTGCGCTCGTCCGGTTCGCCGTCGACGACGGCGGCCGGCTCGTCCAGGACCACGTGGTCGTACTCCAGGCCCTTGGCCAGGGTCGCCGGGACGAGGGTGAGGCGGGTGTCGGCGTCCGTCTCCGTGCCCGGGGCGAGGTGGGGGATGCCGGCGGCGTCCAGGGCCGCGGCCAGGGCGGGGACGCGGGCGTCGGCGGCGATCAGGCCGATCGATCCCTCGCGCTCCAGCGCCTCGTGGCAGGCGTCCACCACCGTGCCGTCCAGCTCCTCCACCGCCACCGCCCGGACCCGCAGGGAGCCCGCCGCGTCGCGGATCGAGGTCGCCTCGGACAGGCCCGGCGCGATGTGCGGCAGCAGCCGGGAGGCGTAGGCGATGACCTCGCGCGGCACACGGAAGCCCCGGGTCAGCTCTTCCACCGCCGCGTCCGGCTTGCCCAGGTGGGACAGGGCCTCGGCCCAGCTCGCGGTCGCCCACGGCGTGGTGCCCTGCGCCAGGTCGCCCAGCACCGTCGCCGATCCGGTGGTGCAGCGGCGGCCCACCGCCCGGTACTGCATGGGGGAGAGGTCCTGCGCCTCGTCCAGGACGACATGGCCGAGCGAGGGGGTGCGCCGCACCAGGTCGGCGGCCTCGTCGATCAGCACGGCGTCGGCGGCCGACCACTTCGCCGACCGCACCCCGCGCGGCGGCTTCGTCCACAGGATCGCCTTGCGCTCCTCCTCGGTGAGGATCCCCTCGGAGCACTCGGCCAGGAAGCCGTCGTCCGACAGCAGCCGCAGCACCAGCCTCGCCGGATCGACCTCCGGCCACACCGCCTTGACCAGGGCCTTCACCGCCGCGTTGCGCGCCACCGCGTTCTGCACCCGGTCGTCGGGGGCCTCGCCCGAGCGCTCCATGCGCGTCAGCACGGCGTGCGCGACGCGCTGCGGCAGGGCCTCGCGGGCGGCGCCGTAGCGGATGCCGCGCTCCAGCAGCTCGCGGACGATCTCCTCCAGCTCGTACGCCGGGACGCGCCAGCGGCGCGAGCCGCGGACGACGACGCACGGCTCGGCCGGCATCGTGACGCCCGAGCGGACCGCGCGGCGCAGTACCTCGGCCATGCGGGCGTCGCCCTTGATCCGGGCGGCCCCCGGGTCGTCGGCGCCGCACACCTCCACGCCCGCCGCCCCGGTGACCAGGTCCTCCACGGTCGCCTGCCGCACCGCCAGCTCGCCCAGCGCCGGCAGGACCTGCTCGATGTAGCGCAGGAAGGACCGGTTGGGGCCGATGACCAGCGTCCCGGTGCGGGCCAGGCGCTCGCGGTGGGCGTAGAGCAGATAGGCCACGCGGTGCAGGCCGACGGCCGTCTTGCCGGTGCCCGGCGCCCCCTGGACGCACACGGTGCCGTCGACGCCGGTACGGACGATCTCGTCCTGCTCGGGCTGGATGGTGGCCACGATGTCGCGCATCGGGCCGACGCGAGGGCGCTCGATCTCGCGCCTGAGCAGTGCGCTGGCCTTCTCGGCCTCGTCAGGGTCGGACAGCCGCTCGTCCTCGTACGCGGTCAGTTCGCCGCCGGTGTAGCCGAAGCGGCGGCGCAGGCCGACGCCCTGCGGGTCCTTCTTGGAGGCGCGGTAGAAGGGCTGGGAGACGGGGGCGCGCCAGTCGATGACCATCGGGTCGCCGTCGGCGTCGTGTACGTGGCGGCGGCCGATGTAGTACCGGACCGCCTCCGGAACGCCGCCCTCCAGGGCGGCGGAGGAGCCCGGAGGGCTCGGGAAGTCCGTGTAGTCCAGGCGGCCGAAGAACAGCGGGGTGTCGGCGAGGTCGGCGAGGGCCTCGATCCGGGCGTCGATCTGGTGCTGGAGCGCCTCGGTGTTCACCCAGTTGGCGGTGACGTTCCCGATGTCGAGCGACTCGACGTCATGGCGCATGGCGCGCAGCGCGGTGCGCGAGGCGGCCAGGTGGGCGCGTTCGCGTTCGAGCGGGTCGAGAGTGCCGGGATCGGGTGCGTCGGGATCGGGCATGCCGGGGGCGTGCGGGTCGTGGGCGTGCGCGGGCACGTTGCGGCCTCCTGCGAAAGAGCGCGCACGACGGCGGTACGGCGAGCCGCTCGGACGTGCGGCCGCGCCGCACACCGGGTGCGGTGGACGACAGGGTCGGAGGGGACCGCGTACGCCGGCGGGGGCCTGTGGGCCGCCGGAGGCCGGCGAGGGCGCGGCCGCCGGAGCGCGGTCCGCCGGCCGGTACCGACCGGCCGACTCCTCCCCGGCGGCACGGCGGCACGCGGGCATGCGGAGCGTACGCCCTGCGGTGCCGTGGCACGGGAGGCGGGAGACGCGTGATTCTAGCCCCGCTCCTCCCGGCGGGCGAACGATTTCCCCCGTACGCGGGGAGGGTGGACGGGCCGGGTTGCGGGCGGAGAAAAGCCGTGGTGAGACCTAGGATGGATATGGACCAATAGGGCGAAACTACTGCGAACCCGTGGAGCCATGAACAGCACCCCCATCCCTCCCCAGACAGTCGGCGGCCGGTCCACGGGCGCCACCGCGCTCGCCGCGCTCGACGCACGGAGCGGCGACGGCGGCCACCGCCACCGTCGCCATCTGCTGGGCGACGCGGTCCGGGCGATCTCCGTCTTCGCCGGGGCGGCGTTCGACGTCGCGGTCCTCGGCGACTACGCGGAGGCTCGCGAAGAGGACCGGGAGCAGGGCCCGGAGCAGGGCGGGAACCGGAACGGCGGGACGCGTGGCGACAGAGCGCGAGGCGGCAGGACGCACGAGTCCGCGACCCGCGCCTGACACCGGCCGGGCGCGCCGGACCGTCGGTTAGGGTCGCCCCGCGGCGGTGGCCGCGGACGGCCGAAGGACGACCGTCGACCGACGGACCGGAACCCAGGAGGTGGCCGAGTGCCGGCTGCGCCCACACCCGACACCGGCACCGGCGCCGATCGCCCGGACCGCGCCGCACGCGGCAGCCGTACCGCGAGAGCCCGGATACGCGCCGCGCTCGGCGCGTACGGTGACCGCCGTACCCGTGCGGCCACCGCCCTGCTCACGGTCTCCCTCGCGGCGCTCGCGGTGGTCTGCGCGGCGCAGCCCAGCTTCCTGGTGGACCTGCTCGTCTACCGCGCCGAGGGCCGGGCGGTCGTGGAGGGGCGCGACCTGTACGGCTTCACCGTCACCGAGTGGGACCTGCCCGCCACCTACCCGCCCTTCGCCGCGCTGCTGTTCGTCCCCACCGCCCTGCTGCCCCTGCCCGCCGTCCAGGTCCTCTTCGCGGCCGGCAACGTCGCCCTGCTCGCCCTGCTGGTCCACCTCTCCCTGCGCCTGGCCGGACGGCGGACCTCCCCCGCCCCGCTGATCGCCGCCACGGCGGTGGGCCTGTGGCTGGAACCGGTCTTCCAGACCATGGTCTTCGGGCAGATCAACCTCGCCCTGGCCTGCCTGGTCCTGTGGGACCTCGGCCGCCCGGACGGCGCCCGCGGCAAGGGCCTGGCCATCGGCGTCGCGGCCGGGATCAAGCTCACCCCCGCGATCTTCGCCGTCCATCTGCTGCTGACCGGACGCGTCCGGGCCGGGCTGACGGCGCTGGCGGGCTTCGCGGGGACGGCGGCGCTCGGCGCGGCCGTCCTGCCGGGCGCGAGCGTGGACTTCTGGACGCGGCGGATGTTCGAGACCGGCCGCGTCGGCAAGGCGTGGATCGTCGACAACCAGTCCCTCCAGGGCATGACCGCCCGCCTCCTGCACACCCCCGAGCCCGGCCTGTGGTGGGCCGTGCCCGCGGCCGTCGTCGGGCTGCTGGGGCTGTGGCTGGCCCGCCGGGCCCATCTGCGCGGGCGGGAGAGCTGGGGGATGCTCGCCGTCGCGGGCACGGCGGTGCTGGTCTCGCCGATCAGCTGGTCCCACCACTGGGTGTGGTGCGTGCCGCTGCTCGCCGTCATGGCGGCCTCCGCGTCGCCGTCCCGCCGGTGGCCGCTGTACGCCGCGGGCGCCGTCGCCGTGCTCTTCACGGCCCGCACGCACTGGCTCGTCCCCCACTCCGGGGACCTGGACCTCCACCTGCCCTGGTGGCAGCAGCCGCTCGCCTCCCCGTACGCGCCCCTGGCGCTCGCCCTGCTGGCGTACGCGGCGTGGCGCCTGCGACGGGAGAGCCCCCGGCCCACCCGATGACGCCCCGGCCCCGCGCGGCGGCCTTTCCGTTCCCCGCGGCGTTGGACGGACGGATGAGAGGAGCGGCCGTGCACAGGGGATACCGAACACGGTGGCCGGTTCCGGACGAGCACCGCGCCGACCCCGCCTACGTCGAGGCCGGCGCGGCCATCGCGCCGGGGCAGGCCGTGTACGACCGCCGCACCGCGCTCGGGTTCACGCAGGGGCAGCTCGCACACCGGGCAGGAACGGCGGAAGCCGAGGCCGGGCGAATCGAAGGCGGGGCGGTGACGCCCACCGTCGCCCTGCTGCACGCGCCGGCCCAGGCCCTCGACGCCAGGCTGGACCTGTCCGTCGAGGATGACGACACGTCCGTGTCGTTCGTGGCACGCGCGACGTAGCGCCCCTGGACGGGAAGCGCGCGGCTCACGGGGTCCCCGGGCCGCTTCCCGGCTGTTCCATGGCCTGTGCCAGGCGTCTGTCCAGTTCCTCGTCCAGACGCCGCGCCTCGTCCTCGGTGGGGTCGTAGCCGTTCCACTCGCGCAGTAGGGCGCGGGTCCGCTCGGCGGGGCCGCGTGAGTCGGCGTCGGCCATGGGGATCTTCTCCTGTCGTCCGCCGCAAAGGTAGCGGGGGCAGGGCGGACCGGTCAGGTTTCCAGCCACTCCAGGGACTGGCCGTGCGGGCCCGTGAAGGCCACCGGGCGTTCGTCCAGGGCCAGGACGAACGAGGCGCGGTCTGCGGGGGCCGGGCGGGGCAGGCGTTCGGCGACGGAGGGCAGGGCGCCGGGGGACTCGTTGGAGATCCAGTGGGCGGGCAGGGTGCGCATCGTCTCGGCGAAGGCATCCCGCGCTCCGGGCGGCAGATAGGCCAGCACCGCGCTGTGGAAGACCACCGGCGCGGCGCCCGCCGGGGCCGAGGCGACCAGATCGCGGACGGTCTCGTCGAGGTCCCCGCGGACCAGGTGCGGGGGTTCGGCGCGGGCGACGCGGACGGCGTCGCGCAGCCGCCGCAGCCGGTGCGTCTGCTCCGGCCAGACCAGGCACTCCAGCCAGCGGACGTCGCCGTCGTCGCTCACGTCGAGCGGGTTGAGGTCCGTCCCGGCCCGCCAGGCGACCGTGGGTGGCCGGGCGGGAAGCGGTACGGGACCGGCCGTGCGGCAGTCCAGGGTGACCGGGCCGCCGTCCGGGCCGAACGAGGGTCGGTCGTCGTAGGAGTACCGGTAGCGGTCGGGGTACAGGCAAAGCCCGGCGGAGGCACCGACCTCGATCAGGGCCAGCGGCTGGGGCAGGGCAGCCAGCAGCGGCAGCAGCACGGCGCACCGGCCGGGCTCGTTGGTCTGGGTGCGGCGCTCCAGTACGACCGCCCGCACCTCGTCCCAGTGGTCGAGCAGCCAGGGGCGGAACGCGGCGGGGTCGCCGGTGGGGCCGCCGAGGAACCGTGCCGCGCCCAGCAGCAGGTTCGGCTGCCGTTTCGGCTCGGGCAGCCGGTCGATCAGGGCCGTCAGACGGTCGTCGCGGGCGATCGCCCCGGCCAGCTCCTCGTAGCCCGGGGAGTGCCCCCGGGCCTCCCGCTCCGCGAACCGCCGGTACCGCTCTGCCGTGTCCATGAATCGATCATGGGCACGGTGAGCGGGGCCGTGCGGAGGGTTCGGACGGAGTGTCCGTCACCTCACACCGCCGCGGGAGTCACCGCCGACACCATCGCCACCGGCAAAGCCGTCACCGCGCCGCGAAGCGGTCCAGCGCGTCCAGGACGCGGGCGCGGGTGGCGGCGCCGCCGAGGTGGCCCTCGGCACCGACGACGGTCAGCTCCGCGTCCGGCCAGGCGCGGGCCAGCTCCCACGCGGTGTCGAGCGGGCTGCTCAGATCGGCCCGGCCGTGGACCAGCACCCCCGGGATTCCCGCCAGCCGTCCCGCGCCGCGCAGCAGCGCGCCCTCCTCCAGCCACGCGCCGTGGGAGAAGTAGTGCGCGCACAGGCGCACCAGGGCCGGTTTGGCGGCCGGGGGCCGGCCGCCGTAAGGGCTCGCGGCGCCGCCCGCGCCACCGCTGCCGCCGCCCGTCTCGCCGGACAGGACGGCGTCCTCCCAGGCGCACCAGTCGGCCGCGGCCCGCTCGCGCACCGTCGCGTCGGGGTGCTCCATCAGCCGCGCGTACGCCCCGAGCAGCTCGGGCGTGGCCGCGTCGCGCGGCGCGCTGGCCCCGGCCCCGGCCCCGGCCCCGGCGCGGAAGCGTTCCCACTCCCCGGGGAAGAAGCGGGCCACGCCCCGGTAGAGCCAGTCGATCTCCGAGCGCCGGGTGGTGGTGACTCCGGCGATCACGATGTGCGAGACCCGCTCCGGGTGCCGCTGGGCGTAGGCGAGGATCAGTGTGGAGCCCCACGAGCCGCCGTACAGCAGCCAGCGGTCGATGCCCAGGTGCTCGCGCAGCCGCTCCATGTCGGCGACCAGATGCCAGGTGGTGTTGTGCCGCAGACCGGCGGCCGGGTCGCCGGCGTGCGGGGTGCTGCGGCCGCAGCCGCGCTGGTCGAACAGCACCACCCGGTACCGCTCGGGGTCGAAGAGGCGGCGCGCCCCTTCCCCGCACCCCGAACCGGGCCCGCCGTGGACGACGGCGGCGGGTCTGCCGTCCGGGTTGCCGCACACCTCCCAGTACACGCGGTGGCCGTCGCCGACGTCGAGCATGCCGCTGTCGTACGGTTCGGCCGGCGGGTACGGCTCACGCATCCGCGACCTCCCGGAGTCCGATGGCGGACCGGAAGGCTATCCGACCCCGCCCGGCTCCTCGTCGCCCGCCAGCAGCTCGGAGGCGTCCACGATGCGGTAGGCGTAGCCCTGCTCGGCCAGGAAGCGCTGGCGGTGGGCCGCGAAGTCCTGGTCGACGGTGTCGCGGGCGACGACCGAGTAGAACCGGGCCTCGTGACCGTCCGCCTTCGGGCGCAGCACGCGGCCCAGGCGCTGGGCCTCCTCCTGCCGGGAGCCGAAGGTGCCCGAGACCTGGATGGCGACGGTGGCCTCGGGCAGGTCGATGGAGAAGTTGGCGACCTTGGAGACCACCAGCACCGACAGCTCGCCCGAGCGGAAGGCGTCGAACAGCTTCTCGCGCTGCGCGTTGCCGGTGTCGCCCTTGATCACGGGCGCGTCCAGGTGCTCGCCCAGCTCGTCGAGCTGGTCGATGTACTGGCCGATGACGAGCGTCTGCTGTCCGGCGTGACGGCGCACCAGCGCCTCGGTGACGCGCTGCTTGGAGGCCGTGGTGGAGCAGAAGCGGTACTTCTCGTCCGACTCGGCCGTCGCGTACGCCAGCCGCTCGGACTCGGTGAGGTCCACGCGGACCTCCACGCAGTCGGCCGGGGCGATGTAGCCCTGCGCCTCGATCTCCTTCCAGGGGGCGTCGAAGCGCTTGGGGCCGATGAGGGAGAAGACGTCGGACTCGCGGCCGTCCTCGCGCACCAGCGTGGCCGTCAGGCCGATGCGGCGGCGGGCCTGGAGGTCGGCGGTGAACTTGAACACCGGGGCCGGCAGCAGGTGCACCTCGTCGTAGACGATCAGGCCCCAGTCGCGGGAGTCGAACAGCTCCAGGTGCGGGTAGACGCCCTTCCGCTTCGTCGTCAGCACCTGGTAGGTGGCGATGGTGACGGGGCGGATCTCCTTCTTCGCACCGCTGTACTCGCCGACCTCGCTCTCCGTCAGCGAGGTGCGCCGCACCAGCTCGCTCTTCCACTGCCGGGCCGAGACGGTGTTGGTCACCAGGATCAGCGTGGTGGCCTTCGCCGTGGCCATCGCGCCCGCGCCCACCAGCGTCTTGCCCGCGCCGCAGGGCAGCACGACGACGCCGGAGCCGCCGTGCCAGAAGTTCTCCACGGCCTGCTTCTGGTAGGGGCGCAGCGCCCAGCCGTCCTCGGTCAGCTCGATCGGGTGCGCCTCGCCGTCCACATAGCCGGCCAGGTCCTCGGCGGGCCAGCCGAGCTTGAGCAGCGCCTGCTTGATCTGGCCGCGCTCGGAGGGGTGGACGGCGACGGTGTCGGGGTCGATACGGGTTCCGACCAGCGGCTGGATCCGCTTGGAACGCAGGATCTCCTCCAGCACCGGCCGGTCGGAGGACTCCAGGACCAGCCCGTGGGTGGGGTGCTTGAGCAGCCGCAGCCGGCCGTAGCGGTCCATCGTCTCGGCCACGTCCACCAGCAGCGCGTGCGGCACCGGGTAGCGGGAGTGGGTGACCAGGGCGTCGACGACCTGCTCGGCGTCGTGCCCGGCGGCGCGGGCGTTCCACAGTCCCAGCGGGGTGAGCCGGTAGGTGTGGATGTGCTCGGGGGCCCGCTCCAGCTCGGCGAAGGGCGCGATGGCGCGGCGGCAGTCGTCGGCCTGCTCGTGGTCGACCTCCAGCAGCAGGGTCTTGTCGCTCTGGACGATCAGGCAGGACACACGCACCTCCAGCGATCGGATCGTCGTGTGACGGGCGCACACGCCGAATGGAAGAGTCTACTTTTTCCGGGCGCGTACCGGCGTGCCCGGTGTGACCGGCCCCGGCGGGGCCCTTCGGCTCTCCGCCGGGGCCGCCCGGCCCGTGCGGGGGAGGGGTCCCGGCGCCTACGCTGCCGGTCGTGAACGCGATACGGCTCGGGTGGACACGGCGTGCGGAGGGCTGCGGTATGGACGGCTATGTGAAGTGGGCGGGCAGGGTGGCGGCGACGGCCGGGGCGGTCGCCGCGCTCGCCGGGGCCTGGGCGGCGATCGCCGGGGCGGTGGCGGCCACCAACGGCGCGAAGGCGGCGCGGAAGGCCGCGCGGCGGTGAACGCGGCGGCGGGTCACGCCCGGCCCGCCGTCCCCGCCGGGCCGTCCGGAGTCCCCACGTCCGCCGCGCCCGTGACGCGGTGCAGCGGGTAGGTGCGGACCTCCTCGGCGGTGTGGTCGTACGCCGTGACGAAGCCGCCCTCGACGCGGACGGGCTCGACGACGCGCTCACCGGCGGTGCCGTCGGCGTCCACATGGCCGATCCGCACCGCCGTCCCGTGCCGGGCGGCGGCGCGCAGGACGGCCAGGGTGTCGGCGGCGGGCGTGCGCGGCGGCGGGCCGCCGGGAGCGGCCGGGACCGGGCGGCGGGGCCGGGGCGGTGCCCCGCCGGCCGCCACGTCCCCCGAGCGGATGGCGCGTACGGCGGCGGCCAGCAGCGGGGCGCCGGGACTGGGCGGGCCGTCCGGCACCGGCTCGGGCGCGGTGCGCGGCGGGGTGCGCAGGGCGTCGGCGCGGTGGACCACCACATCGCCCCCGGCAGACTCGGCGGCCGGCGCGTACCCCATGGCGCGCAGCCGCTCCAGCAGGGTGGCCGGGTCCGCCTGGGAGGCCAGCACCGTCGGCGCCAGCAGCCGCAGCCCCAGGGGGGCGGCGCGGCGGTCGGCGGCGATCTCGGCGAGCAGCGTGTCGTCGTCGCAGCGGACGTAGGAGCCGGCCGCGCCCACCCGCAGCCGCCCGTGCCGTCGCGCCACGTCGTCGATCAGGTATGCCAGCGGCTGCGGGACGGGCGTGCGGGAGTGGGTGGCCAGGAAGGAGTGCAGGTCACCGGCATCGTGGCCCGCGTCGAGGGCGCGGCGCACCGAATCGGGGGTGAAGCGGTAGACCGTCGCGCCGCCCTTGGACTCGATGTCGGCCAGGGTGTTCAGCGTCTCGGCCAGATGGCGGCGCAGCGGCCCCGGCGCCACGGCCGTCAGGTCGGCCTGGAGCAGGACGTGGTCCAGTGGCTCGGGCAGGAGTGGGGCCAGGAGGGCCGCGGCGGCGGTGTCCTGGGCGGCTGTCTCGGGATCGGTGGCGTCCGGGTCGGCGGCGTGCTCGTCCAGCAGGGGGCGCGCGTACGAGGTGAGCGCGCCGCGCCCGGTCACGCCCAGCAGCTCCGCCTCCGTCAGCGTCCACCGCACGATCCGGCCGCGCAGCTCCGCACCGCCGCGCAGCGGGCACTCCCAGTCCAGCCGGGCGGCCACCGCGTCGGCCTCCGGGGCCGTCCCCGCCGGCTCGGCGGCCAGCAGGCCCAGGGCGCGGCGGCGCAGCTCGGGCGCGGGACCGCGGTCCAGACCGGGGCCGAGCGCGCCGAGCGTCCGGCTGCGGGCGTCGCGCCCGCCGACCAGCCCGGCCAGCCGGGTTGCCGCCAGCCAGGCGCGGGCCAGGTGCGTCCAGCGCCGCTCGGGCGGCTCCTCCAGCCATGCGTCGTAGGCGGGGGTGGGCGCGTACCGCTCGCCCTCCTCGCCGTCGGAGGCCAGCAGCCCGGCGGCGTAGGCCAGCTCGATCCAGAAGGCGGCGACCGGCTCGGACACGTCGAGCGCGACGGCGGTGCGCTTGAGGTCCCGCACCCCCAGGCCGCCCGCGCGCAGCACCGGCGGCGCGCCGGCCTCCGTGCTCCACAGTTCCAGCAGCTCCTCGACGGCCGCGAGCGCCGCCAGCGCCTGGCCCGCCCCGGCGGAGTCCGCCACCGCCGGCGCAAGGGCCCGGCCCGGGCCGACGGGCGGCGGCAGCGGCTCCAGGCCGCGGTGGGCGCGGCCGCCGCGCAGGTGCAGGGCCACCTCCCGGGGCAGTACGACCGTGCGGGGCGCGGCCGGCAGCAGCAGGGCGCGGTCCAGCAGCCAGCGGACCGGCGCGGAGGGGACCTCGGAGACCTCGCCGTAGGGCGGACCCCACACCAGCTTGGCGAGCATGGCCCGCGCCTCCTCGGGCGCCTGTCCCAGCAGGGCGTCCATCCGCTCCCGGTCGCCGAAGAGCGAGGCCAGGGACTCCAGCGCGCTCACCGGGTCGTGGGTGGTGGGCAGCCCGGCGGCGGTCAGGATCTCCTGGAGGCGGCCGGGCGACATCCCCGCGGTGGCCTCGGTCAGGGACGGGCCCAGACCGGTGGGGGAGGGCCTCGACGCGGACGGGGCGAGCAGTTCGCGGGCGGTGCGCACCAGCCGCAGCCGGTCGTCGCCGCCCCACACGATCGCCCGCGCGCGCAGCAGGCCCAGCGCGCGCGGCAGCTCGTCCTCGCCGCCCGGCAGCAGGGCGGCCAGCTCCCCGTAGGAGCAGGGGTCGGGTGCCACGGCCAGCGCCTCGGCGGTCTGGAGGGCGAAGCGGTCCAGCCGCTCCAGCGCCCGCAGCACCGAGGTGCGGGCGCCCGCGCGGGTGGCGAGCTGGGAGAGGTCGCCGGGGACGGGCGAGAGCAGGTCCGGGCGCGACCGCAGCAGGGCGGCGAGCTCGTCGTCGGGGCGGGAGCGCAGCTCGTCGGCGAGCGTGCGGGGAGCCGCTCGGCGCCGCGCTTCGGGCTCTGTCGTCATCCGTACAACGGTACCGGCAGCCTGTGGACAACCGGTTCCGCGCGCGGACGGTGCGGGTACGGTCGTGGCGTACGGATGCCAGGGACCAGTAGCCGCTGAGGTGTCGGGTGGGGATCGAGAGCGAACAGCTGGTCTTCGACTATCTGAGCCGGATCGGGGATCTGGCGCACGGCACGGCCATGACGGCCGCCGAGCGGGCGCGTCTGGTGGCCGGGGTGCGCGCCGACATCGAGCGGCGCCGCGCCGAGGCGGGCGGCGCGCACACCGCGGCCGGGGTGCGCCGGATCCTGGACGGGATCGGGCGGCCGGAGGACGTGGTCGCGGGCACGGGCGTCTCCGTGCCGCAGCCCAGGGAGCACGGGCCGGCGGAGCCCCGGCCAGTGGAGCCCCGGTCCGTGGAGCCCCGGCCGGCGGAGCGCAGGTTCGTGGGGCGCAGGGCGGCGCGGGAGGCCCCGGAGGGCGGGCCGGCGGCGGACGGCGGCGACCCGCTGCGGAAGCAGCCGAAGCGGCCGAAACCATCGAAGTCGCCGAAGCAGCCGAAGTCACCGAAACCGCCGGAGCGGTCGACCGCCGCCTCGCCGCCCCATCTCGCACCCGCCCACGAACTGGGCCCCGGGGAGAGCGACCCCGACTGGTGGAGCGGAGGACCGGGCGCCCCCCGGTACGCGCCGGGCGGCCGGCGGCCGGTCGGCGGCTTCGACGGCGGGATCGAGCTGCCGGAGGTGCTCGAGCAGCCGCCGGACCCGGACAAGGAGAGGGAGGCGGCGCGGCGGAAGGCGGAGGCCGCGCAGGCCGCCGACGCCGACGCGGTGGACGAGACCCCGGCCGCGCCCGGGCGGAACCGCCTGCCGCGCCCGCTGCGCCCGCGCACCGCGAAGGCGGCGGGCGGCGCCCCGCGTACGGCCCGTGTGCCGCGTGTGGGCGGCGCCGTGGAGCTGGCGGCCGCCGCACTGCTGGTGGCGGGCGCGGTGATGGGCTCGCTGATCCCGCTGGGCCTGGGCTGGCTGGCCGCATGGTGGTCGCCCCGGCTGAGCCGCCAGGAGGCCAAGTGGGCGGTGACGGTCGTGCCCGGTACGGTCGCGGCCGCCGGGCTGGTGTGGCTGTGGGGCCGCACCGAGGGCCGCTGGGGGGAGCCGATAGCCGAGGGCGCGCTGGGCGAGGCGATCACCGCCTCCTGGCCCTGGGCGCTGCGCACTGCGGCCGTCGCCAGCGCCCTCTACCTGCTGTGGCGGGCCCGGCGGCCGAGAGGATAGCGAAGAGAAGAGGACGGGGGGAGGACGGGGGAGAAGCGTTGGAGGAGTTCCTGGGCCTTCTTTTCACCCTGCTGAGTGCCGGTCTCGGTTTTCTGGGCGTGAGACTCCTGGTGCCGCTTGTGCGGAACGGCAGGTTCGCCAGGGGGAGGGCCGGCGTTCGCACGGTGGGCGAGTGCGTGAACATGCGCTGGACATCGGGCGGCTGGGTGTCCAGCATCGTCGCCTATGAGGACGAGGACGGCGAGCGGCACCTCGCGTCGACCGGCGCCCGCCCGGTCATACCCGTCCGCATAGGGGAGACCGCCGAGGTCCGCTACGACCCGCGGGGCAGGGCGGCAGCGGTGGTGAACGGCGAGATACCGTCCAGGGGTGTGTATGCCCTCGGCCTGGTGCCGATCGGCGTCGGCCTGGCCTTCGGTGCCATCGGGATCCACTACCTGTCGACGGCTGTCTGAGACCTGAGGTCCGAAGGAGAGGCCCGTGCGCCGGCCGGGCGGGGCACACCGACGCACGGCCGGCGGCCGCCCGGGCCCGGCGGACGGGGCCGGAGATCAGCCCTCGGAGGTGCCGGAGCCCTTGGGCAGCAGCTCCTTCATCTCCTCCAGGATCGTGTCGGCGGCCGTGTAGCCGATGCCCTGGATCCAGGTCTCGTCGTCCACGCGGTGGGCGCGGCCGTTCTCCACCGCCTCCATGCCCTTCCACAGCGCGCCGCCGACGGCCTTGTCCTCGCCGGACTTCGCCGGGTCGCCGTAGGAGGTGTAGAGGACGACGTCCGCGTCGCCCTGGTCGACCTTCTCCGGGCTGACGTCGACCGAGAAGCCGTCGGGGGCCTTGTCGGCGATGGCCGGGCGGCTCACACCGATGTCGGCGAGGATGGAGCCGATGTAGTTCTGCCTGCCGTAGACGCGGGTGTCGGCGCCCTCGACGAAGCGGACGACGCTCACCGTCAGCTCCCGGGCCTTCTCCGGGCCGCCGAGCGCCTCGGTGACCTCGGCCGCCTTCGCCTCGTAGGCGTCGATGACCTTCTCCGCCTCGTCCTGCCGGTTGAGGGCGTTGGCGTGGACCAGGAAGTTCTGCTTCCAGGGCGCGCCGGTGGTCTCGGTGAAGACGGTCGGGGCGATCTTCGACAGCTCGTCGTAGCGGTCCTTGTCGCGGATGTCGCTGCCCAGGATCAGGTCCGGCTTGAGCGCCGCGATCCTCTCCAGGTTGGGCGCGGCGATGTTGCCGACGTTCTCGATGCCCTCGACCTTCTCCTCGGGCAGGTACTTCAGGAAGCCGGAGGCCACGTCGGAGCGGGTGGAGCCGACGGGCTTGACGCCCAGGGTGATGGCCGAGTCCAGCTCGGCGGTGTCGAGGACGACCACGCGCTCGGGCTCGGCGGGGACCTCCACCTCCCCGTGGGCGGTCATCACCGTCCGGGTCTCCCCGGAGGCGGCGCTGCCCTCCCCGCCGCAGGCGGACAGGGCGAGGGCGAGGACGGAGGCCAGCGCGGTGGCGCCGGCGGCGGTCGTACGGCGGCGGGTGAGGGTCACGGGGAAGCCTTTCGGAAACTGACGGGGACGGAACCGGGGGTGCCGGGAGCAACGGGAGCGGGCGCACCGGGGGCGCCCGGAACGACGAGTGGGCCGCCCGTCACCGGGTCGGGCACCACCACGGCCTCCAGGCCGAAGACCTCGCGGACCAGACCGGCGGTGACGGCCCGGCCCGGCGGCCCCTGCGCGACGATCCGGCCCCCGCGCATCGCGACGAGGTGGTCGGCGTAGCGGGCGGCCTGGTTGAGGTCGTGCAGGACCATCACGACCGTGCGGCCCCGCTCCCGGTTGAGCCGCCGCACCAGGTCGAGGACCTCCACCTGGTGGGCGATGTCGAGGTACGTGGTCGGCTCGTCGAGCAGCAGCAGCTCGGTCTCCTGGGCGAGCGCCATGGCGATCCACACGCGCTGCCGCTGGCCGCCCGACAGCTCGTCCACGGCCCGGTCGGCCAGTTCGGTGACGCCGGTGCTGTCCATGGCGTCGGTGACGGCCCGCTCGTCGGCCTCCGACCACTGCTGCCACCAGCGCTGGTGGGGCTGGCGGCCCCGGGCGACGAGGTCGCCGACGGTGATCGCCTCGGGGGCGACCGGCGCCTGGGGGAGCAGCCCGAGGGAGCGGGCGACCGCGCGGGTGGGCACGCGGTCCAGCTCCCGGCCGTCCAGCAGCACGGCGCCGTGCCGGGGCCGCAGCAGCCGGCCCAGCGCCCGCAGCAGGGTGGACTTGCCGCACGCGTTGGGGCCGACGACGACGGTGACGCGGCCGTCGGGCACGTCGAGGTCGAGGCCGTCGACGACCGTGCGGCTGTCGTAGGCGAGGGTCAGGCCGCGGGCCGCCAGCCGGCTCGCGGGCGCGCCGGGCCCGGTCGGCCTGTCCGGCCCGCCGGCCGCCGTGGACGCGGTGGTGGTGTCCGTCATGGTCTTCCTCCGGTGCGTCCGCGGGCGATCAGCCAGACGAGGTAGGGCGCCCCGATCGCCGCCGTCAGCACTCCGACCGGCAGCTCCACCGGCGCCAGGAGCCTGCGGGCCAGCAGGTCGCCGAGGGTGACGATGAAGGCGCCCAGCAGGGCCGTGGCGAGCAGCGGGATCTGAGCGGTGCGCGTCAGGCGGCGGGCGATCTGCGGGGAGAGCAGCGCCACGAAGTCCACCGGCCCGGCCGCCCCGGTGGCCACCGAGGCCAGGACGACGCCGGTGGCCGCCAGCCCCAGCCGGACGCGGCCCAGCCGCACCCCCAGGGCGGTGGCGGTGTCGTCGTCGAGGGCCGCCTGCCGCTGGGCGCGGGCGCACCACAGCACGGCGGGCAGCACGGCCAGCAGCGCCCAGCCCAGGGGCCCGGCCTGCTCCCAGCCGCGCCCGTTGAGGGAGCCGGTCAGCCACACCTGGGCCTGCTGGGCGGCGAGGAAGTCGCCCTTGGTCATGAACAGCTGGGTGAGCGAGCGCAGCGCGACGGAGAAGCCCAGGCCGATCAGGACGAAGCGGGCCGCGCTCAGGCCGCGCCGCCAGGCGAAGACGTAGACCAGCGCGGCGGCGAGCATCCCGCCCGCCACGGAGAGGTAGGGCAGCAGGGCGTACGAGGTCAGGCCGAAGGTCATCGCGCCGACGGTCACGGCGGCCGCGCCGTGGGTGACGCCGATGATCTCCGGGCTGGCCAGGGGGTTGCGGGCGACGGTCTGGATCAGCCCGCCCGCCACCCCGAGCGCGGCGCCCACCATCAGCCCGAGGACCACGCGCGGCAGCCGCAGCGTGCCCACGACCAGTTCGTCCGGGGACGGCAGGCCCAGCAGTACCCGCACCACCTCGGTGGGCGCGGTGGCGGTCTCGCCGAGGCAGAGGGAAGCGACGACGGCCGCGGCCAGCGCGGTGGCGAGGCCGGCCGTGACCGCGGCCGAGCGGCGGTGGAGCAGGAACGAGGCGCGCCCGCGGCGCACCAGGCCGTACCCCGGGGGCCTTACGGGTGTCTCGCGGGGCAGCTCGCGGCCCGGTGCCTCGCGGGGCGTCTCGCTCACGGCGCCGGGCGCGGTCACGGCCCCACCGCCTTCCCGGCCCGGCCGCGCACCAGCGCCACCAGGAAGGGCACGCCGATCAGTGCCGTCATCACGCCCGCCGGCACCTCGCCCGGCGGCACCACGATCCGCCCGGCCACGTCCGCCACCAGCAGCACCACCGGGCCCAGCAGCGCGGCCGCGGGCAGCAGCCAGCGGTGGTCGGAGCCGACGAGGGCGCGGGCCAGGTGGGGGACGGCCAGGCCGACGAAGGCGATGGGCCCGGCGGCGGCGACCCCGGCGCCGGTCAGGACGGTGGCCCCGAGGCCGCCGGTGATCCGTACGGCCGCGGTGTTCTGCCCCAGGCCCCTGGCCATGTCCTCGCCCAGCGCCAGGGCGTCCAGACCGCGCGCGACGGCCATCACCAGCAGCGCGCCCGTCGCCAGGAACGGCCACACCTGCCCGATCACCTCCGCATCGCGCCCGGCGACCGAGCCGACCTGCCAGAAGCGGAACTCGTCCAGGGCCGCGGCCCGCGTCGTCAGCACCCCCGCCACCACCGAGTACAGCAGCGCGTTGACGGCGGCCCCGGCCAGTGCCAGGCGCACCGGCGTGGCCCCCTCGCGGCCCCGGGCGGCGACCGCGTAGACGGCCGCCCCCGCGACGCCCGCGCCGGCGAAGGCGAACCAGACGTATCCGGAGAGCGTGTGCACCCCGGCGAAGGCGATGGCCAGTACGACACCCAGTGCCGCGCCCTGGCTGACGCCGAGGATGCCGGGTTCGGCGATGGGGTTGCGGGTCAGGCCCTGCATCACGCAGCCGGCCAGCCCGAGCGCGGCGCCGACCAGCACCGCCAGCAGGGTGCGCGGGGCGCGCATGGTCCGCACCACCTGGGCGGCGGGGCCGTCGCCGCCGTGCACCAGCGCCTCGTACACCGCGTCCGGCGCGATGGCGCGGCTGCCGACGGCCAGGCTCAGCAGCACGGCCAGGGCGAGGGCGGCCGTGACCGCACCCACCGCGCCCAGCCGGCGGGCCGTCCGCGCGCGACGCGGGCCGGCCACCGGCCGGCCGGGCGCGGCGGGTGCTGGGGCGACGGGCATCTGCGACCTCGGACGGGGTGCGGGCGGACGGGAGCCGGGGACAGGACGGGACAGGACCGGCTTCGCGTCACGGAAGCCGCAGAACCGGCCAGCCAAGGTTAGGCGAGCCTAACCAACCATGTCACGGAGTGCACAATGTGGGGTATGGCATCTCCCGCGGTGACGGTCGGCTTCGACCTGGACATGACGCTGATCGACTCGCGCCCCGGCATCCGGGCGACCTATCTGGCCCTCGCCGCCGAGACCGGCGTCCACATCGACGCCGACCTGGCCGTCACCCGCCTCGGGCCGCCGCTGGAGGTCGAGCTGGCACACTGGTTCGACGAGGAGGCGATCGACGAGGCCGCCGTCCGCTACCGCGAGCTGTACGTGAGCCACGCCATCGAGCCGGCCCTGCCCATGCCCGGGGCCCGGGAGGCGGTGGAGGCGGTCCGGCGGGCGGGCGGCACGGCGATCGTGGTCACCGCCAAGCACGAGCCCAGCGCCAGGCTCCACCTCGACCACCTGGGCATCGAGCCGGACGCGGTGATCGGATGGCTGTGGGCGGAGGCCAAGGCACAGGCGCTGGTCGAGCACGGCGCCGGCGTCTACGTCGGGGACCACCTGGGCGACGTGCGCGGGGCGCGGGCGGCCGGGGCCCTGTCGGTGGCGGTGCCGACGGGCCCGTGCGGCGCGGCGGAGCTGCGGCAGGCGGGGGCCGATGTGGTGCTGGAGGACCTGACGGCCTTCCCCGCCTGGCTGGCGGCGTACGCGGCGGCCAGGACCCCTCAGGCGCTACCGGCGGGCCGCCTCGCGCGCCTCGCGGCGCTGCACGGCGATCGACCGCAGTACCCCGGCGCCGGCGACGGCGAAGCCGACGCCCATCAGCATGCTGACGAGGTACGCGGCCGTGGGCAGCGGGTCGGAGCCGAGGAACAGGGGCGTGATGGTCGCGAGAGTGGCCACCGCGCCGACGACGAAGACGACGGCGCCGATGCGGACGAGCAGATCTCCCGCGCGGGACGTTTCACTGGTCACCAGGACAGGGTAGTTCCGTGTGAAGACACGCGCGGGACACGGGGGAGGCGGCCCGGGGCGTCTTGTCACCGGGGAGCGGATCATTAGTCTTGGTGACGGCGGGTCATGCGGCCCGCCGCGGTCTTGTGCGGAACCGTTGCCTTTCAAGAAGTCGTTGTTTTCCCGACAGGTCGTAGCCCGGGCATCCGGACGAATTACGAGGACGAGGACAGACGTGCCTACCGGCAAGGTCAAGTGGTTCAACAGTGAGAAGGGTTTCGGCTTCCTCTCCCGCGACGACGGCGGTGACGTCTTCGTGCACTCGTCGGTGCTCCCGTCCGGGGTGACCACGCTGCGGCCCGGCCAGCGCGTCGAGTTCGGGGTCGTCGCGGGCCAGCGCGGCGACCAGGCCCTCTCCGTCACCCTGCTGGACCCGGCCCCCTCCGTGGCCGCCGCCCAGCGCCGCGGGCCGGACGAGCTGGCGTCGATCGTGCAGGACCTCACCACCTTGCTGGACGGGGTCGCGCAGCAGCTGGAGCGGGGCCGCTACCCCGACCGCCAGCACGGCCACAAGATCGCCGGCATGCTCCGCGTCGTGGCCGACCAGCTCGACGTCTGACCGGGCGCCCGGCCGCGCGCCCAGTGCGGGCCCGGCCGGCGCCACCGCCCGCACGAACTACACGAAGTCCAGCGCGCCGGGGCCCAGGGGCGGCACCAGCTCCTCGGCCGCGGCGCGCGTGAGCAGCCCGCGCACCGCCGCGTAGCCGCTCTCGCCGAGACCGGCGGTGAACTCGTTGACGTACAGCCCGATGTGCCGGTCCGCGACCGAGGGGTCCATCTCCTGTGCGTGCTCCAGCACGTAGGGCCGTGACGCCTGGGGGTCCTCCCACGCCATCCGCACCGAGGTGCGGGCCGCCCCGGCCAGCGCCCGCAGCACCGGCGCGCCCAGCGAGCGCCTGGCGATGATCGCGCCCAGCGGGATCGGCAGCCCGGTGGTGCCCTCCCAGTACTCGCCCATGTCGGCGAGCCGGTGCAGGCCGTAGTCCTGGTAGGTGAAGCGGGCCTCGTGGATGACCAGCCCGGCGTCCACCCGGCCGTCGCGCACGGCGGGCATGATCTCGTGGAAGGGCAGCACGGCGATCTTCCCGACCCCGCCGGGCACCCGCTCGGCCGCCCACAGCCGGAACAGCAGGTACGCCGTGGAGCGCTCGCCCGGCACCGCCACCGTCGCGCCGCCCAGATCCGCCTCCGCACCCGGCTCGCGGGTGAGCACCAGCGGGCCGCAGCCGCGCCCCAGCGCGCCGCCGCACGGCAGCAGCGCGTACTCGTCCAGCACCCACGGCAGGACGGCGTAGGAGACCTTCAGCACGTCCAGCTCGCCGCGCTCGGCCATCCCGTTGGTGACGTCGATGTCGGCGAACGTCACGTCCAGCTCCGGCGCGCCCGGCACCAGGCCGTGCGCCCAGGCGTGGAAGACGAAGGTGTCGTTGGGGCAGGGGGAGTAGGCGATCCGCAGCGGCCGCCCGGTGCTGTCATTGCCGGTGCCGGTCAAGGTCACTCCAACCGTCGAGTACGGGCACGATCCTGCCGAAGGCCGCGGTCAGGGCGTCCAGCGCCTCCGCGAACCGCCAGGCGGCGCGGTCGCGCGGGCCCACCGCGTTGGAGACGGCGCGGACCTCCAGTACGGGTACCCCGCCGCAGGCCGCGGCCGCCTCCGCGACCCCGAAGCCCTCCATCGCCTCGGCCAGCGCTCCCGGGTGCCGGCGCGCCAGCAGCGCGGCCCGCTCTGCGGTGCCGGTGGCGGTGGAGACCGTCAGCACCGGGCCCAGGGCCGCGCCCGCCGCCTCGGCGGCGGCCCGTGACAGCGCCTCGGGCGGCAGGTGGACGCTGGTGCCGAAGCCCAGCTCGGCCACCGAGGCGAAGGGCTCGGGCCCGGCCGGGGTCTCGGCGCCCAGGTCCGCGGCGACGATCTCGGAGGCGAGGGCCACCGAGCCGACCGGGGCCAGCGGGGCGAAGCCGCCGCCGATGCCCGCCGAGACCACCAGGCCGTACGGGCGGCCCCGTGCCGCGCCGCGCTCCAGCGCCACGGCGGTACGGGCCGCCGCGGCGGCGGGCCCGGCTCCGGCGGCCAGTACATCGATGCCGGCCGGGGCGCAGGCGGCCGCCACCGCGTCACGCTCGGCGGGCACCGCCGTGACGACCAGGACCGGCGCGGCCCCTGCCGCGGGCACGGCGGTGCGGTGGGACGGCGCGGTGCGGCGGGACGGCGCGGTGCGGCGGGGCGCTGCGGGGCTCAGTCTTCGCTCTCGCGCTCGAGCTCGAAGTTCCACACGCCCCGGTAGTTGCTGCCGTCGTACTCGACGATGCTCAGCTGCACCGACCGCGCCTCGCCGCCCTGCTGGCCACCGCCGTTCTGGAAGAAGGCGTCGCCGGAGAAGCTGCGGTAGGTCTTGGTGATCCGGTCCGTCACCGCGGGCTGGCCGTTGAGGAACAGCACCCAGCCTTCCTCGCCGATCTCGGGGTCCACGCCGATGCGCAGCAGGTCGCCCTGGCCGACGGTGATGGAGGTGTCGGTGTCCTCCTTGGCGCAGGAGAGCACCTTGTCCTGCGAGATCTTGCCGTTGTCCTCGTAGCAGGCGGCTTCCGTGGAGACGCTGTCGGAACCGACGGTCACGGTCGCTCGGGGAGTCGGCTTCTCGCAGGCGGAGAGGGCGACGAGCCCGAGGGTGGCCGCACCGATGGCTACGGCAGTGCGGATGGTGCGGCTGCCCTTGCCCCGGGAGATCGTGTGGGTCATAGCACGCAGGCTACCCGGCGGTTCCGCTCAGGCGACGCGCGGGTGGGGCGTGCCGTGCCGCGCGGCCGACAACAGGGGGCGGACGGTGGCGAGCGCGCCCACCGCCACGATCACCCCGGCCACTCCCATGCCGACCGGCCCGATCAGCGGCAGCGCGATCCCGGCGGCGCCGCCGGCCACCCACGACATCTGCATCAGCGTCTCGGAGCGGGCGAAGGCGGAGGTGCGCACCAGCTCCGGCACGTCCCGCTGGATCAGCGCGTCCAGCGACAGCTTGCCCAGCGCCTGCGCCAGCCCGGCGACGGCCGCGACGACGGGCACGGTGACCGTGCCGTACAGCACCGCCGCCACCACGGTGGCGGTCAGGGCCAGCGCCAGCACCGAGGCGATGATCACCTCCGGTACGCGGTCGCGCAGCCAGGCGCCCAGCGCCGTGCCCAGCGCGTTGCCGCCGCCCGCCGCCACGGCCACCACACCCAGCGAGACCACGGGGTCCAGGCCGGCCAGGGGGTGCTCGCGCAGCATGAAGGCGAGGAAGAAGGTGAGGAAGCCGGACAGGGCGCGCAGGGAGGAGTTGGCGAGCAGGGCGTTGAACACGGAGGCGCCCACGGTGCGCAGACCGGGCCGCCGGGGCTTGCCGTTCCCGTTGGCGTTCTTCCCCGCGCCGCCCCCGGCTCCGCTCTCCCCGGCCGCGCCCCCGCCGGCATCGGTGCCGCCGTCGCCGTCCCGGCTGTGCGCGGCCTCGTAGGCGGTCAGCAGGGCCCGCCGCTCGCCCTTGGCGGAGTCCACCTTGTGGGGCAGCGAGAAGGACAGGAAGGTGCCGATGACGAAGACGGTGAACGCCCCGTACAGCGGCCAGGAAGGCCCCAGACTGTGCAGCGCGGCCCCGACCGGGGCCGCCGCGCCGGTGGCCAGCAGCCCGGCGAGCGTCACCCGCGAGTTCGCCTTCACCAGCGAGATCCGGTGCGGCAGCAGCCGGGGCACGACCGCCGATCTCACCACCCCGTAGGCCTTGGAGGCCACCAGCACACCCAGCGCCGCCGGATACAGCTCCAGGCTGCCGGTGGCCACCGCCCCGGCCATGCTCAGCGCCAGCAGCGCCCGGCCCAGCATCGACCCGGCCATCGCGGCGCGGCGGCCGTGCGGGATGCGGTCCAGCAGCGGCCCGATGACCGGCGCGAGCAGCGCGAAGGGGGCCAGGGTGACGGCCAGGTAGAGGGCGACGCGCCCGCGCGCCTCGCCGGTGGGGACGGAGAAGAAGATCGTGGACGCCAGGGCGACGGTGATCATCATGTCGCCCGCGGAGTTCACCGCGTGCAGTTCGATGAGCTTGCCCAGCCCGGACTCGCCGGCGCCCTGGGCGTGGGTGGCCTTGCGGATGCGCCTGCCCAGTGCGCGGGGAGGCGTGTGTACGGCGCGGACGATCGCCCGCGCCGTGCGTCGGAATCGCCCCTCGTCGTGCTGGGACGTCCTCAAGGCAGCCACGTCGTCAGTGTGCCCCACCGCTCGCCGCCTAGCCCGGCTCCTTCGGCTGAAGGTTTGGTTGAAGGTGCGACGGCCGGCGGTGTGCGCGCGTGGGGTAGCGTGGGGGGATGGTGCGCTCCGCCCGGTGTGAAAGCCTGGGTCCGGACGTCGCAGCGGTCCCCCGGTCCGCTCCGTCCTCACCCGTCTGACCTGGGCGTACGGTAGGCGCACTCGCGAAACGGCGTAGGAGAGAATCGATTCTTGTGAGTGCTGCGATGCGAGGCCGTACCCCTGATCGCCTGTGCGCCGAGGCGGTTGAACTGGCTCGGGAGGCGGCACAGGAGGCCGCGTTCCCCGGCCGGACCGGCGACCATCTGGGTGCCGTCGCCGACGGGGACCGCGTCGTCACGCACTACTTCGAGTGCCTGGAACCGGGCTACCGCGGCTGGCGCTGGGCCGCCACCGTCGCGCGGGCCTCGCGGGCACGGGTGGTGACCGTCGACGAGACGGTGCTGCTGCCCGGCCCCGACGCGCTGCTCGCCCCCGAATGGGTGCCCTGGAGCGAGCGCCTGCGCCCCGGCGACCTCGGCCCCGGCGACCTGCTGCCCACCGAGGCCGACGACCCGCGCCTGGAGCCCGGCTACACCGGCGGCGGCGAACCCTCCCCGCACGCGGCGGTCGTGGAGTCGGCCTGGGAGGAGGCCGGCGCCGGGGGCCCGGCCGAGGCCGAGGATGCCGACGTCGTCACCAGCGAGCCCGGCGAGCTTCCCGGCGCCCCGGCGCGCGGCAGCATCGCGGCGGTCGCCGAGGAGATCGGCATGGGCCGCCCCCGGGTCCTGTCCCGTCAGGGCCTGCACGAGGCCGCCGACCGCTGGGAGGAGGAGTTCGGCCCCAGGACGCCCATGGCGCAGGCGGCCCCCGCCTCCTGCATGAGCTGCGGCTTCCTGGTGCCGATGGCGGGCTCGCTGCGCCAGGCCTTCGGGGTGTGCGCCAACGAGTTCTCCCCGGCGGACGGCCGCGTGGTCTCCCTCGCTTTCGGCTGCGGCGGCCACTCCGAGGCGGCCGTCATGCCGAAGACGCCGCGCCCGCCGGCGCCGGTGATCGACGAGACGAAGGTGGACGAGATGCCCCTGGGCAAAGGCGTGCGGGCCGACGGCGAGGACGGGGACGCGGACGGCGGCGCGGACGACCCGGAGGCGTAGCGGGCTCCGGCCCGCCGCGGGGCCGGTTGTCCCGGCCCCGCCGAGGCCCGGTCAGCGCTGGACCCGGCGTCCGGTGCGGGGCTTCTCCCTCCGGCTCGTCCGGTGGGCCGCGGACCCCGAACCGAGCAGCTGCGACACCCGCTGGAACGACACCCCCATCACCCGGCCGGCGTCCCGCTGGCTCAGATCGCGGGTCAGGACCGCGGCGGCGTGCCGCATGGCCTCCCGCTCGGCGTCCGCGGCCTCCCGCGCGGCCCGCCTGGCGTCCTCAGCCTGCGCCAGTACCCGCCGGGCCTCCTCCGGGAGTTCGGGCTCGACGGTGACCTCGATCTCTTCCGGCTCGATGTCCAGCATGGCCGCGATCGCCTCGCGAGCCGCTTCGTCGGCCCTGTCCAGCCGTTTGGCCTGGCTGAAGACGCCAGGCAGATCGGGGATCTCCAGAGCCCACCAGTCACCGGCGCGGCGTGCTGTCACGCGGTAAGCGCTCATCGCCACCAACCTTCTCCGAGTTCCGCCTCAAGCCTCTTGCAGATCTGCTCTGCCGTTATCTCGTTGACCTCGCTGTGCTTCGGGATGACGACGGGCGTCGAGCCGCACGTCCAGTACTGATGGCTGCCTTTCTGCCTGTGCATCTCGAAGGCGAGCCCTCTCGCCCTGGCCGCTTTCCTGATCTTGCCGACCAGATCCCTGTACTTCACAGTGTACGTCTAGTCAGGGTAGACAAAATAAGTCCAGTCCCTCTAGACAAGTTCATGCGATCGGGTGAGTGGGCCGGGAGCCGCACCGCCGCCGCCCGGCCGCCGTCGCGGGCTCACAGGCCCGGGGCGCCCCAGAGCGGGAACCAGCGGCCCAGGTCCGGCTCGATGTTCAGGTCGCCCTGGAGAGCCGCCCTGACCTGGAGCTCCAGCGGGTTGTCACGCTTCTGGCCGGGCAGCGGGGCGAAGGGGTAGAAGGTGCCGCGCTTGTAGAGGTAGACCAGCGCGAGGGGCTGCCGGCCGGGGGAGCGGAAGGCGACCAGCGAGCACAGCAGCTGCGGGCCGAACCCGCTGCCCTGCAACGTGGTGTTCACCGCGTGCAGGTCGTTGACCAGGGAGGGCAGCTCCTCGGGGGCGCGGCGCGAGAGCAGCCAGGAGTACCCGTAGCCGTCCTCGCTGAACTCCACCGTCCCGCCCCCGCGCCCGGAGTCCGCGCCCAGCAGGGCCTCCACCTCCTGCCGGATCCGGGTGAAGGCGCCGCCCTCGACGCTCGCGAAGCACACCGAACCCGCTCCGGTGGGGGCCAGGCCCGTGGCGGCCTGGAGGGTGATCGCCGCCGAGGGCAGGGCGAAGAGGCGGTCGAGGTCGGGCCGGGCCGGCTTGCTCCGGCCGAACAGGACGTCCAGCAGACCCACGGCGACTCCTTCCCGGATCCGGTGCTCGGGGTCACTCGCCGCCCAGCCGCTCGGAGATCTCCGCCAGCGCCTCCAGGCGGCGGTCCAGGCTGGGGTGGGTGGAGAACAGCCCGGCCACCGCGCTGCCGGGCCCGAGGGCGGGGGTGAAGAAGAACGCGTTGAACGCCTGGGCCGTGCGCAGGTCCCGGGTGGGGATCCGGGCGATGTCCCCGCTGACCTTGGTCAGCGCCGAGGCCAGGGCGGAGGGTTTCCCGGTGAGCATGGCCGCCGCGCGGTCGGCGGCCAGCTCGCGGTAGCGCGACAGCGCCCGGATCAGCAGGAAGCTGAGGGCGTACACGACCGCGGAGACCAGCATGACCATCGCGAACACGGCGGCGGTGTTCTGGTCCCGGCGGCCCCCGCCGAACAGCTGGGAGTAGAAGGCGAAGCGGACGACCAGCCCGGCCAGCACCCCCAGGAACGAGGCGATGGTGATCACCGCCACGTCGCGGTGGGCGACGTGGGACAGCTCGTGGGCGATGACGCCCTCCAGCTCCTCGGTCTCCAGGCGCCGCGTCAGCCCGGTGGTCACGCAGACCACGGCGTGGTCCGCGTCGCGGCCGGTGGCGAACGCGTTGGGCAGGTCCATGCCGGACACGGCGACCCGCGGCTTCGGCATGTCCGCGGTGGCGCACAACCGGTCGACCACCCCGTGCAGCCGCGGCTCCTCCTCCGGGGTGACCAGACGGCCGCGCATGGCGTACAGGGCGATCCGGTCGGAGAACCAGAACTGCGCGCCCAGCAGGACGGCGGCGATGACGACGACCAGCACGAGGGAGTCCAGCAGCGCGATCAGCGCGGCGACGAACCCCACGTACAGCAGCCCGAGCAGGAACATCGTGAGCACCATGCGCGCGGTCAGGCGCCGGTCGGGCTCGAAGCGGCTGCGCATCACGCACCCGCCCCGGAGACCGGGCTTCCGCCGGAAGTCCGTACAGCGGTCGTGACCCTCGTACCCATCGGGCCCTCCTGTCCGTCACGCTCCCGCCGGACGGGACCGTGGACCGAGACGTGGTTCCCTTTCCTCCCTGTATACCCCAATGCCCGGAATCGCCCCTTCCCCGGTCGCGGACGGGCGGCCGACCCGCGCGACCGGCGGCCCGGCGCGCACCGGGCACACCGGACGCAGTACCGTCGCCCGCGGACAGGCAATCGGGCTCGTCCCGCGGCGGACCTGACGGAGGAGACGGACACGTGAGCGGTACGGTGCTGGTGCAGGGCGCGGACGACGGAGCGGATCCCTTCGACACCGCCCGGCTGCGGCGCGGCGTACTCGACGCCTGGACGGCGTCCCCCGCGCGCTTCCGCGAGGACGCCAACGCCGAGGAGGACCTGGCCCTCGGCGGCTACCGCGACCGGCTGGTGGTCGAGCTGGCCCAGAACGCCGCCGACGCCGCCGCCCGCGCCGGCGTCCCCGGACGGCTGCGGCTCACCCTGCGCGGCAAGGTGCTGGTGGCCGCCAACACCGGGGCGCCCCTGGACGCGGCAGGCGTGGAGTCCCTGTCCACCCTGCGCGCCTCCGCCAAGCGCGACGACGGGACGCCGGGCGCACCGGAGGCGCCGGGCGGACCCCAGGCGGGCCCCGTCGGCCGCTTCGGCGTCGGCTTCGCCGCCGTCCTTGCCGTCAGCGACGAACCCGCCATCGTCTGCCGCACCGGCGGCGCCCGCTGGTCGCTGGCCGAGGCCCGCGAGATGGCCGCCGAGGCCGCCGAGGGCAACCCCGGCCTCGCCGGTGAGCTGCGCCGCCGCGAGGGCCACGTACCGCTGCTGCGCCTGCCGATGCCCGCCCAGGGCACCGCCCCCCAGGGCTACGACACGGCCGTGGTGCTGCCGCTGCGCGACGGCGCGGCCGAGGAACTGGCCGCCCGGCTGCTCACCGCGGTCGACGACGCCCTGCTGCTCACCCTCCCCGGCCTGACCGAGGTCGTCATCGAGGCCGACGGCGGGGTGCGCACGCTCACCCGCCGCCAGGACGGCGCCTACGTCGTGGTCGAGGACAGCGGCGCAGCCGGGGGCGGGGGCGCCACCCGCTGGCGCGTGGCCGCCGACGCCGGACGCACCGACCCCACCCTGCTCGCCGACCGCCCCGTCGAGGAGCGGCGGCGGCCGTACTGGTCGGTCACCTGGGCCGTACCCGTCGACGCCGACGGCGCCCCCGCCCCCGCCCGCACCGTGCCCGTCGTCCACGCCCCCACCCCCACCGACGAGCCGATCGGCCTGCCCGCCCTGCTCATCGCCTCCTTCCCGCTGGACCCCACCCGCCGCCACATCGCCCCCGGACCGCTGGCCGACTTCCTGCTGGAGCGCGCCGCCGACGTCTACGCCACCCTGCTGCGCGACTGGCGGCCGGTCACCACCGGCACCCTCGACCTCGTGCCCGGCCCGCTGGGCAGGGCCGAACTCGACGGCGAACTGCGCCGCCTGGTCCTGGAACGCCTGCGGCGCACCCCCTTCCTGGCGAGCGCCGCCACCGATGACGACAGCGGCGAGCCCCACGCACTGCGCCCCGCCGACGCCGAGATCGCCGAAGGCGCCGGGGCCGACACGGTCGCCGTCCTGGCCGAGCTGTTCCCCGCCCTGCTGCCGGCCGGACTGGAGCGCCGCACCGAGCTGCGCACCCTCGGCGTCCCCCGGGCGCCGCTGGGCGAGCTGATCGACCGGCTGGCCGGCGTGGAACGGGACCCGTCCTGGTGGCGCAGGCTGTACGACTCCCTCGCCGGCACCGACCCCGACCGGCTCACCGGCCTGCCCGTCCCCCTCGCCGACGGCCGCACCACCATCGGACCGCGCCGGGTGCTGCTGCCCCTGCCCGACACCACGGGTGCCGGCTCGCTGACCCGCCTCGGCCTGAAGGTCGCCCACCCCGACGCCGCCCACCCGCTGCTGGAGAAGCTGGGCGCCACCCCGGCCACACCCCGCGCGGTGCTCACCACCCCGCAGGTACGGGCGGCCGTCGCCGCCTCGCTGGAGGCCGAGGAGAGCTGGTACGGCGACGAGGAGGAGGACGGCGGCCCCCTGGACGCCGAGGAACTGGCCGACACCGTCCTCGCCCTCGTCCGCGACGCACGCCTCTCGCCCGGCGACGAGCCCTGGCTGGGCGCCCTCGCCCTCCCCGACGAGGACGGCGAACTCGCCCCGGCCGCCGAGCTGGTCTTCCCCGGCAGCGCCTTCGAACGCGTCATCCGCGAGGGCGAACTGCCCGCCTGCGACGCCGAACTGGCCGAGAAGTGGGGCGAGGAGACCCTCGCCGCGGCCGGCGTGCTCGCCGACTTCGCCCTGGTACGCGCCACCGACCTCGTCCTGGACCCGGACGAACTCGAGCCCCGCGACACCGACTTCCCCGAGCCCGACGACGCCGGCCTGCTGGACGCCGTCGACGTGTGGTGCGAGGACGTCCTCGACACCCTGCCCGAGACGCCCGTACCGCCGGTGGTCTCCGAACTGCTCGCCGTACGCGACCTGGACCTCGTCGACGACGACCGCTGGCCGCAGGCCCTGCGGATGCTCTCCCGTCCCCCGCTGCGCGACGCGCTCACCACCCCGGTACGCGTCCTGCTGCCCGACGGCACGGTCGAGACCGTCCGCCCCTACACCGCCTGGTGGCTGCGCGGCCACCCCGTCCTGGACGGCCGCCGCCCCGCCGGACTGCGCGCGGCCGGCGGCGACCCGCTGCTGGCCGGCCTGTACGAGGAGGCCCCCGCCGCCACCTCGGGCCTGGACGAGCAGGTGCTGCGCGCCCTGGGCATCCGCACCTCCGCCGCCGCCCTGCTGGACGAACCCGGCGGCGCCTCCGAACTCCTGGGCCGCCTCGCCGACCCCGGCCTGCCCGTCACCCCCGCCCAGCTCCACGGCCTTTACAACCTGCTGGCCGAACTCGACCCGGACGAGGTCACACTGCCGGACGAACTGCGCGCCGTGGCCGACGGCGAGGTACGCCTGGTGGACGCCGCCGACGCGCTGGTCGCCGACGCCCCCGACCTGCTGCCCCTGGCCACCGGCCGCCCCCTGCTGCCGGTACGCCCGGCCCTGGCCGCCGCACTGGCCGCCGTCCTCGACGTACGCCGCCTCAGCGAGGCCGTCGGCGAGGGGCTGCCCGCCCCGGATGCCGGAGCGGGCGAGGTGCGCGAGGTGCCCGACGCGGTACGCGTCCTGCTGCCCGGCGCCCCGGCCACCTACGTCGAGCACGACGAACTCGTCCTCGCCGGCGTGGAACTGGACTGGCGGCTCACCCCCGACGGCACCCTCCACGCCGCCACCGTCGAGGGCGTCGCGGCCGGCCTGGCCTGGGCGGCCGGCCAGTGGCCGCGCCGCTTCGAGGCCGCCGCCCTGCTGGAGGACCCCTCCCGGGCCGCCGAACTGGCCCGCGACCGCTGGTTCGACTGACACCCGGCAGCCCGGCCCGTCACGCCGGCCCCCCGAGGATCGGCTCGCTCAGCAGCAGGGCCGCCCGGCCGGTGCGGCGGGCCTCGGCGAGGGCGGCCAGCCGCCGGTAGCCCTCGGGCGTCATCAGCCGCTCCCACACGTGCCAGTCCTCCACCGCCCAGCGGTCGTGCTCCTCCGGGTCCAGCCGGATCGAGGCGATCTCCTCGTCGCTCAGCGTGCCGCCGTCGAAGCAGAAGCCGACCTTCGCCAGCGGGGCCTCGGCCGGGTCGGAGCGGATGTAGTGCGCCAGCAGCAGCGGGCGAGGGCCCTCGACCCGCAGCCCGGTCTCCTCGTACGTCTCCCGCACCACCGCCTGGAACGGGTCCTCGCCCGGGTCCATGTTGCCGCCCGGGATCTGCCACAGCCGTCTGCCGTACACCGAACGCAGCTGCACCGGCCGCCCGCGTGTGTCGGTGAAGTACACGCAGGCGTAGACGGTGGCCTTGGGCAGGGTGGCCAGGTACTCGGCCTGCGGCATCGGGAACGGCAGCCCGGCGGGCTCGTCACTGGTGGAGGTCATGCCCCTACTCCTACCGGATCTCGGGTTCCGGGACGCGGGATCCGAGCGCTCTCTCATTGGAACGGGTGGGTCGCAGACCCACCCGCCCTCCCTCCGCGAGTGAGGGCGTGAGCAGGCGAGTTGACTTTTGGTGACCGGAGCGCCACGCTTCGGCGTGGCGATGCGGCGTTGCGTCCCGCACAAGCAACGGCCCCCGACAGGTGCTCGCAACACCTCCGGGGGCCTGACCAACGAGATCGACAAAGCTGAAGGAAACCGATCCCATGGCTGAGAGCCACTGTAGCTTTTCCGCGTCCTCCGGCGAGCATCCGATGGCCGTTTCCGGCTACGGAAAGCGGCACGTCCCCGGACAACGGCCGCGCCGCAAAGGCGACTTCGCCGAGCTGAAGCCCCGGGCCGCGGCCGTCGCCGCGTACATCGACCGGCTGCCCGAGGGCGCCGACGTCTCCATCAAGGCGCTGGCCGCGCGGCTGCCCTATGGCCAGCAGGCGGTCGGCACGGCACTCCGGCAGATGTCGGCGGCCGGACATCTCAGGCGGGTGCGGGAGCGGCCGCCGGGGTGCGGACAGTGGGTGACGCGGACGTACTTCTCGCGCGTCCCGCGCTCCGACACCTGGTGGGCGGGCTTCTTCGCGGAGACGGAATCCGCCGAACCGGGGGCCGTCCGGGAGGCGGCCGGGAAGGCCGCTCCGAAGGAGGACGCCGCCCCGGCGGGTACGCCTCCGGAGCCGGATGCCGCACAGGAACGACCGGAGCGACCGGAGCGGTCGCGGGCTTACGGGACGCTGGCGCGGCTGGGGGAGGCCGATCCGCGCATGGGCCTGTCGGCGGCCGACTGCGAGGAGCTGGCGCCGCTGGTGGCGCAGTGGTTCGCCCGGGGCGCGGGGGAGCGGCAGGTGGTCGAGGCGCTGACGGCCGGGCTGCCCGGCGAGGGCGTGCACTCGCCCCGCGCCGTGGCCGCCTGGCGGCTGGAGCACAAGATCCCGCCGCCCTCTCCGGTGCGCAGCCGCACCCTGAGGCTGGTGGAGTGCACGGTGTGCGGCGTGCCGGGCCGGCCGGAGGCCCTGCCCGGCGGACTGTGCCGGGAGTGCCGGGGCGGGGAGCGCCGCGACGGCTCCGGCGGCGCACAGGACGGCGCACAGGCTGTGGACGTACGCCGCAACGCCGACGCCGTACGCGCGGCCATGGCCCGAGGACGGCGCCGGGGATCGCCGGACGAGCCGCGTGACTCCCGTGCGGGCGCCCTTCGCGGCACTACTCCGGGCCGGTAGGCGTGAGAGGGGGCGCACCATGACGGCGCAAATGGAGGGCCCTGTGATGTCCGAGGAGATGCGGCGGTTCGAGGAGATCGACACCGCGTTCCCGGACCTCAGGGGCGAAATGATCGACGGGGAAATCCGTATCGACGCCGTGGCGAGCAGCGCTCGCGGGCAGATGGTGCTCGCCGTCGCCTCCCAGCTCATGCCCGGGTGGTGCGTGATGACCGAGGTCGACACCGTTTACGGGGGGTGGCACGGGAGGACCCTCCTGCGTCCCGACGTGTCGGTGGCCGGCCCCTCCTACCGGGGGACCCGGCTCAAGCAGTTCCCGGCCGACGAACTGTTACTTGTCGCGGAGGTCGTCTCGGAGTCCAATCCCGAGAACGACCTGGACCGGAAGGTCGGCAAGTACGCGGTGGCCGGGATTCCGTACTACCTGGTCGTGAATCCGGTCAAGGGCGTCTGCCTGCTGCACTCCGAGCCGGTCGGCGAGCGCTACCGGGCCGTGCGCGAGAGCGAGTTCGGGGAACCGGTGCCGGTGGGCGAACCGATCGGCACCGTGCTCGACACCACGACGCTGTACGTCTACTGAGCCGCGTACTGCCGCAGGAAGTCCGTCAGCAGGGCTGTGGTCTCCTTGGGCGGTCCAAGCCTGGGCTGAAGGCCGGCCGTGAGACAGGAGTGTTCCCCGCGAGGGCTGGGCCGAGTGCGCCCGGATTCCGCGGCTGTTCCGTTCCGCCCCGGGCGTCTGGACCTACCATCGGATAGCAGCAGCCGGAGCAAACGCACTGGAGTGATCGTGAGCAGCTGGGCTGATCTGACGAACGGTAAGCGCATCAAGCACCTACGAGGTTCCGATCTGACACAGCAGGGGCTTGCCGATGCGGCGGGGCTGTCCCTCGCCCTGGTGCAGAAAGCCGAGCAGGACCGCGGGGAGTTGTCCGTCGGCTCTTTGCTCAAGCTCGCCCATGCGCTGAACACGGACGTGTCCGTGATCCTGGGGCAGCAGGCGCCGCGTCGGGGCATGGACCGGGGTGACCGTGCCGCGCTGCGCCAGCTGTCCGACGCCGTGCACGAGAGTGCCCTCGGCGAGTGGGAGGGCATCGACGACCCGAGCACCGTCGAGGAACTGGGCGAAGCCCGCGACCGCGCGTGGGATTCCTACTGGGCGAGCGACACGGCCAAGGTGAGCAGCTTCGCCTCGAAGGTCCTCATGGAAGGACAGGCCAGGTACGCCAGTGCCACCGGCAGCGAGCGCGAGCGACTGGCATCGATCCTGGCGAGCACGTACCGCGTGGCCGCGTCGTGCTCGAACGGGCTCGGGCAGCGCGACCTCGCACTGAGCGCGCTCGCGTCGGCGAAACACCTCGCGGGGGACGTCGGCGACCCTGTGATGACGGCGCTGCTCGAGTCCACGCTGTCATGGATCCATCTGCGGGGTGCCAAGTTGTCCCGGGCGGTGGCCGTGGCCGAGCGTGCGGCACTGGCGATCGAGCCGTCGTTCAGCAGCGGATCCCGCCCGCAGCTGCTCGCGTACGGGCGGCTGATGATCTCCGCGGCTGTGGCGGCGTCGAGACGCGAGGACAGGAGCGCGGCCGACGACTACATCTCGCAGGCGCACGCCGCGGCGGCGAGGCTGGGGCGGGACGAGAAGCTGCACGGGACCAGTTTCGGTCCGACGGCGGCGAAGACCGAGGCCGTCGGGATCCACGTCGCGCTGAAGGACTACGGGCGCGCACTCAAACTCGCCGGTCAGCCGGAGATGAAGAAGCTTCCCAAGTCCATGTCGAAGGTGGCCCGCAACCGCTACCGGCTCGATGTCGCTCTCGCGCAGTGCGCGGCCGGTCTCCACGACCAGGCCGGAGACACGCTGATCGAGGTAGGGCTCGACGCTCCTGAGTGGGTCAGGCATCAGGCGCTGCCCGGTGTCATCGGGAAGCGTCTCGCGAAGGTGTCCACCGCACGCGTACGGAACATCGGCGAACTCATCGGAGTGCCCTTGATCGCCTGAGTCCTACGGAGCGTACGGGTCGGGGTCCGGCCACATCGTCAGGTCCTACGCCTCGTCACTTCACTGTTTGTCATCAGGCGAGCACGATTGACGCATGGTCAGTATCCAGAGCGGGCCGGAACGATCCGGGACCCGCCGAACCGAAGGCGAACTGCGACTGCGCCGGTCACTGGCGGACGCGGCGGCGGGCGTCGCGCCGGGTGAGGCCGGTGTGTCCGCCGAGGCCGCGAGGACCGAGCGGTTCCGCTGCGTGGTCTATCTGTGCGGTGCTCCCAACACGGACATCACGGGCCCTCGCGAGGAGTGCACGAAGCACGCCGAGGCGTTCGGGTGGGAGATCACGGGAGTGATCGAGGAGCGCGTGGGGCTGCTGCCGCCGCAGGGGCGTGACGGTTTGAGACAGGCCGTCGAACACATCAGGAGCGGCGAGGCCGGGGCGGTGCTCACGGCGTGGCGCTCGATGGTCTCGCCCGTTCCGCAGGAGTACGACGAGGTGGCGCGCGAGATCGAGAAGGCAGGAGGCTTCCTGGAACTCGCTCGGGTGAACGGGGGCACGGCATGACCTTCGCCCCGGCCATGGCGCGCACATGGTGCGACGCATGGCCGCTCGTCGCGCAGACGGACGACGGGAACCAGTGGGTGACCGGCGCCTGTTGGCTGTACTGCCGACGGGAAGGCGTGCGCGTGCTGTGGGTCGGGTCCGTGACCACGCCCGGTACGACGGGCGACGTGTACGCGTGCGGCCCGTGCATCGCAGAACTCGACCACATGGCGCGTATCCAGTCGCACGACCGGGACCGAGCGGCCGACCGTATGCGGCTGCGTGTGGGCCCCGGCGGACAGCGCCTCACCTGGGGGTGATCGCGGGCTGATGCCACACGCCGCCCTGTCCGTCCGCCGTTCTCCGTGGTGGCGGACAGGGCTTCTCCCGCTACGCGCCCGCGCCACCGCTCTCCCGCAGGAAGTCCGTCAGCAGCGCCGTCGTCTCCTGCGGGCGCTCCAGGCCGGGGAGGTGGCCCGCCCAGGGGAGTTCGAGGTGGCGGGCGGCGGGGTCAGTCCGGGAAGCGGCGGCCGATCCAGCGCCAGGTGAACTCCAGGAGGGCCGCCGAGGCGGCGGCGACGCCGACGGCCGTCCACGGCATCACCGTGCCGACCAGGCGGAGGGCGAAGAAGTCCTGGAGGAACGGGGTGACCTGCACGACCACGAAGGCCGAGGCCATGGTGAGCACCAGGGCGATCCGCCACCAGGTGTAGGGGCGGGCGATGATCGCCAGCACCCACAGCGCCACCAGGAACAGCGTCAGCGTCGCCGCGCTGGTCTCGGCCTCCAGCGCGCCCGGGCCGGTGTAGTGGTGGCGGGCCAGCAGGTAGACGGTGAAGGTGGCGGTCGCGGCGATGAGGCCGGAGGGGACCGCGTACCGCATCACGCGCCGTACGAAGTGCGGGCGGGCGCGCTCCTTGTTGGGGGCCAGGGCCAGGAAGAAGGCGGGGATGCCGATGGTCAGGCCGCCCAGCAGGGTCAGATGGCGGGGCAGGAACGGGTAGGGCACCTGGGAGACGATGACCAGCAGGGCCAGCAGCACCGAGTAGACGGTCTTGGTGAGGAAGAGGTTGGCGACGCGCTCGATGTTGCCGATGACCCGCCGCCCCTCGGCGACGACCGACGGCAGGGTGGCGAAGGAGTTGTTGAGCAGCACGATCTGGGCGACGGCCTTGGTGGCCTCCGAGCCCGAGCCCATCGAGACGCCGATGTCGGCGTCCTTCAGGGCCAGTACGTCGTTGACGCCGTCGCCGGTCATGGCGACGGTGTGGCCGCGCGACTGGAGGGCGCCGACCATGTCGCGCTTCTGCTGCGGGGTGACGCGGCCGAAGACCGTGCCGTCCTCCAGTGCCGCCGCCAGTTCCCCGCGGTCCTCCGGGAGGGTGCGGGCGTCGACGGTGGAGCCGGCGCCGGGCAGGTCGAGCTTGGCGGCGACGGCGCCGACGGAGACGGCGTTGTCGCCGGAGATGACCTTCGCCGAGACGTCCTGTTCGGCGAAGTAGCGCAGGGTGTCGGCGGCTTCGGGACGCAGCCGCTGCTCCAGCACGACCAGGGCGGTGGGCTCGGTGGAGGTGGGGTCGGTGGCGAGGGCGGGGTCGTCCAGGGCGCGGGAGGTGCGGGCCAGCAGCAGTACGCGCAGGCCCTGCCGGTTGAGGCGGTCGGTCTCGGCGAGGGCCGGGGAGCCGGGGGCGAGCAGGACGTCGGGGGCGCCCAGCAGCCAGGTCCCCGTCTCCCCGCCGGGCCCGGTGAGGGCCGCGCCGCTGTACTTGCGGGCGGAGGAGAAGGGGAGGGAGCCGGTGCACGTCCAGCCCTCCGCCCCGTCGGCGGGGTGGGCGTCGGCGATGGCCTTCAGGCTGGCGTTGGGGCGGGGGTCACTGCATCCGAGCGCGGCCAGCACCCGTCGTACGCGGGCGGGGTCGGCGCCGTCCAGCGGGCGGACCTCGGCCACGTCCATGCCGCCCTCGGTGAGGGTGCCGGTCTTGTCCAGGCAGACGGTGTCCACACGGGCCAGGCCCTCGATGGCGGGCAGTTCCTGCACCAGGCACTGCTTGCGTCCCAGCCGGATGACGCCGATGGCGAAGGCGATGGAGGTCAGCAGCACCAGGCCCTCGGGCACCATCGGCACGATGCCGCCGACCATGCGGCGAATGGCCTCGTCGACGCTGTGGTCCTCCACCAGGAGCTGGCTGAGGACCAGGCCGATCGCGGCCGGGACGATCATCCAGGTGATGTACTTGAGGATCTGGCTGATGCCGCTGCGCAGTTCGGAGTGGACGAGGGTGAAGCGGGAGGCCTCCTCGGCCAGCTGGGCGGCGTACGCCTCGCGTCCGACCCGGGTGGTGGTGAAGGCGCCGCCGCCGGCGACGACGAAGCTGCCGGACATCACGGTGTCGCCGGGCCGCTTGTGGACGGGGTCGGCCTCGCCGGTCAGCAGGGACTCGTCCACCTCCAGCCCGTCGGACTCGGTGACGGTGCCGTCCACGACGACCTTGTCGCCGGGGCCCAGCTCGACCAGATCGCCCAGGACGATCTCGTTGGTGCGGACCTCGGTGGCGGCGCCGTCGCGGCGGACGGTCGGCCTGGACTCGCCGATGACGGCCAGGTTGTCCAGCGTCCGCTTGGCGCGCAGCTCCTGGACGATGCCGATGAGGGTGTTGGCGAGGATGACGAAGCCGAACAGGCCGTCCTGGATGGGGCCGACGACCAGGATGATCGCGAAGAGGACGCCGATGATGGCGTTGAAGCGGGTGAAGACGTTGGCGCGGACGATGTCGGCCGTGGAGCGGGAGGACCGCACGGGGACGTCGTTGACCTGGCCGCGGGCCTTGAGCTCGGCGACCTCGGCGGCCGTCAGGCCCGGGGACCGGGGGGCGGGGGTGCCCGCTGCCGGGTCCGTGCCCGTGCCCGTGCCCGCCGCCGTACCCGCGTCCGTGCGGGGGGAGGGTACGGCGAGCGCCGTGCCCTCGTGCGGCTCCGGGGCACCCCGGTCGCCTCGTACTGTCTCAGCCCGTTCCGTCATGTCCCAGACACTACGAGGCGAACGCGCCTTCGCGCGCGGTCCGCGGCACGGGTACGGGTGTGATGGGGGAGAAATCAGGGAAGGGAACAGGGCTTTCGCCGGGGGCGGAGCGCCCGGTCGCGGGTCAATCGGCGGGTGTGGGGCCCTCCGGGGCGGGGCCTGCGCCCGTGCCCGTGCCGGGGTCCGTCCCGGTCTCCCGTGCCAGGCGCTCGCGGCGCAGCGTGGCCTCGCGGCGGCGGACGAACCAGATGCCGTACAGGCCCAGGACGCCGCCCGCCAGGCAGGTCCACAGCCACCAGGTGCGGTCGTGGTCGTCGAACCAGCGGTAGAAGGGGAGCTGGACCAGGAAGAGCGTGAACCAGATGACCGTGCCGCCCACGACGGTGGCGACGACGTTGCCCTCCAGGGGCTCGGGTGCCTCACGCTCGCCGCTCGTCCACCTGCTCCAGCCCATCGCCCGGCCCTCTCGCTTCCCGTCGCCCCGTCGCCCGTCCGTGCCGTGGCGTTCCGCACCAGCGTAACGAGGGGGGAGGCCGGGGCCGACCCGGGAGCGGCGTCCGGGTGGGGCGGGGGCCGGGAGCACGCGGGCGGGGAGGGGCGAGGGGGTGTGGGGAGGGTCACGGCCGCGCCCTGGGAATGCCCCCGTCCGCGGATGGCCTTTTCAACAGTGGTGCGTTCATACTGAAAGCACCCTGGATTGGCTGGTTCCCATTGGAGGAACCTCCGAAACCGTCCCCGAACCGCCCAGTGAAGGTCACGCATGTCCGCTCCGGCCACCGACACCCCGGCCACGCCAGACACCCCCGGTACCCCTGGTAACGAAACCGGATCCCCGTCGTCCGGGAGCGGTGTCGACCGCTTCTTCAAGATCTCCGAGCGAGGCTCGAGCGTGAGCCGCGAGCTGCGCGGCGGGCTGGCCACCTTCTTCGCGATGGCCTACATCATCGTGCTGAACCCGATCATCCTGGGCGCGGGCACGGACAAGTTCGGCCAGCAGCTCGACAACGCCCAGCTCGTCACCGCCACCGCGCTGATGGCCGGTCTGACCACCATCCTGATGGGCGTCATCGGCAACGTGCCCATCGCGCTGGCCGCCGGGCTCGGCATCAACGCCGTGGTCTCCCTCCAGCTCGCGCCGCAGATGAGCTGGCCCGACGCCATGGGCATGGTGGTCCTGGCCGGACTGGTGCTGATGCTGCTGGTCGCCTCCGGACTGCGCGAGCGCGTCATGGACGCCATACCCGGCGGGCTGCGCCGGGCCATCGCCATCGGCATCGGCCTGTTCATCACCCTCATCGGCCTGGTGGACTCCGGCTTCGTCACCCGCAACCCCGACGCCGCGCACACCACCGTGCCGCTCGGCCTCGGGCAGGGCGGTCACCTGACCGGCTGGCCGGTGCTCGTCTTCATCCTCGGCCTGGCCCTCACCTTCGTCCTGGTCATCAGGAAGACCAAGGGCGCGATCCTGATCAGCATCGTCGTGATGACCTTGGTCGCCGTGGTGATCAACGCGGTCGCCGAGATCCCCGACGCAGCCTGGGGCCTGGCCGTGCCCAACATGCCCGAGAGCATCGTGAGCACCCCGGACTTCGGCCTGATCGGCGAGGTCAGCCTCTTCGGCGGCTTCGCCGAGGTCGGCGTGCTGACCGGTTCGCTGTTCGTCTTCACCGTGCTGCTGTCGGGTTTCTTCGACGCGATGGGCACCATCATCGGCGTCGGCCACGAGGCGAAGCTGACCGACGAGCAGGGCCGGCTGCCCGGCATGGGCCGCATCCTGATGACGGACGGCGTCGCGGTGGCGGGCGGCGGCTTCGGCTCCTGCTCGGCCAACACCTGCTTCGTGGAGTCCACCGCCGGTGTCGGCGAGGGCGCCCGCACGGGCCTGGCCAACATCATGACCGGCGCGCTGTTCCTGCTGGCCCTGGTCTTCACGCCGCTGGCCACCGTGGTGCCCTCGCACGCCGCGACCCCGGCGCTGGTCGTGGTCGGCTTCCTGATCATGGCTTCGAACGTGCGGGAGATCGACTGGAGCGACCAGACCGTCGCCGTCCCGGCGTTCCTGACGCTGATCTCCATGCCGTTCACCTACAGCATCACCAACGGCATCGGCATCGGCGTGCTCTCCTACATCCTGCTGCGCACCGCCACCGGGCGCTTCCGCGAGATCCCGTGGCTGCTGAACGCCGTCGGCGCCTGCTTCCTGGTCTACTTCCTGCTGGACCCGATCCAGCAGGTGCTCGGGATCGGGTGACCGGGCCCGGGGCCGGTTGACCTGAGCCGGATGAACGCGCCGCCGGGCGGATCGCCCGGCGGCGCGTTCACGCGGACGGCACGGACGGCACGGACGAGCGTCCGGGACCATGTGGTCCCGGACGCTCGTCGCGTGTTCGGAGGCATGGCCGCGGAGCCGTTCGAGTGGCGCACCGTCCATCCGTAGGCTTGGCACCTTCGTTTCCGCGGACTCCATGGGGACACGGTCGCGGGGGTAGGCGGGGGAGGGCGTCGGCTTTTCTTGCCGACTCACTCGTACGGGTGAGGAAAGACACCCCTTCCACACCCTCCCCGGACTGGTCCTTAGGAGAAGTAATGAGTTAGGCTAACGAATATGCCGGATCTGTCCCGGGGCGAGGACGCCGAAGCCGTCAGCGCCCTCCGCTCCGCCACGATGCGCCTGGCGCGCCGTCTCAAGCACCAGCGCGTCGACGAGTCGCTGAGCCCGGCCGAGATGTCGGTCCTCGGCACCCTCGCGCGCTGCGGCTCCGCCACGCCCGGCGAGCTGGCGCGCAAGGAGCACGTACAGCCGCCGTCGATGACCCGCATCGTGGCCATGCTGGAGGCCAAGGGGCTCATCCGGCTGGAACCGCACAGTGAGGACCGCCGCCAGAAGGTGGTCACCCAGACCGAGCGGGCCGAGGCAATGCTCGCCGCCAGCCGCACCAAGCGCGACGCCTGGCTCGCCGAGCTCGCCGGCCGGCTCGACGAGGACGAGTGGGCGCGGCTGCGCGCCGCGGCCCCCGTACTGGAGAAGCTCGCGCAACTGTAAGAAGGAGTAGCGCCACGAGGAGGCGAAACCGATTGAGTCCGGGACCCGGAGCAGACTCCGCACCCGCACCTGACGAGAACACCGAAACCCCGAAGGCGGCGAAGGCCGCGAAGCCCTCGACGTTCAGCTCGCTGCGCATCCGCAACTACCGGCTGTTCGCCGCCGGACAGCTCGTCTCCAACACCGGCACCTGGATGCAGCGCATCGCCCAGGACTGGCTGGTCCTCAGCCTCACCGGATCCGCGACGGCCGTCGGCATCACCACGGCCCTGCAGTTCCTCCCCATGATGCTGCTGGGGCTCTACGGCGGCGTCATCGCCGACCGCTACCCCAAGCGCAGGCTGCTGCTGATCACCCAGACGGCGATGGGCCTGACCGGACTCGCCCTCGCCGCGCTGACCCTCAGCGGCCACGTCCACGTCTGGCACGTCTACGCCCTCGCCCTCGTGCTGGGACTGGCGACGGTCGTGGACAACCCCGCCCGCCAGACCTTCGTCTCGGAGATGGTCGGCCCCGAGCAGCTCGCCAACGCCGTCTCCCTCAACGGCGCCAACTTCCAGTCCGCCCGCCTGGTCGGCCCAGCCGTCGCCGGTGTGCTGATCACGGCCGTGGGCAGCGGCTGGGCGTTCCTGCTCAACGGGCTGTCCTTCATCGCGCCGATCACCGGCCTGCTGATGATGCGCACCGCCGAACTGCACGTCATCGAGCGCGCCCCGCGCGCCAAGGGCCAGCTCCGCGAGGGCCTGCGGTACGTCGCGAGCCGGCCGGAGCTGATCTGGCCGATCACACTGGTCGGCTTCGTCGGCACCTTCGCCTACAACTTCCCCATCTGGCTCACCGCCTTCACCGACAAGGTCTTCGACGAGGGCGCGGGCACCTACGGCCTGCTCAACAGCCTGATGGCCGTCGGCTCGGTCGCCGGCGCGCTGCTGGCGGCCCGGCGCGGGGTGAGCCGGATGCGGGTGATGGTCGGCGCAGCGCTCCTCTTCGGCGTGCTGGAGATGACCGCGGCCCTCTCCCCGTCGTTCTGGGTCTTCGCCCTGCTGATGGCGCCCATCGGCGCGGTGGGCCTGACCTTCAACGTCACCGCCAACTCCACCGTCCAGCTCGCCTCCGACCCGGCGATGCGCGGCCGGGTGATGAGCCTGTACATGATGGTGTTCATGGGCGGCACCCCGCTCGGCGGCCCGCTGATGGGCTGGATCACCGACACCTACGGCGCCCGCGCCGGCTTCCTGGCCGGCGGCCTGATCTCGGCCGCGGCCGCCGTCGCCACCGCCCTGGTACTGGCCCGGATCGGCGGACTGCGGCCGCGGGTGGGCCTGCGACGCGGCCGCCGGGGCCTGACGTTCGTCCCGGTGGCACGGGGAGTGCGGGCGGCCGGAGCGGCCGGCGCGGCGAGCGCGGAGGGGCCGGAGGGCATAGCGGGGGACGGCCCGGCCCCACAGGACCGCACCCCGGTCTCCCCGCGCCGGACCGTCCCCGCCGCCGCCCCGGCCGCGGCCCCGCCCAGCGCCCCGGCCACCGGGCCGGGCGGGGAGCGGGACCACCGCAGGGACGTGCTCGCGTGAGCGGCCCGCCCGCGTGAGACTCTCCCCATGAGGCTTTTCACCGCCGTGCTGCCGCCGCCCTCCGCCGTCGCGGAACTCGGCGAGGAGGTGGAGCGGCTGAAGGGACTGCCCGGCGCGGACCGGCTGCGCTGGGCCCTCCCCGAGGGCTGGCACTTCACCCTCGCCTTCCTGGGCGAGGTGGACGAGGACCTGCTGCCCGCGCTGTGCGAGCGCCTGGAGCGCGCCGCCCACCGCCACCACCCCTTCGAGGTGCGGCTGGCCGGGGGCGGCCGGTTCGGCGACCGGGTCCTGTGGGCCGGGGTGGACGACGGCCGCGAACCGCTGCGGCGGCTGGCCGGCTCCGTCACAGCGGGCGTCAACCGGGCCGGGGTGCCCACCGACGACCGCCCCTACAAGCCGCATCTGACCCTGGCCCGCGCCGGCCGCCGCGGGCCGGGCCCGGACCTGCGCCCCCTGGCGGCGGCCCTGGAGGACTTCGCGGGAAGCCCCTGGCGGGCGGAGGAGCTGAGCCTCGTACGCAGCCGGCTGCCCCGCTCCGGGATCCCCGGGGAGCACCCCCGCTACGAGACGCTGGCGTTCTGGCCGCTGGGCCGCTGAGGGTCCGGCGGCCGGTCCGCCGAAGGGGCTGCCGAAGGGCTCCCGGCCGGGCGGGCTACCGTTGGGGCGTGGACCCGAAGACCCGTACCCGCATCGTCAGCGGGGCCCTGGTGCTCATGCTCGCCGTGGTGATGCTGGCGGCCCTCATCGGCTGAGAGGGCCGCCCGGGCGGCGGGCCGCACGGACGAACGGCCTCCCGGCCGTTGGGGAAGACACAGGGAGGACGGCCGTCCGCCCCGCCGGGCGGCGGAGCGGACGGCCTCGGGCGCCCGCACAGCCCGGGCGCACCGGGCCCGGTGGCGCGCCCCCGCGCCACCGGCCCGCCGCCCGGCGCGTCACCAGGCGAACGCCTCCGGGGAGGGCCCGGGGCCGGGGAAGATCTCGTCCAGCGAGGCCAGCAGCTCCCCGCTCAGCTCCAGCTCCACCGCGCGCAGCGCCGAGTCCAGCTGCTCGCGGGTGCGCGGGCCGATGATCGGGCCGGTGATGCCGGGCTGGGCCAGGTGCCAGGCCAGGGCCACCTCGCCGGGCTCCAGGCCGTGCTTGTCCAGCAGGTCCTCGTACGCCTGGACCTGGTCGCGCAGTCCGGGGTTGTTCGCCAGCGCCTGCGACGAGCGGCGCTCGGGGTTCTCCCGCTCCTTGCGGAGCACGCCGCCCAGCAGGCCCCCGCCCAGCGGGGACCACGGGATGACGCCGAGGCCGTAGCCGCGCGCCGCCGGGATGACCTCCATCTCGGCGCGGCGCTCGACGAGGCTGTACTTGCACTGCTCGCTGACCAGGCCGAGCCGGCCGGTGCGGGCGGCACTCTCGTTGGCCCGGGCGATGTGCCAGCCCGCGAAGTTGGACGATCCGACGTACAGGATCTTGCCCTGCTGGACCAGGACGTCCATCGCCTGCCAGGTCTCCTCCCACGGCGTGTTCCGGTCGACGTGGTGGAACTGGTACAGGTCGATGTGGTCGGTCCGCAGCCGCTTCAGGCTGGCGTCGACGGCGCGGCGGATGTTCACCGCGGACAGCTTGTCGTGGTTGGGCCAGACGTCGCCGTCCGTGGCCGCCATGTTGCCGTAGACCTTGGTGGCGAGGACGACCTTGTCGCGGCGGTCGCCGCCCTTGGCGAACCAGTTGCCGATGATCTCCTCGGTGCGGCCCTTGTTCTCGCCCCACCCGTAGACGTTGGCCGTGTCGAAGAAGTTCAGACCCGCGTCGAGGGCGGCGTCCATGATGGCGTGGCTGTCGGCCTCCTCGGTCTGCGGACCGAAGTTCATCGTGCCGAGAACGAGGCGGCTGACCTTGAGACCGGTGCGTCCGAGCTGCGTGTACTCCATGGGTACCAGCCAACGTGCTGGAGTGGGCTCGAAGCAAGAGCGGCACGACCGAAGGGCCGGACCCCGCGCGGCGGGGCCCGCGCCGTCAGGGTGCGTCGGTGACCACGAGTTCGGTGGCGGTGATGTCGGGCCGCAGACGGGCGAGCAGCTCCAGGACGGTGCCGCCCGCCTCCGCGGTGTGGCCTGCGTCGGTGCCGGGGCAGCCCAGGACGATCATCACCGCCTCGGTGGTGTCGTCGAGGAGCTGGAAGTCGGCGCTGTCGCAGTCGCGGCGCCCCAGCCAGGCCATGGGCCGCAGTTCCTCGCCGTCCCGGCCGCCGTGGAGCCCGTAGACCAGGTCTCCTTCGGGGACGGGCCTGGAGCGGTCCGAGAAGGCGGGGACCATGCGCAGTCCGGCGGGGGCGCGGGTGATGAGCATCCGCGCGCCCCCGGTGTCGTCCGCCCGGTGCAGGCCGATGCCGCCGCCGTGCTCCATGGTGGCGGCGTTGACGGCGTCGACGACGGGCCCGTGGGAGCGCCAGCCGCGCTCGGCCACGGTGCGCCGCAGCCTCTCCCCGGCCGGAACCGTGCCGGGGTGGCCCAGTGCCGCCAACAGGTCCCGGTACCCGGGCGGGTGCTCGCCGCCGCCGAACGCCGCGGCCTCCCCGGCGCCGATACCGGTCCCGGACAGCAGGGGCCGGCCGGACTTCAGGGACCAGACCCGGGGATGGCGCAGCCCCAGGTCGCGGGCCGATGCGGAAAGCAGGACGTTCAAGGCTGCCTCTCTCGTGGCGTCTCGGTGCGGACGGACCGGTGCAGGCGGGGTCCGTGCCCGTACCGGGTACGGACCCCGCTCTGCCCCGGGCATACTGCCGTGCCGTCCGGACACCGCCAAGCCGGTGCCCGGACGGCACGGCGGTCAGCTTCCCGGTGCGGCCTCCCGCCGCTTCCCGACCCGCCACGACAGGACGCGGCCGAGCACCAGCAGCGCCAGCGCGTACCCGAGCTGGAGGGGGCCGAAGGTCAGCGCCAGCAGCCCCAGCAGTACGGCGATGGCGATACCGAACGCCCTGGGGGCGCCGGACTTGAGCCGCGCGTAGACGACCGCGGAGAACAGGTAGAGCAGGAAGAAGTTCTGCCCCGCGACGGTCAGCAGGTCCGACAGCGACAGCAGGTCGGACGCCGTCGCCAGCGACATCAGGCTGAAGACCGCGACGCACACCGCCACCGCGTTGCGCGGGGGCGTGCCGGCCGACCGGCTCAGCCTGGCCAGGGGGCGCGGCAGCAGCCCCTCGCGGGCGCTGGACATCACCAGCCGGGAGGCGGCCCACACCGCGCCCACCAGATTGGCGGCGATGATCACCACGCCCAGCACCGACACCACCCAGGCCAGGCCCGGGGCGGCGGCCGACACCACGGCGTGGATCGGCGAGGAGGCGGCCTTGGGGTCGTCCTCCGCCAGCCGCGTCTGGACCGCCCAGGCCAGCAGGACGTAGAGGGTCGTGACGACGAGGAAGCTGATGACCACCACCCGGGGGAAGTCCCTGCGAGGGTTGGCGTACTCCTCGGTGGTGAAGGAGAGCATCTCCCAGCCGGTGAAGGCGAAGAACACCGCTCCCAGCGCCGCCACGCCCAGCGCGAGCTCCTCCGGCCGGGCCGGCGGCAGGTGCTGTACGGGATCGCCGCCGGACAGGCCGAGCACCGCCGCCGCGAGCAGTCCGGCCGTCATGAGCAGTGCCAGGACGATCTGGATGCGCGACGACACCGATCCGCCGATCGCCACCGACAGTCCGGCCAGTGCCAGCAGCCCGATCGCCGCCGCCCAGGCCGGGACCCCGTGCAGGCCGGGGATCTGCTGGAAGTAGAAGCCGCCGGTCAGGGCGATGGCCGGGATGCCGAGGCCGAAGGTGCCCAGGAGCATGACCTCCACGCCGGCCGCCCAGGAGCGGCCGAACCCGGCCTGGACGAAGCCGGCGACGCCCCCGGCGCCGGGCAGGTCGGCGCCCAGCCGGGCGAAGACGATCAGCAGCGGGACGGTGACGGCGGCGGCCACGAGCCAGGCGTAGAGGGCGGCCTGGCCGGTCTGGTGGTAGGCGATGCCGGGTGAGACGAGGGCGCCGCTGCCCACCACGATGGTGATGGCCAGCGCCACGGCCCCGGGCAGGCGCAGATGGCCCGCCATCCGTGTGGGGGGCGGGGCGGCCGCGCCCTCGGCGCCGGCCGCCCCGCCCGCGGACTTCGTGCCGTGCGGACCGGTCACGCCGCGGATTCCCGTGCGACCGGGGTGGGGTGCGGGTGCTCGCCGTCGGCCAGGAACGTGGTCTCGGCCGTACGGCCGTCACGCGGGCGGATCATGTAGACCGCGCCCTGCGGGCCGGCCAGCGAGCCGTGCACGGTGCCGGCGGGCAGCGTGATCCAGGTGCCCGCCGGGCAGTCGCGCTCCTGGTAGGCGCCGGCCGCGTCCCAGAAGAGCAGGGCGCTGCCCCGCAGTATGAACAACTCCTCGTCCAGGCTGTGGTGGTGCCAGTTGTGGACCTTGCCCGGCTGGTCGTTCTGCAGCTCGAAGCTGCCCTGGTGCGGGAGGAGTTCGGTGAGGTCGGCCGGGACGGCGGGGGCCGTGCGGCTGTCGAACCGGGGGCTCATACGGCGGTCTCCTGTGCGTTGTCGGCGGAGGTGTCGGCGTTGTTGTCGGCGGCGTCGCGGGCGCTGTCGGCGTGCTGTGCCCCGTGCCTGACACGCAGGGGGCAGCGCGTCCCCCGGTCGTGGGGCGTGTTGTCGTCGTCCAGGAAGTACTGGGCCCACTCCAGGTTGCCCGGCTTGCCGTAACTGCCCAGGAGCGGACTGGCGGGGACGTCGTCGTAGGCGGCCAGGCGGCCGCGGATGATGGTACGGGCATTGCGTCCCTGCTTGGAGTCCTCGGAGATGTCGTCGAAGACGAAGCGGGGCTGGAAGGTGATCGCGAGGTCCTCGAAGTACCGGCTGTTGCGTCTGCGGTGGGCCGGGGTGTTCGCGACGACGAACATCGGCATTCCGGCGAAGCCGAACTCCCACTCGGGATCCTCGGTGTCCAGCGGGACGTCCGCCGGCCAGGGCGAGGTGTCCAGGTCGTGCACCCCCTGGAGCAGCTCCCACACCAGGGTGCGGAAGCCCTCCACGTCGCGGGCGCGGTCCTCGTCGGTGGTCTCGAAGAACGCCACCAGGGAGGTCCTGCGGCCCAGTTCGGGCGCGAGGGCGACGAAGTCGCCGAGTGCCGCCGCGAGCCGCCGGGCGAGGCCGTCCCCCCGTTCCAGGAAGGAGAAGCGCAGGGTGGCCCTGCGCAGCGCGTCCACACCGAAGACGCACGGGAAGAGGGCGCTCTCGTCGAGCATGCGCTTGCGGAACCGCTCGACCGCGTCCGCCTCCCACGCCTTCTCGCGGGGCTGCCGCGGATCGCACACCAGGGGTGTGGTCAGCGGAGGCGCGGATTGCTCGGAAAAGGATATTGGAGCGGAATCGGTCATCTGGATACCCCCTGTTGCGCGTTGACAGGACGGTGCCGCCGGAATCCCGGTGGGGATTCTCCGCCGAAGTGTCGGTGGCGCCGAGATGGTTTCAGCACAGCCGCGGGAGGGAGGACTGTTTATTGAGCCAAACACCGTCTTTTTCCAGCCACCCGGGCGGGTGTGCACGGCTGGCTGAGAGCGCGTCCAAGGCGCTGGACACCGTCGTCACAGGCCCGTGTTCACAGAGGGGCGTCCGGGCCCGGTACCTTTTCGGCCGCCGTGAAGTCAGGCATTCCGGAGCTGCGGCGCATGTCCGTCATCATTCCGGATCCGCGATTTCCCGCCTTTCGCCGCCCCTTGCGGCGGCCCTCCGGGAAGCTCCGGAAAATCCTTCACCGCCGACAGGGGATTCCGGGGCTAATGGGAGCGGAATTCATTGTTCCACGGTGACCGGACCGGCCGTGCGGCGGGCGCCGGGTACGCCCGGCTGGGCCCCCACCGCGCCCGCGGCGTACGGGCCGCCCACGCCCCACGCCCGGTGCATCGCATCGGCGAAGGCGGCGGCGATGAGGTGCTCGCCGCAGGCGGTGGGGTGGGTGCCGTCGTAGGTGTCGCGGGCCAGGTCCCAGCCGTGCGGCGGTACGGCCGTCAGAAGTGGCGAGGCGGGGGTGGACAGTTCGGCCGCGGCCCGCGCCAGCAGCCCGTTGAAGCGCTCGCACTCGGCGGCGAAGAAGGCGTCGTGCCGCGCCCGTATGTTGGGGATCACCGGCAGCAGCACCATCCGCACCCGCGGTTCGGCGGAGCGGGCCTCGGCGACGAAGCGGCGGACGTTGGCGGCGGTGGCGTCGGAGCCGGTGTAGAAGCCGAGGTCGATCAGGCCCAGGAAGACCAGCAGGGTGTCGGCGCGGTGTTCGCGCACCGCACCGCCTATCACCGGCGCCATGTGCAGCCAGCCCTCGCCCCAGCCGGCGAGATGGCGGCGGGCGCCGGCGGGGAAGGCGGGGTCGGCGTAGTCGTGGGAGACCGGGGCGTCGGCGTCCTTGTCGTACAGCGCGTCGCGCGGGCCGACGATCTCGTACGCGGCGCCGTGCGGGCCGCGGGTGCGCTCCAGGTGCCGCCACATGCGGTGGCGCCAGGTGTGCTCACCGGCGCTGCCGATGGTCATGGAGTCGCCGACGAAGAGCACGCGCATCCGCTCATCCTCCCGGAAGGCGGCTGTGACCTGCGACGTGACACCCGTCACCCGAGCACCCGCCGGCGCCCGCGCGGTGGGCGGGCGCCGGCGGGGCGGCGTCAGGTCCCGGGGGTCAGCCGGCGGCGCGCTCCTCCGACACCACCTGCTGCCTCAGCTCCACCAGCGCGCTCAGGGCGTTGCTGTACATCTGCAGGCTCTTCTCGCTGTGGGTGTCGATCGCGGTGCGGACCTCCTTGAAGGTCTTGGCGATGGTCTCGTCCAGCTCGGCGCGGTCGATGCCGTTCATCTCTCTCCCTCTTTCTCTTCCTTCGGTGACGGCCGCCTCTCGGCGGTGGTCATCCCCCGTTGACGGGCCACCAGGTGATGTTCTGCCAGGCGGCGCAGTCCCCGGTGTCATCGGTTCCCCGGCACACGGTCAGATAGCCGCTGGTGGTGGGGCGGTACTGGTGCCGCAGGGCGACGGGGACGGTTCCGGAGCCGCACACCTCGGCGTACTTGCGGGGCGGGGCCGGGGCCAGGTCGTGGGTGTAGCGGATCCACAGCGAGTGGCAGCCCTCGCCGGAGCCGGTCAGCTCACCCCGGATCACCAGGGTGTGGAAGATCCCGGCGACGCTCGTCTCGACCCACCGCTCGCCGGAGGCGGACGCCGAACCGTGCCGCACCGACCAGGGGACGCGGGCGGACGCGGCCGTGGCGCCCGCGGCGGTGGTGGCGGTGCCCGCGGCGGTGTCCGCCGTCGTCGTCGTGGCGGCACCGGCTGTGCCGGGCAGGGCGCCGGCGGCGAACAGGGCGGCGGCGGCCGCGATCGCGGCCCGGGTGCGTCTACGCATCGGATCGGCTCCTCGCAGTGGTGGGGGACAGGTCGGGCGGGTTGCGCAGGCCGTGGTGGCGGCGGAGCGCGGCCAGCGCGGCGAGATGGCCGCACATGCCGTGCACGGACGGCCCCGGCGGGGTGGCGGCCGAGCACAGGTACACCCCGCGCAGCGGTGTGGCGTACGGGTTCCAGCGCACGGTGGGACGGGCGAGGGACTGGCGCAGGGTCATGGCGCCGGCGCCGATGTCGCCGCCGGTGTAGTTGGGGTTGTAGGCCTCGTAGTCGGCGGCCGCGATGCCGCGGGAGGCGACGATCGTGTCGGTGAAGCCGGGCGCGTACTCCTCGATGCGGCGGCGCACCAGCTCCACCGGATCGCGCCGGTCGCCGTTGGGGACGTGGGCGTAGGCCCACACCGGCCGCCGCCCGCCCGCCGCGCGCGAGGGGTCGGTGACGGCCGGGTCCACCACCAGCACGAACGGCTCCCCGGTGGGGCGTCCGGCGGCGGTGGCGTTCTCCTGCCGGACGATGTCGTCGCGGGTGCCGCCGAGGTGGACGGTGCCGGCCCGGCCCACCAGCGGGTTGCGCCAGGGGATCGGGGCGGAGACCAGGAAGTCGGCCTTGGCCGCCCCGGGCCCGTAGCGGAAGCGCTCCAGGGCGCGCCGGTAGCGCCCGGGCAGCCGGTGGCCGGCCAGGGCCAGGAACTCCCGTGGACCGACGTCCAGCAGGACCAGGGGTGCGCCGCCGAGCTCGGCCAGGTCGCGCACGCGGTGGCCGGTGCGGAAGACGCCGCCGTGCGCGGTGATGTCGGCGGCCATGGCCTCGGCGATGCGGGCGCTGCCGCCCTCGGGCAGCGGCCAGCCGGTGCTGTGGGCGGTGTGGCCCAGCAGCATCGCCACCGCGGCCGAGGCCGGGGAGGGCAGCCGTCCCACCGCGTGGGCGGCGACCCCGGCCAGCAGAGCCTCGGCCTCCTCGGTGGCGAACCGGCCGCCGCGCGCGGTGGAGTGGGCCAGCACCCGGGGGGCCAGCCGCAGCGCGGCGACCGGGTCGCGCGGCAGGGAGCGCTGCCCGGACAGCAGCAGGTCCACCACGCCCCGGCTGCGGTCGGCCAGCGGCGCCATCAGCCCTCTCCAGCGGGGCCCGTCCACGCCCAGGCGCTCGGCGGTGGTCTCCAGGCTGCGCCAGGCCGCCGCCGCCCGCCCCCGGGGCAGCGGGTGGGCGTAGGGGATGCCGGGCTGGAGCAGCCGCACCCCGCGGGCGGGCAGGTCGAAGCGGCGGAAGAACGCGGAGGCGGCGGCCATCGGGTGGACGGCCGAGCAGACGTCGTGCGCCACGCCGGAGTCGAACAGCGGCTCGGTGCGCAGGCCGCCGCCGATCGTCTCCTCCTTCTCGTACAGCACCACCCGCAGCCCGGCGCGGGCCAGCGTCACCGCGGCGGCCAGCCCGTTGGGGCCGGTGCCCACGACCGCCGCGTCGGGGGCCGCGCCGCCCAGGGGATCGGTCACCGCCCGGCTCCCGCCGGGGCGAGCTGCCGGCCGGCCAGCCGCCGGTAGGTCTCGTCGCTCTCCATCAGCTCGGCGTGGGTGCCGCGGGCGCGCAGCCGCCCGCCCTCCAGCACCAGGATCCGGTCGGCGTCGACGACGGTGGAGATGCGGTGGGCGATGGTCAGCACCTGGCAGCGGGCGCCGACGCCGGTGATGGCGGCCCGCAGCGCCGACTCGGAGTCGGAGTCGAGGTTGGAGGTGGCCTCGTCCAGCAGCAGTACGTCGGGCCGGGCCAGCAGCGCGCGGGCGATGGCCAGGCGCTGGCGCTGGCCGCCGGACAGGCCGGCGCCGCCCTCGCCGAGTTCGGTCTCCAGGCCGTCGGGCAGGGCCTGGACGACGTCGGCGAGGTGGGCGGCCTCCACGGCCTCGGCGATCTCCTCGTCGGTGGCGTCGGGGCGGGCGTAGACCAGGTTCTCCCGCACGGTGCCGCGCATCAGCGGCGCCTCCTGCTCCACCAGGCCGATGCGGGAGCGCAGTTCGTCCAACGGAAGGGCGGCGGCGTCCGAGCCCGCGACGCGGACGGTGCCCCGGTCGGGGGTGTGGAAGCGCTCGATGAGCTGGAAGAGGGTGGTCTTCCCGGCGCCGGACGGGCCGACGACCGCGGTGACCCCGGTGGCGGGCAGGGAGAACGAGATCCCCTCCACGGCGGGCGCGGGGGTGCCGGGGTAGGCGAAGGCGACATCCTCGAACTCCACCGCGGGGACCTCGCCGCGGGCGCCGGACCCGGGCGCGGGTGCGGACGCGGAGGAGGCGGCGGGGGAGGGGGTGCCGGGTGCGCCGTCCCGGCCGCCGTCCCGGTCACCGCCGTCCTCGTCCCCGGTCTCCTGGCCGATGGCGGCCAGCTCCCTGACCCGGTCGATGGCGGCCCGCCCCTGCTGGAACTCCCCGAGCGCCATGAACAGCATCACCAGCGGGGACACCAGATAGAACAGGTACATGATGAACGCGGTCAGGTCCTCCACCGGCAGCTCCCCGGTGGCGGTACGGGCCATGCCCCAGGCGATCACCACGGCCAGCGACACCTGGGTGCCCACGTTCATGGCGGGCATCAGCATCGCCGACAGCCGGGTGACGTGGATGCCGCTGCCGCGCGCGGCGTCGGCCAGCTCCCGCAGCCGCTCGGCCTCGCGCTCCTCGGCGCGGGAGGCCTTGACGGTGGTCAGCGCGCCCAGGGCGCGCAGCAGTCCGGAGCCGTAGGCGCTGGTGTCCTCCCGGTTGACCACCGCCACCCGGCGCACCGCGCGGGCCAGCCCCAGGGCGACGGCCGAGGCGGCGCCCAGGCAGCCGGCGGTGACCAGCAGCATCCGCCAGTCGATCCAGGCCATCACGGCGATACAGCCGACGGTGGTGAACCCGGCCGTGATCATCTGCGCGACGGAGGAGGACAGCGCCACCCGGGCGATGGAGGTGTCGGCGACGGTACGGGTGAACACGTCACCGTGCTCCAGCCTGCCGAACTCCGCGATCCGGGAGTGCAGCAGCCGCCCGGTGAGGGTGGTGCGCATGTCCAGGACGATGTTCTCCCCCGCGCGCCCGATCAGATAGAAGTGCGTGGCGGCCAGCAGGGCGTCGGCGGCGAACAGCGCGGCGATCAGCGCGATCGGACGGGCCGTCGGCTCGTCCAGCACCACGGCCTCGATCAGGTCGCCGATCAGCAGCGGCTGCAGCAGGGTCGCGGCCGTGCCCAGCAGGCCCAGGAACACACCGACGCCGAGCAGCGGACGGTGGCGGCGGACGATGGCGGATATGTTCACGACGGCCCCCTGCCGAAGACGACCGCGACGGCCGCGGCGATGCTCACCGCGAACAGGGTGCTCTGGAGCCACACCGTGCCGCGGGTCAGCCCGCTGCCGCCGAACATGGTCAGCATGGCGGGCAGGGCGAAGACGAAAGCGGCGCCGAACCACGCCGCACGGCTCGCTGTCAGCACTGCCGTTGACCTCCTCTCAGGCGACACCGCGGGCGGTGTACCAGTCGTAGGGCAGCAGTTCCTCGGCCGGAACCACCTCCTGGACGGCGAACCCGGCGCGGGCCAGGCAGGCCTCGACCTCCTCGCGCTCGATCAGCAGCACCTGCTCGGAGAACTCCACAGGCGGCTCGCCGTCCTTCTCCACGAGGGTGCCCATGGTCAGCACGTCCGCGTCGTCGACGGTGGTGGTGAAGGTGGTGGTGCCGCCGTGGTGCGGCATGGGCACGGTGACGGTGCCCAGCTCCACCAGGGGCCGGTAGACGGCCGTGGAGTAGTACTCCAGCGACAGCGTCGCGCCGGGCTCCAGCACCTCGCGCACATGGGCGAGGGCGGTGGTCAGCTCCTCGCGGGAGCGGACGCAGGCCAGGGAGCCCATGGTGGAGTACGCGGCGCCGAACCGGCCCTGAAGCGGCAGCGGCCGGCGGAAGTCGGCCTCCACCAGCGACACGTTGGCCGGGACGCCCTTGGCGCGGAACTCATCCAGCATCGGGCGGGAGTTGTCCACGCCGACCACCTCGCGGGCGAGGGCGGCGACGGGCACGGCCACCCGGCCGGTGCCCACCCCGACCTCCAGCACCCGCGCGCCGGCCGCGTACGGGCGCAGGCGCTCGACGGCGACCTCGGCGGGCATGGCGGGCGCGATCAGCGAGTCGTACACGGACGCCACGGCCGTGCCGTACTGCACGTCGCGGGCGTCGCCTCCGTCACGTACGTCGCGGACACCGGGGACATCACGGACGTCCTGGCTCACGGGGTCACCCTCTCGTAGTCGAAGACCATGTCGTACTTGGGGTCCTCGCTGTGGTCGTAGCCGGAGTAGCGCACCAGCATCACCTGGAACAGCGGATAGCCGGGCTCGGGCGTGATGCGCCTGCGGACGAAGTCGCCGACCAGCCGGTAGGCGGCCTTCTTGGCCTCCTGGTGCAGCGGCGTCATCGCGCCGGGGTTGTGGACCAGGGTGGAGGCCACGTCGAAGACGGCCTTCTCCATGCGGCGGCCGGGGAACCAGAAGGCGTGGGCCATCTTCCGGGGCGTGATGGAGTACACCTCGCGCCACTCGGTGTGCTCGCTTCTGTCCTCGCTTGCCAGCCGGTACAGGAAGTGCTGGTCCTCGACGGCCGGATTGGGCGCGAAGAAGCGCCAGTTGGGGATGAGGATCCCGGTGCCGGTCTTGTCCATGCTCCGCAGCTTGTCGTAGCTGCGGTCGGGGTGCTGGCTGAGCACCGACGCCACGAACCAGCCGGCGAGGACCGCCGGGACCGCGCGCTCCAGTACCGCTGACGCCTTCACGCCGCCTCCTCGCTCTCGGACTTCCCGGCTGTCTCCCCGGCGGGCCGGGCCGCGGCTTCCGCCAGGACCCGCCCGATCGCCCGCGCGGTGTGCGGTGCGCACGCGGGGCCGCCGAGGACCGACAGGTGGTTGGAGCCGGGCACGGTGGTGATGCGGCCGCCGGCGCCGGAGGCGAGGTACTCCTCGTACAGCTCCCGGTGCTCGGGGGTGTCCCGCACCGTCCCCTCGGCCGCCACGACCGAGACCGGCACGTCCAGCCGGTCCAGGGGCCGGCCGCCGTCGAGCATGAACGCGTAGGAGTAGTCCCACTCACGCCGCGCCGAGCGCCAGGTGGAGGGGGCGGAGCCCTCCAGCCGCAGCTTGCGGTGGTACGGGCTGCCCTCGGCGAAGGAGAACAGGCCCTTCTTGTCGATGAGCAGGCCGGCGCCGAAGACGGCCGACCAGGGGCCCAGCTTCATCGTCAGGTTCACACCCCGGGAGCCCTCGCGCTGGCGGCGCGAGTGCAGCAGCTCGCGCGGGTGGGTGGGGTCCACCAGGACCAGCCCGTGCACCCGCCCGGGCGCCGCCGCGGCGGCGCGGTGGACGAGGTAGCCGCCCAGGGAGTGGCCGGCCAGCACGCACGGCCCGCCGCCGAGCAGACGGGCGTCGGCCGCGTCGGCGAGGACCTCCGTCAGATCGCTCACCGACTCGCTCAGCGAGTAGTCCTCCGGGCAGCGCCGCAGCGAACCGCGGTACCCGGCCCGGTCGTACAGCAGCACCGTCACATCGGGGGCGAGGTGGTCGGCGACCAGCAGCCACGCGGCGGAGGTGCTCATCAGACCGGCCTCGCACACCACGGCCGGGCCGCCCTCGCGTCCGCGCCGCACGTGGTAGTCGACGATGTTGCCGGTGCCGCAGCGCACCCGGCGCCGCTCGAAACCGCGGTGGCCGGTGCGCGACACGGCGGTGGCGTAGTTCTGGTGGGCGAGTCCGGCGGCCAGGCACGCCGCCAGTCCGGCCGCGGTCAGCCGGGTGAAGGCCGTCCCCGTCACGACGCCTCCCCGGTGCCCCGGGCCAGCGCCCGAACGGACGGATAGGTGGAGGCGAACGCCCACGCGAACCGGGACAGGCCCATGAAGCGGGCGTTGGCCAGGTGGAAGGCGCCCATCACCAGCAGACCGGCGTCGATGTACCGGCCCTTCCTCAGCAGCAGCAGCGGGAAGCCGCACTCCAGGGCGAGCACGGCGTGGCAGATCGCCCGGGAGGCGGCCGGGTACCTGTCGAGCTGCTTGAAGAACCACTCGTCGCCGTAGGTCTGGGTGCGCATGATCTTCACCAGCGCGTCGCCCGAACGCCAGGCGTCGCCGGGCAGTTTGGCCCATCCGGAGGCGCCGTAGGACAGCACGGTCTGGGCGCCGATGAACTGCACCGCGGCGTTGCGGGTGGCGTCGGTGCCGCCCGCCCGGCCCAGCGCGGCGGCCGTCTGCACCAGGAACGAGACCTGATCGGAGCCGTCGGTGCCGAACAGGTGGCGGGGGTAGATCAGCAGCTGGCTGCCGGCCAGATAGGCGTTGGCGAGCATCCGCACCCTGTTGCTGCGCACCGGTGAGATGAGCACCGCCGCCGCCAGGGCGCGGGAGCCGTGGAGGGCCTGGGTGACCGGCTCGCGGGCGACGAAGTCCCTGACCTTCTGCATCGCCTTCGTCTTCGCCGGCACCTGGGCCCTGGTGTGGGTCCAGTCGTTCAGGCCGCCCGGTTCCCGGTCGGTCTTGCGCACCATGTACTCGAGGCTGGACAGCAGGTGCGTGGCGGCGGAGAGCCGCTCGGCGGTGGCGAGCGGCCTGGCACACGCCGACTCCGCGGCCCTGCGGAGACGTGACAGCATGATCTGCTCCTGATCGCGCGGCGGTTGGGGGACGGGGTGGGAACGGGGCGGGACGGCCGGAACCGGAAACGGACCGCGGACGGCCGGGGATCGGCCGGGGAGCGGCGGGCGGGCACGGCGGACGGAGGGGGCCGGGCCGGTGCGGGGGGCCCGGGCCCGTGAAGCCCCCCGCCGGCGCCCGGTGGCCTCCGGGCCCGCCTCGTGCTTACTTCTGGGCGTTGGCGACCGCGGCGCCGACGCCCGCGGCGGCGACGAGGATGGCGGACGCCTTCGCGCCGGCCACGACGCCCGCGGCGAACGCGGCCGGGGTCGCCATCACCGGGGCGGCCTCGTCCTCGACCGGACGACCGACACCGGCGTTGACCTTCTCGACGAGCACGGACATGGTGCTTCCTCCACTGGTCTGGTAGATCGGAGTGCGGTCCGGTTCCGGCGGGCAACGCGACTGCCCGCCGGAACCGGGGCCCGGGAGCGGTCCCGGGCACGCGGGGCTGTGCTCACCGGCGGCCGTCGGCAGAGCGGCCGCCGGGGACCGCCGGGCCCACGGCCCCGGGTACGTCGATCGGCGCCGGACGCCTCGTGGACTCCGGCAGGGGGGACGGGGCCGGTGGACGGCTCGGCGGGTTCACCGGGATCAGCCGGTGGCGGTCTTGTACGCCACGTAGGCGGCACCGGTCACCGCGCCGGCGCCGACCACGGCACCGGCGGCCTTGGCGATCACCGGGGTCGCGATCAGCGCCGGGGTGGCCATGACCGGGGCGGCGCCGCCCAGGGGTGCGCCGGGCTCCAGCGTCCCGCGCAGGGACGTGTCGGCGTTCACCTTCCGGATCAGCATGAGCTGTCCCTCCTTTCAGACGAATCGTTTCGGTTCTACGGACATCCCGCAGCCGGCCTTTCCGGGCATGCTTCGGGAATTCTTCTTCTCCGGTCTCCCGGAGGCAGGGGGAATCACCGGACGGCCGGAAAGGGATATCACCGCCGTATGGCTGCCGACGGGATACGGTGGAAATCCCGTGGCGCCCTGCGGAAGCCTCTCGAGGCCGTTTCCGTTTCCTCTGTTCCCCTTTTGCGTAATGGTCTCGGAAGTGCGGCGGAAGTCCGGCCGGGGCGGCCCGGGACGCGGGGCGCGGTCGGTGTTCCGGACCTTCGTGCCGGCCCGCCCCGGCCCCTGCCCCGGTTCCTCCCGGGGGCCTCCACCGTGCTTCTGTCTGGATAACCCCCGGGGAGCCGCCCGTGTATGACCGGCCGGCGGGGAATTTTTCCGGGGCCGCCGGACCGCCGCCCCCGGACCCTCCCCGGACGCCCTCAGGAGGCCTCGGCCAGCCCGACCAGTCCCCGCATGGCCCGCAGCCCGTGCGCCCGGGCCCGGGAGACCGTCCCCCGGTGGACGCCCAGCACGGCGGCGGCCCCGTCGATGGTGTAGTCCTGGACGTCGACGAGGAAGATCGCGGCGGCCTGCTTGCGCGGCACGGCCGACAGCAGCCGCCCCACCTCCCACCTGGCCTCCCGCTGCGCCATGGGGTCGCCCGGGTGGGCGTGATCGGGGAACTCGTCGACCGGGGTGTCCTTCGCCCGGCGCTCGGCCAGGTCGTACGCCGCGGTGGTCACCGCACGGACCGCGTACGCGGCGGGGTTGGGATGGGAGAGCCAGGAGTCGGACGACCTCAGCAGCTTGAGGCACGCGGTCTGCACCGCGTCGTCGGCGTCCTGTCCCAGCAGCCGGGAGGCCCGGCTGCGCAGCAGCGGCAGCAGTTCGCGGATCAATGCCTCCGCGTCTCTCCCGCCGTCTCTCCCACCGCCGCTCCCGCTGTCTCTCTCGCTGTCCGTCTCGCACTGAACATCGGCATTCGGCATCAAAACGCTCCCCCGGCGAGGACCCTTCGCGAAGGGCCGTGGCACTGGTACTGCGCGTGGCGCGTTGGTCAGGCGCACGCAGCGCGGTAACTGTAGACACGCGCGGCCGAATCTTTGGTCGGCCGGGACACCGATCTGAGCAAGATTTGAGGGTTACCGCCGAACGCCCCCGGACCTCCGGGTGTAAGCCTCACTTCGGTCGCCGAGTGCGGATTTTTCGGACCGCTGCCGACTGGGGCGAGATGACCGGTGGATCCGATGGTATTGAATTTCCCGGCGGCGTGGCCAAGAATTCACGGGATATACGCGGACCCGAACCGCCTCATGACAGGATCACCCCGGTTCCCCACACCGAGGAAGGACGCATGCCGGAAGCGGAAAGCAGCCATATACACGCCCATGACGTCTGGCGCCGCTACGGACGCGGGAAGAGGACGTTCGACGCCGTGCGCGGGGTGAGCTTCACCGTGTCGCCCGGGCAGCTGTTCGCCCTGCTGGGGACCAACGGCGCCGGCAAGACCTCCACCGTCGAACTGCTGGAGGGGCTGGCCGCCCCGCACCGCGGGCGCGTACGCCTCTTCGGCAACCTCGACCCGGTCGCCGACCGGGCCCGTATCCGCCCCCGCACCGGCGCGATGCTCCAGGAGGGCGGCTTCATCTCGCACCTGACGGTGCGGGAGAGCGTGGAGATGTGGGCCGAGCTGACCTCCCGGCCCCGCCCCGTCGCACAGGCGCTGGAGCTCGCCGGGCTCTCCCACCGCCGCGACGTGATGGTGCAGAACCTCTCCGGCGGGGAGAGGCGCCGCCTGGACCTGGCCGTCGCCACCCTCTCCCGCCCCGAGGTGCTCTTCCTCGACGAGCCCACCGCCGGCATGGACGCCGAGGGACGGCACGCCACCTGGCGGCTGATCGGGGAACTGCGGGAGCGGGGCTCGACGATCCTGCTCACCACGCACTACCTGGAGGAGGCCGAGTCCCTGGCCGACCGGCTGGCCATCATGCACCGGGGCCGTATCGCCGCCTCCGGCACCGTCGCCGAGATCGTCGCCGACCACCCCTCCACCCTGTCGTTCGGCTTGGACGGCCGGTGGACGGTGCGCGACCTGCCCATCGGCGGCACATCGCTGGAGGAGCGGGGCGGACGGGTGACGATCACCACCGGGCAGCTCCAGAAGGACGCCGCCCGGCTGCTGGCCTGGGCCGAGGAGAAGGGCGTGGAGCTGGAGCGGTTCACCGCGCGGCCGGCCTCCCTGGAGGAGGCCTTCATCGGCATCGCCGGCCGGGACGGCCAGGACGACCGGGACGGGGGGACGCCGGCCGGCGTCGGGACGAAGCAGGGGGAGGAAGCGTGAACGGCCTGGCACTGCGGCACATGAGGACCCTGTTCCGCATCGAGTGGAAGCTGTTCAACCGGATCCGGGCCAACTACGTCTTCGCGGTCGCCGTCCCGCTGATGCTGCTGGTGGCCATGCGCTCGGTGCAGGAGCAGATGGACCTCGCCGCCCACGGCGTGGACGCGGGCCCGCTGATGGTCTCCACCTCCGCTGGCATCCTGCTGATCTTCACCCTGTACTCCTCCGTCACCGGCCTGTACGTGGCCCGCCGTGAGGAGCTCGTCCTCAAGCGGCTGCGCACCGGGGAGGTCTCCGATCCGGTGATCCTGGCCGGCGGCGCCTCGATGTACGTCGCGCTCACCGTGGCCCAGATCGCCGTGGTGGCCGTGGTGCTGTCGGTGATGTTCGGCGCGGCACCCCGGCAGCCGCTCTCGGCCGTCGCCGGGCTGGCCACCGGGGTCGCGCTGATGACCGCGATGGCCGCCGCCACGGCCGCGCTGTGCCGCTCCGTGGAGTCGGTGATGGTCGCCACCCTCCCGGCGATCTTCGTCCTGCCGCTGGTCTCGGGCGTCTACATCCCCCGCGAGGTGCTGCCGGACGCACTCGGCGACGTACTGGCGTACGCCCCGCTCTCCCCGACCGTCGACCTGATCCGCTCCGGGTGGACCGGGCAGCTCTCGGTGGCCGAGGTGCCGGTGCGGATCGTGCTGGACGCGGTGTGGGCGGCGCTGTTCGCCTGGGTGGCGTTCCGCAGGTTCCGCTGGGAGCCCCGCACCTGACGCGGCACCGCCGGCCGGGGAGCCTTCCGCCGGGAGCACGGGAGCACGGGAGCACGGGAGAACGGCCGGAACCGGCCCAACCGTCCGGCGGCACGGTGACCGGCGCCCGCCCGGGGAGCGCACGCGCGGACGGCGCCCCCGTAGATGGCAGGCTTGGGGCCATGCGGAGGCTTGTGCGCGCCCTGGGCGCGGCGACGGTGATCGTGCTGGCCGGGACCACCGGAGCGGCGGGGGAGGCCCGGGCGGCCTCGGCGGCCGACCCCGCCGCCGACGGCTTCACCATCGAGGACGAGCGGATCACCGAGTCCAGCGGCCTGGCGGCCGGCCGCGCCCACCCCGGCGTGTACTGGACGCACAACGACAGCGACGACGGACCGTACGTCTACGCGATCGACGGCCGCACCGGCGAGACGGTCGCCACCGTCACCCTGGCCGGCGTCGCCCCGCGCGACGTCGAGGCCGTCTCCGTCGGCCCGGACGGCGACGTGTACGTCGGCGACATCGGCGACAACTTCGGCGGCCGGTGGCCCGAGGTGTGGATCTACCGCTTCGCCGAGCCCGAGAAGCTGGCCGACCAGACCGTCGAGGTCACCCGCCACACCGTGCGCTACGCCGACGGCCCGCGCGACGCCGAGTCGCTGGCCGTCCACCCCGTCACCGGGCGGGTGTACATCGTCAGCAAGCACAGGGACGGCGGCGCCCTGTACGCAGGGCCGGAGGAGCTCCCGGCCTCCGGCACCGCCACCTTCACCCGCGTCGCGGACATCGGCCTGTGGGCCACCGACGCCGCCTTCTCCCCGGACGGCACCCGGCTGGCGGTGCGCGGCTACTTCGGCGGGACCATGTACGCCTGGGAGGACGGCAGGCCCAGGGAGCTGGGACGGCTGACGGTGCCGGTGCAGCGCCAGGGCGAGTCGGTGACCTTCACACCGGACGGCCGCACCCTGCTGTACGGCACGGAGGGCGAACGCAGCCCCGTGCAGCCGATGCCCCTGACCGAGGAGCAACTCCCCGACAGCGCACGCGAGGAGAAGCCGGGCCGGGCCGGCGGCGACGAAACCGGTGAGGGGGCCGGTGACGAGGCGGACGACCGCGAGCCGGACGCCGCCGGGGACGACGCGGCCGGGGAGGGCGGGGGAGAGGGGAGCATCCTCGGGTTCGTCCTCGCCCTCGGCGCGGGCGCCGCCCTCCTCCTCGCCCTGCGCCGCTCGAAGCGGCGCGGAGGCGGCTCCTCCTGACCCCTCGCCGGGCGCCCCGCCCGGAAGCGGCCGCCCCGCCGCCCCACCGCCGCCCGGACCGTCTGCTCCGCGAAGTGGCTTGAACCGTCCGGCCGTTCGAACCGCGCGGTCTAGGGTGAGCCGGAACGATCATGCGCCTGGCCGCGCGGCCGGGCGCGACCGAGGGGGGCCCGGTCTTGCTCACCGCCGTCTTCCGAGGCCACGAGGGGTTCGTCGCCTTCGCGGTCCTCCTGGCCACCGCCTGCGCGGCGGCCGTCTGGTACCGGGCCCGGCGGCGCGGCCTCCCGCGCCCCGTCCTCCACGCGCTGTGGGCCGCCTCCGCGGTGAGCGTCGTCGCCCTCACCCTGTGGACCACGCACGGCAGCGGGGTGTCGGGTGTGTGCACCGTCAACAGGGACGTCCTGGAACCGTTCCGGACGGTCCAGGGGCGGCTCAACGCGGGGCTGTTCGTGCCCTTCGGGCTGCTGGGGACGCTCGCCACCCGCCGCCCCGCGGTCGTGCTGGCCCTCGGCCTGCTGACCTCCGCCGCGGTGGAGACCGTCCAGGGCGCCGCCCCGTTCGTGGCGCGGCTGTGCGACACCAGCGACCTCGTGGCGAACGCCGCCGGCGCGGCGGCCGGCGTCGCCGCGGGCGCGCTCCTCGTCGCCGGAAGGAGCCGGGAGACCGCCCTGCCCGCCCGCACCGGCCGGCGCGTCCTGGCCGCCACGGGGGCGGGCGCGGTGCTGCTGGGCGGGGTCTGGCTGCTGTGGGTGTCGCCGACGGTGGTGGAGCACACGGTGAGCGACGTCCCCGCCTCGGCGGAGCAGCGCGAGGCCGTCGAGACCGCGCTGCGGGAGGCCTTCGGCGGCCACTACTCCGTCGGGTCCGCGAGCTTCGTACGCGGCGAGGGGGAGACGGGCACCGTGGCGGCGCACTTCGCCTCGGGATGGGCCGAGGTGGACTGGCCGGAGCGGGACGGCCTCAGGGTGGACCTGATCCCCGGCGAGCTGGAGGAGGGGCACGCCTTCGCCGTCCCCGGCGCTCCCGGCCCCGCGCGGACGGCCGGGGACGCCCAGCGCATAGCCACCGGCTACGCCGAGCGGTACGCGCCGTGGGCCCTGGAGGGCTCCCGCGTCGCGGTCGAGCGGCAGAAGGCGGAGGAGGCCGGGGACGGCACCCCGGGCTGGTGGGTGACCTGGACCGGCCGACGGGGAGAGGTCCTGCTGCCGAAGCGGCTGGACGTCCTGGTCGAGCCCGCGGGGCGGCTCACCGGCCTGGTGGCGCGGAACGTGGAGGCGCCCCGGCTGCCCGAGGTGACGGTGCCGGAGGAGCGGGCGTGGAAGATCGCCGGGAAGCACCTCGCCCAAGGGGCCGGGGACGCCGAACGCGCCGAGCCCGTGCTGCTGGCGGTACGGCACGAGGGCGCCTGGCGGGTCCACTGGCTGCTGACGCTGCGGGAGGGATCCTGGACGCACACCGCCGCCGTCGACGCGGTGACGGGGGAGGCCCACCCCGCCGAGACCTGGGACGCCTCACTGGGACGGCAGTACCAGCCGTTCCTGCCGTGAGTACCGGGCACTGAGTTCCGGACCCTGAGTTCCGGGCCCTGGACCCCGGGAGCCGCCCGGAGCCGCGCTCGGCCGCTCAGCCCCCGCCGTCCAGCCGCCCGGCGGTCCCGCCCTCCGCGGCGGCGAGGAACGCCGCCAGCCCGTCGAGCAGCCGCTCCAGGCCGAACTCGAACAGCCGCTCCCCGGGGACGGCGAAGGTGTCCTCGGCGAGGGCGGCGACGTGCGGGTACGCGCCGCTGAGCATCGCCTTCTCCAGCAGGGGCCCGTGTGCGGTCCAGAACTCCTCGTCGCTGATGCCGGTCTGCCGTGCGGCGAGGGCCGCGTGGACGTGGGTGCGGGCGCAGCCGGCGACATAGCCTTCCACGGCGGCGATGAACCCCAGCCGCTCCTGGTCGGTGAGGGGCGGGCCGGCCAGGCCGGAGAGGGCGTAGTCGAAGCCGGCCATGGCGCCGGGGCCGAGGACGGGCCGGGCCAGGTTGGTCTGGAGCAGCCAGGGGTGGGCCAGGTACATGCGCCAGTTGCCGTGGGCGACGTACCGCAGGACCGTGCGCCAGCCGGCGTCCCGTGGCGCGTCGTCGCCGGGCATCGCCCGGTAGGCGCGGTCGATCATCAGCTCCAGCAGCTCGGCCTTGCCCGGCACGTAGCGGTAGAGCGACATCGTGCCGACGCCCAGTTCGGCGGCGACGCGGCGCATGGAGAGCGCGTCGATCCCCTCGGCGTCGGCGATCGCGACGCCCGCGGCGGCGATGCGCTCCAGGGTCAGGCCCGGCCTGGGACCGCGGGAGGGGCGCTCGCCCTGGCCCCACAGGAGGTCCAGGCTGCGCCTGAGGTAGCCGCGGTCGCTGTTCTCGCTCGTCATCGCGGTCCATCCTACGGGGGCGCCAGAAAACTGGGTACGGTGTACGCGTAATCGGGTACGCTGTACTCGGTTTCGAAGGGAGGCCACCATGACCACATCCGCGACCCCGTACGCCGTACTGGCAAAAGGGCTGGTGAAGCGGTACGGCGGCGGACGCGCGCTGGACGGCTTCGACCTGGAGGTGCGGCGCGGCACCGTGCACGGCCTGCTCGGCCCCAACGGTGCGGGCAAGACCACCGCCGTCCGCGTCCTTGCCACACTCGTCCGGCCCGACGGCGGACGGGCCGAGGTGGCGGGGCACGACGTGGCCCGCGAGCCCGCCCGAGTACGCCGCCGGATCGGGCTGACCGGGCAGTACGCGGCGGTCGACGAGATCCTCACCGGCCGCCAGAACCTGGAGATGTTCGGCCGCCTGTTCCACCTCGGCACCCGGCGCGCCCGGCAGCGGGCCGGGGAACTGCTGGAGCGCTTCGCGCTGACCGAGGCGGCCGACAAGCCGCTCAAGGCGTACAGCGGCGGCATGCGGCGCCGCCTGGACCTGGCCGCCGGGATGATCCTCGCCCCCGAGGTCCTCTTCCTGGACGAGCCCACCACCGGACTCGACCCGCGCAGCCGCAACGAGGTGTGGGAGGCGGTGCGCTCGCTGGTCGCCGGCGGCACGACGGTGCTGCTCACCACGCAGTACCTGGAGGAGGCCGACCGGCTGGCCGACCGCGTCACCGTGATCGACCGCGGCGTGCGCATCGCCGACGACACCCCGGCCGCCCTCAAGGACGCCGTCGGCGGCGACCGGGTGGAGGTGGTGCTGTACGACGCGGCCGACCTGCCCGTCGCCGCCAAGGTCCTCGCCCGCGTCGCGGACGGGGGCGCCGAGCCGTACACCGACCCCGTGGAGCGCCGGGCGCACGCGCCGGTCACCGACCGGGTGGCCGCGCTCACGGAGGTGGCCCGGACCCTCCAGGACGAGGGCGTCGGGGTGGAGGACATCGGCCTGCGCCGCCCCACCCTGGACGAGGTCTTCCTGAGCCTGACCGGCCACCGCGCGGACACGGCCACCGGCGCCGCCACGGAGCAGAAGGAGAACGCGGCATGAGCGGCATGGACCCCACGGCCACAGCCACGACCACAGTCACGGCCGCAGCCCCGTCCGGCCCGGAGAACCGCCTGTACTGGGCCCTCGCCGACTGCTGGACGATCGTCCGCCGCGACCTGACCCACCTCGCCCGGCAGCCGTCCATCGTCGCCTGGCAGCTCGGCTTCCCGATCGTCTCGGTGCTGCTGTTCGTCTACGTCTTCGGCAGCGCCATGGACGTGGGCGCGGCCGACTACGAGTCGTACGCGCTGCCCGGCATGTTCACCATGACCATGGCCTTCGGCTTCATGAACACCGCGATGGCCGTCGCGGTGGACAAGGAACGCGGGATCACCGACCGCTTCCGCTCCATGCCCATGTCACCGTCGGCGGTGGTCACCGGACGCGGTGTCTCCGATGTGCTCCACGCCGGGCTGGACCTGCTGGTGCTGGCCGCGATCGCCCTGGTGGTCGGCTGGCGTTCGGACGGCGGGGCACTCGCCACCCTCTACGCCTTCGGACTGCTGCTCCTGCTGCGCTTCGCGCTGATCTGGGTCGGGGTGCTCATCGGGCTGCTCGTGCCCAACCAGGAGGCGGCGGGAAACCTGTTCGCGCTCGCCTTCCCCTTCGGCATGATCTCCAGCGTCTTCACCCCGCCCTCGATGATGCCGGACTGGCTGGGCGCGATCGCGATGTGGAACCCGGTCTCCTCCACGGCGAACGCCGTGCGCGACCTCTTCGGCAACCCCGTGCCGGACGGCGGGAGCTGGATCGAGCAGAACGCGTCGCTGATGGCGGTGGTCTGGCCGCTGGTGATCACGGCGGTCTTCCTGCCCCTGGCGGTACGGCGCTACCAGCGGCTCTCCGGCTGACGAACCGGCGGCGGGCGGGGCCGCGCCGTCCGCCGCCGGACCCCCGGCCGCTCTCACCGCTCGCCCACCGGGCGCAGCTCGTACAGCAGCGACCGGTCGAGCATCAGCCGGTGGCCCAGCGGCACCAGCACGCCCCGCGCGGGGTGCTTCCGGGCCAGGCGCCCGGCCGCGTGCCGGGCCTCGCGGCCCGACAGCCGCCGCACGTCCACCTTCATCGGCGCGCCCGCCGGGGTGCCGCCCAGGGTGGCGGGGGAGATCTCCGCCTCGGGGCGGCGGCGCAGCCGCTCGGCGGTGCCCGACCGGCCGTGGGCGCGCACATAGGCGCGGTCGCCCTCCACGGCGATCGCGGTGGCCGTGCCCACCGGCACACCCTCGCGGTCGTACGTGGCCAGCCAGACGCGCCGCTCGCCGGCGAACAGGCTCAGCCCGGTGCCCGGAGTGCTCATGCGCCGCCGGGTACCTCGCCGGGGCCGCGCGGAAACGGGCGGGGCCCACGGGGCCCGCCCGTTTCTATCCGGCCCTCGCCAGAGACCGGTCGGCCCCGGAGTGCACCGTCGCCCCCGGCACCACTATGCGCGGGTGGGCTGCCAGGAGCCCGCACCGCAGCCCTCACATGCCATGGCCCGACCCCCACACGAAGACGGCTCCGCCCCATACGCTGTGGACGACGAGCTACCCAGAGAAGGGGGCGGAGTTATGTCCATCGCCGATGCCACCCCGGAACCCGTCGCGTTCGGAGAGCGTCTGCGCATCCTGCGGACCCGCCGAGGCATGAGCCGACCCGTCCTGGCCGGCCTGCTGGGCCGTTCTCCGAGCTGGCTCAAGCAGGTCGAGCGTGGGGAGATCCAAACCCCTCCATTGTCGATGATTCTGCGGATCGCCGAGGTACTGCGAGTCCGTGATCTGTCCGACCTGACCGGGGACCAGTCCATGCCCACTGCACTCTTCATCGGCCCCGGCCACCCCCGCCTGCCCGAGGTTCGCGCCGCCGTAGACACCTTCCACTTCACCCACGCCGACCGCCAGGCCCCCGGCACCGCACACCTGCGCGCACGCCTCGACCGAGCCTGGGCCGCCCGCCACTCCGCCCCCAACCACCGCGAAGTCCTCGGCTCTCTACTGCCTGACCTGATCCGCGACGCCCAGCTCGCCGTACGGCAGGCCGACGCCGCATCCGAACGGCGCACCGCCCAGGCCATCCTCGCCGAGGTCTACAGCCTCAGCCAGTTCTTCCTGGCTTACCAGCCCGACAGCGCGCTGCTGTGGCGGGTCGTCGAACGCGGCATGGTCGCCGCCCAGGAATCGGAGGACCCTCATGCCCTGGGCATGGTGGCCTGGCTTACCGCCGAGGCCCACCGCGACTCCGGTCAATACGATGGCGCCGACGCCGTCACGATGGAGTGCCTGCGCTACCTCGAGCCCGAACTGCCCGACGCGGACGACCACGTCCGCGCGATCGCCGGAGCCCTCCAGGTCGCAGCCGGCTACACCGCCGCCCGTCGCGGCGACACCGGCGCGGCGTGGGGCTGGTGGGACAAGGCCGACCGCACCGCCCAGCGCCTGCCCGATGGTTACTACCACCCAGTCACCTCCTTCTCCCGCGCCGTCATGGGCGCCCACGCCGTCACCCTCGCCGTCGAACTCCACGCCGGCGGGGAGAGCGTGAGGCAGGCCGCCCGGGCCGACGCCCGCTGCATCCCCTCCCGCCCGCGCCGAGCCCGGCACCGCATCGAGGAAGCCCGCGGATACCAGCTCGACGGCCAGCCCGAAACCGCGCTGGCCACCCTGGAGAAGGCGCACGAGAACGCGCCCGAGACGATCCGCTACAACGGCTATGCCCGGCGGATCATCCTGGAGGAGACCGAGGCGAAGTCTCCCGAGCGGCGGCGCCGCGCCTCCGAGCTGGCGGTGAAGGTCGGTGTTCTCGCCGCCTGAGTGATCGCCACCTGAACGGGAGTGCGAGGGGCAGGAATCCTGCCCCTTCCTCCGCTACAGGGGTCCTACTTTCGGTGACGAACCGATCACCGAAACTCTTCGGGGGCTCCTGTGCAGACCTCGCCCACCGCATCACCTGCTGCCGCGTCAGCCGTCACAGACGCCCTGGCCGACATCGCCACCGTCATGGGGACAATCGGTCGAGCTCTGCCCATCAGTACGGCCCTGCCCCGGCCTGAGGCCGCCGAGAAACTCGTCGCTGAACCGGCCGGTCTCCCAAAGCTGTTGCCGACCGCCGTCCCGCACACCTGCCCGGTGACCGCTCCCGCCGATCAGGCCGCCCACTCCGCTCCGCTGGTTCGGGCGGGGGTGTGGTGCGAGGCGGTCAGCACCCTGGTGGGCATGCCGGAAACGGCCATGCGCCGGGACGGATACGCGGCGCTGAGCCCGGAGGCGGCGATCCGGTGGATCCGGGCCGGGGCGCGCACCGTGGCCTCAGTGCTCGGCCCGCACCAGGCCGGATACGTGCTGGACCACTGGGTGGACGGACCCGGCTCGGCGCGGGCGTGCGCCCGGCTGCGCCGGGGCGAGCCCTGCTCGCTGACCCTCTACCCGGGCATCCAGCACCTGACCTGGCAGGCCCGCCCGGTGCGGTTCCTGCCCCTGGCGGAGATCAACGGCCGACCTCCCTGCGGCCGCCGGCACCGGCCGCGACTGCTGCCGGCCGGGAGGGCCGACCGTGCCCGGTGACGCGCCCCGGACGCCCGGCAGCGCGAGGACCGAGCAGCCCGGCCGGCTGGGCTGCGCGTACCTGACCGTCAAGGCCAACCCTGGCGCTCTCGCCGTGGTCATCGGCCTTCTCGCGTTCGCCGCCTGGCAGTTGTGGCCGCTGATCGCTCTCGCCCTCGGCCGGTAGCGCCCACCCTCCTCCAATCCGGAACAACTCCTGTACCACCTGATCGGAAGGCACCACGCCCCGTGAACCCGACCCCGACCCTGACGCACACCGCCGCGGACCTGTCGGACCTGATCCTCGGCCCCCTGGAACTGGACTGGCTGCGGCCCACCGGCCGCCTCCCGGACGTGCTGCGCGCCTGGGCACACGGGGCGCTGGGCGAGGCGCCGACCGGGCCCGCCTGGGACGTGGTACGCCTCCCCACCGGCACCGCGCACGCGGCGGTGCGGCGGCTCCGCACGGCCCGCGCACCGCTCGGGCCCGTCCTGGCCACCCCGCTCGGGGTGGACTTCCTCCTCGCACCCGGCTCGGCGGACGGCTGGAACGCCCCCGGCAGCACGCGCCTGCCCGACCGCACGCTGGTGCCGCTGCCGCACCCGGACTACGCCGAACCCCGCCACCTGGGAGGCCGCTCCTGGATCGTGCGCCCCACCGGCACGCAACTCACCGACGGGCCCGCCCTGCGGGACGCCTACACCGCCGCCCGCGCCGCGGCGGAGGAGGCCGCCCGGTGAGCGCCGCGCCACAGACCCCTGCCCCCGGCGACGGACGTTCCCACTCCCCTGCGGCCCGCCGCCGGGGGCAGGCACCAAGCCACTTCCCCATCCCGTCCCGCACCCGAGGAAGGCACCCCATGGCCGGCACACAGAGCACCGGCGGCACAGCCCCGAAGACATGGCTGCTCCAGGGGCTGGTCGAGCGCAACGCCCGCATCCGCAGCGCGGCACTGGTCACCTCCGACGGGCTGATCCGGGCAGCCCACGGTCTGGACGACACCGACACCGCCGACGTCCTGGCCGCCACCGTCTGCGGCCTGTACTCCCTGGCCAGAGGCGCCGCCGCCCGCATCGACACCGGACCCGAACCCCACCAGGACCGCGGTGTACGGCAGATGATCGTGGAACTCACCGACACCCTGCTGTTCGTCCGCGCCGTCGGCGTCCGCGCTCACCTGGCCGTCATCGCCGACCGCGACGCCGACCCTGCCGTGGTCGGCCACGAGATGACGCACCTGATCAGGCAGGTCCGCGCCCACCTGGCCGCGCCCGCCCGCACCACGGCGGGTCCGGGGACGGCCTGATGACGCCGCTCCCGGCGGTACAGGGCCCGGGCCCGCAAAGGACTCCGTGAGGCATCGCACCGACGGTGCCGCACGGCAAGCCCGCCGCCCGGCGGGCCGTACGAGGAACGACCAGAAGGAGGAACACAGATGTCCACCACGGCAGCGGTGCCTTTCGGCGCTCGCAACCCCCAGCCCCCGTACACCATCACCATCGACCCGAGGGAGTTCACCTACGACCCCGACCGGCAGGTGAACGTGACGGGTGACGGCCGTCTGTGGGCCCACACCCCGGTGGCCGCGTCCAGCACCGCGGCCAACAACGACTCCAACGGACCGGCGGACGAGACGTCCGATCCGTACGCCTTCCCCGCCGACTACGTCGAAGCCGCCTGATGGCCGTGCCGCGCGGGCACGTCCTGGTCGTCGCCGAGAACCTGGACGCGAGCGCCGATCTCGTCGTTCAGGCCCTCAACGACCGGAAGGTGCCGGTGACCAGATTCGACATTGCCGACTTCCCTCAGCGCATCACGCTCATGGCCGGGCACGACGGCCATGCGCCCGGCTGGTGCGGGGAGTTGGGCACCGGTGCCCGCGTGGCGCGGCTGGAGGAGGTCCGGGCCGTCTACTACCGGCGGCCCGGTCTCCCCCGCATCTCGCCGCAGGTGGCCGAGGAGTACCGGGAGTGGGCGCGTGCGCAGGCCCTGGTGGGCATGGTGCAGGTCCTCTCCTCGCTGCCGGTGGTGTGGATGCATCACCCGGACACCTACCGGGCCGCGGCTCACAAGCCCGCCCAACTCGTCGCCGCCACCGACGCCGGACTCACAGTGCCCCGCACCCTGATCACCAACAGCCTTGTCCGGGCCCGCCGTTGGGCCACCCTGGTCGACGGTCCGCTGGTGTGCAAGCCCATCGCCGCCGCCCCACTGCACCGGCCCGGTGAGAAGCCGCTGACGCTGCCCACCCGTCGCGTGGAGCGAAACGAGCTGGACGAGTCGCTGGAGACGACCGCGCACCTGCTCCAGGAGTGGGTGCCCAAGCAGTACGAGGTGCGGCTGACCGTCGTCGGCGACCGGATGTTCCCCGCCGCGATCCATGCCGGCAGTGAGGCCGCCCGCGTGGACTGGCGCGCCGACTACGACGCGCTGAGCTACGAACCCGTGCCCGTCCCCGAGCAGGTGGCCGAGTCCGTACGCCGGTTCATGGACCACTACCACCTGAACTACGGGGCGTTCGACTTCGCCGTCACCCCGGCCGGCCGCTGGGTGTTCTTCGAGTGCAACCCCGCCGGGCAGTGGCAGTTCATCGCCGCCGCCACCAAGTTACCGATCGCCGAGGCCCACGCCGACCTTCTGCAAGGAGCCGCCGCATGACCGCCCCCGCCGACCCCGCGCGAGATCTCCGCACCGCCCTGGCACACCGGCTCACCGCCCCCGGCGACCCGTGGCGGGCCGCATTCGAGACGGTGCCCCGGCACGTGTTCGTGCCCTCCTTCCACGAGCAGGCGGAGGACGGCCGGTGGGTGACCATCACCCCCGAGAACCCGCGGTACTGGGAGGCCGTCTACTCCGACCGCGCACTGACCACCCAAATCGCCGACGGCACACCCACATCGTCGTCCAGCCAGCCGAGCCTGATGCTGGAGATGCTCCAGGCCCTGGAAGTGGCCGACGGGCACAGGGTGCTGGAAGTCGGCACCGGCACCGGCTACAACGCCGCCCTCCTCTCCCACCGGCTCGGCGACAGCCGGGTGACCACCATGGACGTGGACCCCGACCTGACCGGGGCCGCCGCCCAGCGCCTCGGCGAGGCCGGACACCACCCGGCCGTGCACGTCGGCGACGGCGCGCGGGGCTTTCCCGACCGGGCCCCGTACGACCGGATCATCGCCACCTGCGGTCTGCCGTCCGTGCCGTGGCCGTGGGTCGAGCAGGCCCGAGAGGGAACAGTGATCGTGGTCCCCATCGGCTGGGGCGTCGCCCGCCTGACCGTCCACGGCGACGCCGCCGAGGGTGCCTTCCTTCCTGGCGGGGCCTACTTCATGCCCCGCCGCACGGGTGCCGTCGCCCCGGACTTCGCCGGCCTGGAGCACACCGAGCCCCGCCCCTCCCGTACCACCACTCCGGTCGACGCACTCCGCCGGCTGGAGTTCCCGCTGTCCCTGACCATGCCCGGTTACCGCTTCTGCGCCTGGAACCGCGAGGACGACGGCACGGTGGAGAGCGTGGGCCTGTGGACGCCCGACGGGTCGATCGCCCGTGTCGGCGCCGACGGCACTGTCCGCCAGGCCGGGCCCCGCCGCCTGTGGGAGGCCGTGGAGGAACTGCACCGGTGGTTCCCGGACACGGCCCCCGCCCGCGACTCCTTCGGCATCACCGTCACCTCCGGCCGCCAGTGGGTGTGGCTGGGCGACCCGCGGGGTCCCGGCTGGGATCTGCCGCCCGTCTCCGGCACCGACGGCGGCATCCGGTAGAACGGCGCGCATGGACGACGAGACCTGGGAGACGATCGACCGGCTGGTGAAGCGGCTGGACGAACACGGCACCGCATCACCGGAGACGGCCCGGCTGCTGCGCATCCTCAAGATCGGCGAGGAGGCCGGGGAGGTCGCCGAGGCCGTCCACGGCGCGATGGGCTCCAACCCCCGCAAGGGGCACAGCCACACGTGGGACGACGTGCAGAAGGAATTGTGCGACGTAGTCCTCACCGCGATGGTCGCGTTGCGCACCATCACCCCGGACGCGCAGCGGGCGTTCCGCGAGAACCTGGAGCGCGTCGCCGCACGGGACGCGCTCCGCTGAGCCGCGCCTCCGCGAGAGGCGGGGACGGCGGGAAAGACGGCGCCGCCGGCCGCCGGGACCGCATCGCGGTCCCGGCGGCCGGCGGCCGGGAGTCACCTACCGCCGTGTGGCTCAGAGGCGCTCGGCGACGTAGTCCACGCAGGCCGTCAGCGCCTCGACGTCCGCCGGCTCGACGGCCGGGAACATCGCCACCCGCAGCTGGTTGCGGCCCAGCTTGCGGTACGGCTCGGTGTCCACGATGCCGCCCGCGCGCAGCACCTTGGCGATCGCGGAGGCGTCCACGCCCTCGGCGAAGTCGATCGTGCCGACGACCTGGGAGCGCTGGGCGGGGTCGGCCACGAAGGGCGTGGCGATCTCGGACTTCTCCGCCCAGCCGTACAGCCGCGAGGAGGAGTCGGCGGTACGGGAGACGGCCCAGTCCAGACCGCCCTGGCCGTTGATCCACTCCAGCTGGTCGGCCAGCAGGAAGAGGGTGGCGACGGCCGGGGTGTTGTACGTCTGGTTCTTGCGGGAGTTGTCGATCGCGGTCGGCAGGTCGAAGAAGGCCGGGATGTGCCGGTCGCTCGCGGCGATCCGCTCGGCCCGCTCCAGCGCGGCCGGGGAGAACACGCCCAGCCACAGGCCGCCGTCCGCGGCGAAGGACTTCTGCGGGGCGAAGTAGTAGACGTCCGTCTCGGAGATGTCGACCGGCAGGCCGCCCGCGCCGGAGGTGGCGTCCACCAGGACCAGGGCGCCCTCGTCCGCGCCCTCGACCCGCCTGATCGGCATGGCGACACCGGTGGAGGTCTCGTTGTGGGTGTAGGCGTACACGTCCACGCCCGCCTCGGCGCTCGGCAGCGGGTGGGTGCCGGGCTCGGAGGAGATCACGGACGGCTCGGCCAGCCAGGGGGCGAGCTTCGCGGCCTTGGCGAACTTCGAGGAGAACTCGCCGAAGGACAGGTGCTGGGACTTCGACTCGATCAGGCCGTGGGTCGCGATGTCCCAGAAGGCGGTGGAGCCGCCGTTGCCCAGGACGACCTCGTAGCCCTCCGGAAGACCGAAGAGCTCCTTCACTCCCTCGCGCACCCTGCCGACGAGGTTCTTGACCGGAGCCTGGCGGTGTGAGGTGCCCAGCAGGGACGTACCGGTGGCGGCCAGGGCGCTCAGCGCCTCCGTCCGCACCTTGGACGGGCCCGAACCGAATCGTCCGTCGGCGGGCTTGATGTCTGCGGGAATCTGGAGATCGGCCACGTACCGAAGGGTAGTGCGTGGCCGCCCTGTCCTCCGTGAGGCGTCCATCCCGCGAGACGCGCCGTGGACGCGCTGATGGGACGCGCCGTGGGGCAGGCGGCGGGACACACCGTGGAGCGACCGGTGCGGAAGGGGCCGGCCGGGATGCACGCTGGTGCCATGGGTGACGACGAGGCGAGGGCGGCACGGGAGCAGGCGCGCACGGCGCCGGAGCGTACGGCACGGGCGGAGGAGCGCGAGCGGGCGCGGGAGGTGGTGCGGGCGCTGCGGGCGGCCGTACGGGGGGAGGTCGCCGGTGACGCGGGCTCCCGCGCGCTGGTGACGATGGACGCGTCCAACTACCGGCGGGTGCCGCTGGCGGTGGTCGCGCCGCGCGACGCCGGCGACGTGGCGGCGGCGCTGGAGGTGTGCCGGGAGACGGGGGTGCCGGTGGTGCCGCGCGGCGGGGGCACGTCCATCGCCGGGCAGGCGACGGGCACGGGGGTGGTGCTGGACTTCACCCGCCACATGGACGCCGTCCTCTCGCTCGACCCCGGGGCGCGTACCGCCGTCGTCCAGCCGGGCGTGGTCCTGGACGAGTTGTGCCGCGCGGCCGGCGCCCACGGGCTGACCTTCGGCCCCGACCCCTCCACCCACAGCCGCTGCACGCTCGGCGGGATGATCGGCAACAACTCCTGCGGCTCCCACTCGGTGGCCTGGGGGACGACCGCCGACAACGTCCGGGAGCTGGAGGTGCTCACCTACGGCGGCGAGCGGGCCCGGCTCGCGCCCGGCGGGGACGGTGTGCCCGAGCGGCTGCGCGCCGGGGCACGGGCGCTGGTGGGCGGGGAACTCGCCCGGCTGCGCACCGGCTTCCCCGAACTGCCGCGCCGTATCTCCGGCTACGCCCTGGACGCGCTGCTGCCCGAGCGGGGCGAGGACTGGGCGCGGGCGTTCACCGGCAGCGAGGGCACCCTCGGGGTGGTCACGTCCGCCACGGTGGGGCTGGTGGAGCGGCCCGGCGCACGGGTGCTGGCGGTGCTGGGATACGCGGACGAGAGCGCGGCGGCCGAGGCGGCCGTCACCCTCCTCCCGCACCGCCCGCTGACGGTGGAGGGCATGGCGAGCGATCTGGTCCCCGAGGCCGAGCGGGCGATGCTGCCCCGGGGCGGTGCGTGGCTGTTCGTCGAGGTCGGCGGCGCGGACGCGGACGGGGCGCGGGCGGCGGCCGAGCGGCTGTGCCGGGCGGCCGCGGAGGATGCGGCCGACCACGCGCTGGTCACCGACCCGGCCGGGCAGCGCGCCCTGTGGCGGGTGCGCGAGGACGCCTCCGGCACCGCCACCCGCATGCCCGACGGCAGCGAGGCGTGGCCCGGCTGGGAGGACTGCGCGGTCCCGCCCGCCCGGCTGGGCGCGTATCTGCGGGACTTCCGCGCGCTGCTGTCCGAACACGGGCTGCGCGGGCTGCCGTACGGGCACTTCGGCGACGGCTGCATCCATGTGCGCATCGACTTCGACCTGATCGCGGAGGAGGGCATCGCCCGCTTCCGCCGCTTCTCCGGCGACCTGGCCGATCTGGTGGTCGCGCACGGCGGCTCGCTGTCGGGCGAGCACGGCGACGGGCAGGCGCGCGCCGAGCTGCTGCCGCGCATGTACGGGCGGGAGACGGTGGAGCTGTTCGGCCGGTTCAAGGACCTGTGGGACCCGGACGGCGGCCTCAACCCCGGCATGCTGGTGCGTCCCCACCGCCTGGACGAGAACCTGCGGTTCGCGCCGCTGCCGCGCGAACCGCTGCCCGTCGTCTACGGCTACCCGGAGGACGGCGGCGACTTCTCCGCGGCGGTACGGCGCTGCGTGGGGGTGGCCAAGTGCCGCAATCCGGCCGGGAGTCCGGGTGTGATGTGCCCCTCCTACCGGGCGACGGGGGAGGAGAGGCACTCCACGCGCGGCCGGGCACGGCTGCTGCACGAGATGCTCGCGGGCGAGGTGGTCACCGACGGCTGGCGCTCCGAGGAGGTCCGCGAGGCGCTGGATCTGTGCCTGTCGTGCAAGGGCTGCCGCAGGGACTGCCCGGTGGGGGTGGACATGGCGACCTACAAGGCGGAGTTCCTGCACCACCACTACGCGGGCCGCCGCCGTCCGATGGCCCACTACTCGATGGGACGGCTGCCGCTGTGGCTGCGGGCGGTGGCCGCCACCCGCACCGCGCCGCTGCTGAACGCCCTGGCGCGCACCCCGCTCGCGGCCCTGGCCAAACGGCTGGGCGGGATTGCCCCGGAGCGGGAGATCCCGCCGCTGCCGCGCGCCCCCTTCACGCGCCGGTGGCGCGCGTACAGCCGGAAGCGCCCGGCGCGTCCCGGGCCCGGTGGCCGACGGGTCGTGCTGTGGCCGGACACCTTCACCAACCACCTCTCCCCCGAGGCGGGCACCGCCGCCGTACGGGTGCTGGAGGCGGCCGGGCTGGAGGTGGTCCCGCCGCCGGGCGCGGACCGGGTCTGCTGCGGTCTGACCTGGATCTCCACCGGACAGCTCGACGGCGCCCGCCGTGTGCTGCGCCGCACCCTGGACCGGCTGGAGCCCGTACTGGAGGCGGGGGTCCCGGTGGTCGTGCTGGAGCCGCCGTGCGCGGCGGCGCTGCGCACCGACGCCCCCGAGCTGCTGCCGGACGACCCGCGCGCCGAGCGGCTGGCCGCCCTCGTGCGCACCTTCGCGCAGGCCCTGGAGGAGTACGCCCCCGACTGGACCCCGCCGCGGATCGGCCGCCCGGTGGCCGGCCAGACCCACTGCCACCAGCACGCCGTGCTGGGCGACGCGGCGGAGCGGCGGTTGCGGGAGAGGGCCGGGCTGACCGGCGGGCTCAGCGACGGCTGCTGCGGACTGGCGGGCAACTTCGGCTTCGAGAAAGGGCACTTCGAGGTATCGGCCGCCTGCGCGGAGGAGAAGCTGCTGCCGGCGGTGCGCGGCGCCGAGCCGGGCACGGAGCTGCTGGCCGACGGCTACTCCTGCCGCACCCAGCTCGCCCAGCTCGGCGGGTACCGCGCCCGCCACCTGGCGGAGGTGCTGGCCGAGGCGCTGGACTGACCGCCGTAGGGGAAGCGGCCGCAGGAGCGGCCGGGGCGGTGAGGCGGCGGGGCCTCTGCCCGGCGGCGCCCGTACGGCGGACGGAACCGGTCGACGGCGTCCGGCGGCAGTGAACACCACACCTGAGGGTGACGGTGTCCGCTGCCGCTGGACGCTGCCGCAGGGCGGGCGCATACTGGATCTGCCAGGTCCCCTGGGGCCTGGAAGTGACGCCGGGACCACCCGATGGAGGTCGGGAGCCCGGCGTTTGCGCTGTGGGGCCGGATCAGTCCGCTTCCACGTCGACCAGCGTCACCTGCTCCTCGAGCAGTGACCAGTGCGCGCCGTGGCCGTCCAGCCACCAGGACACCGCTCCGGCGACGCAGTCGGCGACCCACAGGCCCGCGAACCACGCACCGGGGTCCTCCCACGTCAGTGACATGGCATCGGTGACGACTTTCGCCTTGCGCAGGCTGGTGATCACCGCACGGTCGGCGGCATCCTGTTCGTGCCGGGTTTCGAAGATCACGCGTTCCACGTCCCGGCGTGCCAGTCCGTCGAGAAGCCGGAGCAGACAACGTCGCCGGGCCCGTTCGCTTCGGACCTCGGCATCGTGCAAGCACACGGCGACCAGCCCGGTGACCGGCAGTCCGGCGATCGCGGAGGCGATCAGCGTCCTGCGTTCGGGGCGTTCCTTGCGCCAGTGGACCACACGGGAACGGCCGTGGCGCAGCCCTTCCATCGTCGCTCTCACGGTGCTCTCCGCGTCGTCCGGCACCAGAACCGCGGCCAGCACGTAGACGCAGGAGGCCTCTCCTCGGCGGCGGCGCATGGACTCGTCGATGTACGCGGTGAGCATCCGGGCAATCTATGGCGGCGGCGCCCGTACGGCGGACGGAACCGGTCGACGTTCGCCCGATGGTGCGACGAGAGGCGCGACGGGGGCAGGGAAAGTTACGGATGCGTAACTTACTGACGGGTTACCACCGGTAAGCCCCGCGTCTAGTCTCAGGTCACCTTCCCCACACGCCCGCCGGCCCCCACGCCGGCGGCACGACTCAGGAAGAGGGCCCATGGGACACCCTCGCAGGCGTCTGCGCACGTCCACCGCCGTCGCCGCCGTCTCGGCCGCGGTGCTGGCCGGGACCGTCGCCGGCCCGGTCACCGCCGCCCACGGCACGACCGCCTCGTCCACCGTCCGCTTCGTCGAGATACCCGGCGACGGCGGTACGCCGCTGGCCGCCAACGTCGTCGTGCCCGGCGACGCGGACGGTGAGCGCCGCTACCCGCTCGTCGTGCTCCCCACCAGCTGGTCCATGCCGCAGGTCGAGTACCTCGCCCAGGCGAAGAAGCTCGCCGACTCCGGCTACGTGGTGCTCAGCTACAACTCGCGCGGCTTCTGGCAGTCCGGCGGCGAGATCGAGGTCGCAGGCCCGCCCGACGTCGCCGACGCCTCGAAGGCCATCGACTGGGCGCTGGCCAACACCCCCGCCGACCCCGAGCGGATCGGCATGGCCGGCATCTCCTACGGCGCGGGCATCAGCCTGCTGGCCTCCGCCCACGACGACCGGATCAGGGCCGTGGTCGCCATGAGCGGCTGGGCCGATCTGGTCGGCTCCATCTACAGCGGCCGCACCCAGCACACCCAGGCGGCCACCTTCCTCACCGGCGCCGGCTACCTAACCGGCCGCCCCAGCGACGAGTTCAAGGAGATCATCTCCGGCTTCCTCGCCTCCGACCTGGAGAAGGAGGGCGACATGATCGCCTGGGGGAAGAAGCGCTCCGCCGCCACCCACATCGACCGGATCAACGCCAACGGTCCCGCGATCATGCTGGGCAACGCCTGGGGCGACTCGATCTTCCCGCCCAACCAGTACGCCGACTTCTACGAGAAGCTGACCGGCCCCAAGCGCCTGGAGTTCCGGCACGGCGACCACGCCACCCCCGAGATGCCCGGCCTGCTGGGCCTGCCCAACGACGTGTGGAACAGCGCCGAGCGCTGGCTCGACCACCACCTCAAGGGCGAGGACAACGGCGTCGACCGCGAGCGGCCCGTCCAGCTCACCGACCGCCAGGGCGACCAGGAGGGCTACCCCGACTGGAAGTCCGTGCCCTCGGGCGCCGAGCGGATCGTGCTGAACGACACCGAGCGCGTCCTGGCGAACGTGGACTCCGGCGCGAACGGCGGCACGGTCTTCCTCTCCAGCATCTTCGACCAGCTCACCGGCCTCCCGCCGACGGTCTCGATCCCGCTGCTGCCCGACTGGTACTCCGCGGTCTGGAAGTCCGAGCGGTACGCCACCGCCCGGCAGGTCCGGGGCACGGTGAAGCTGCACACGACGGTGACCTCCAACAAGTCCAGCGGCACCTTCGTCGCCCACCTCTACGACGTGGGACCGCTGGGCGTGGGCAGGCTGGTCACTCACGCGCCGTTCAGCTTCCACGGCAGGACGCCGGGCGAGGCGTTCGGCGTGGACCTGGAGCTGTTCTCGACCGCCTACGACGTCCCGGCCGGGCACCGGCTCGCCCTGGTGATCGACACCGTCGACCCGCTCTACGCCGAGCACAACCCGTTCGGGGCGAAGCTCGCCTTCTCCTCGCCCGCGGGCGACCCCTCGTACGCCGAGATCCCCGTGCGCGACTGAGTCCGGCCGGCCCGGCGCCCGACGGCCTCACCCCGCCCCTCCCGGCGGGGTGAGGCCGTCCGCTTCATGTGGCGACAGCCGTACACCGTTTCCCGGAAAACCGCTCCGAACGGAACGGAACGGAACGGGCGGAGTCGGCGGCGGTGCGTTCCGGGGTCGTCGGCCCGGCGGGCCGCTTCCGGGAATCGGATGCCCGTCGGTTCCGGTTTTCGGAAGCAGGTGTTCCGGAAAGCCCGCCGATGAAAGCTCTGGAGAGCCCGCCGGCTTGTCGGTCTCCCTTCAAATGGGATGAAGTCCCTGCTCGCGAGTCTGCGGAAAGTTCCGTATGCCGACCCTTGGCGGTTTTTTCGCCATTCTGCGGACTCGCCACCATCTCGTTCGCCATGGCGGAAAACCGATTGCTGGGATTTGTGTTCGAAGATACTGTCCCGGGGACTTGTTTTTTCCACGAAGGAGAACAGTTGCGTTCAAAGGCAGCGGGAAGATTCCTCGTTTCTCTCGTCTCCGTCATATCTTTGGCTCTGGGGTTTGCCGGTCCGGCCGCCGCGGACTCCGCTCCGGCCCCCGGCGTGTCGGCGGCCAAGGCCGGAGTGGTCGGCAAGGGCGGCCCCGAGGGCATCATCGGAGGGGAGAACGCCGACTCCTCCAGGGGCATGGCGGCCCTCCACCGCAACGGGAACTTCCAGTGTTCCGGCTCGATCGTCGACAACCGGTGGGTGCTGACCGCCAGACACTGCCTGTACGACAGGAGCGGCACCAGGATTCCCGACTCCCAGCTCACGGTCCGGGTCAAGAGCCTGAACCGCACCAGCGGCGGAGGCGTCGTGGCGATCTCCGACTCCAAGGTCAGGATCAACCACGACATCGCGATGCTGAAGCTCAACCGCTCCGCGAACGCCGAGCCGGTCCGCCTCGCCACCGCCAACCCCGTAGTCGGTGCCACCACCTACGTGTTCGGCTGGGGCCGGACCTGCGCCACCTGTGCTCCCAGCACCGTGCTGAAGCGCGCCACCATGCGGGTCGAGAGCATCGACTCCACGGACGTCCGCGGCGGCAGGGCCATTCGCACATCGGGACTCAACGGACGTACCTGCAACGGGGACTCGGGCGGACCGCTGTTCAAACTCGTGGACGGGAAGCGCTACCAGGTGGGAGTCGTCTCCGGGGGCACCCAGTACTGCCCCGACGACTCCAACTTCGTCTTCGCGAGCACGCCCACCAGCCTCACCTGGATCCAGAACGTGATGAGGGACTTCTGACCGGCCCGCGGCCGGACCACGGACCAGGAAGGACGACCCCATGATCAGACGCATCGTCACGGCGGCCCTGCTGCTCGGCACCCTGCTGGCGCCGGCGGGCACCGCGTCCGCGGCCGGGGAGGCCGCCGCCTCCGTCACCACCGGAGCGGTCTTCAACGATCCCCGGGGCACCACGGCCCGGAAGAACGCGGTCAAGGACCACATCATCGGCGCGATCAACGCCACACAGAGTGGACGGACCATCCGTGCCGCCCTGTACGCGCTGAACGACCAGGACTACGCGGACGCGCTGATCGCGGCGCACAACCGGGGGATACAGGTCAGGGTCGTACTGGACTCCAAGTACGCGGACCGGCCCGCCGCCCGGAGCGTGCGGACCGCGCTCGGCGGCGACACCTCGGGCGGCTCGTGGGTGCGGGTGTGCACCGAGGGGCGTGCCTGTATCGCCGACGCCCCCGCGGACGTGAACCCGATCAACCACAACAAGTTCTTCACCTTCTCCCGGATCGGCGGCGCGGGTGAGGCGGAGGACGTGGTGATCCAGACATCCGCCAACCAGACCTCCCTCAACGTGGAGAAGTACTGGAACAACGCCTACACGGTCGTCGGCAACACCGGCCTCTACTCGGCCTACGTGTCGTACTTCAACGACCTGGCAGCCATGCGCAAGGACGGCGACTACTTCCGGCAGGGCAAGGTGGGAACGGAGAAGTACTACTTCTTCCCGCAGGCCGCCGGCGACGTGGTGGTCGACGTGCTGGACAACGTGACCTGCACGGGCAACACCTCGGTGGGCTCGGCGTCCCACAAGACGGTGGTCCGCGTCAGCGCCTTCGCCCTGCACCGGGACGCGGTGGCACGCAAACTCCGGGCGCTGGCGGACCAGGACTGCTGGGTGGAGGTGGTCTACGCCGACAGCAACGACACCGGGATCATGCGGGGGCACCCCAGGCTCAAGCTCTACCGCCTCAATACCTCCGACGGGTACCTGGTGCACTCCAAGTACCTCACGATCGAGGGCAACTACGCCGGGCATCCCGACACCAAGTGGACCTTCACCGGCTCGCACAACCTGGACCACTCCTCCCTGCGCGAGAACGACGAGGCCATGCTGCGACTGGAGGGCGCCGCGGCCCACGACGCCTACCGGGCGAACTTCCTCGGCATGCGCGCCGCTGCCGCTCCGGTCACCTGACCGCCGGGACGCGGGGCACACGCGGCCCGCGCGGCGTCCGGCACCCTCACGGCGAGCGGGGCGGCGCGCTCCGGCCCCGGCGCGACATCCTGTCGTGCCGGGGCCGGAGCGGTGTCCGTACGGACGGGGGCCTCAGCGGGCGATCTCGGCGTAGCCCTCGATCTCCCGCACACTGCGCGGGCCCGGGCCCACGTAGCGCGCGGAGGGGCGCACCAGGCGGCCGGTGCGCTTCTGCTCCAGGATGTGCGCCGACCAGCCGGCGGTGCGGGCGCAGCTGAACATCGAGGTGAACATGTGCGCCGGGACCTCGGCGAAGTCCAGCACGATCGCCGCCCAGAACTCCACGTTGGTGGCCAGCACCCGGTCCGGACGCCGGTTGTGCAGCTCCTCCAGCGCCGCCTTCTCCAGGGCCTCGGCGACCTCGAAGCGCGGCGCGCCCAGCTCCCTGGCGGTACGGCGCAGCACCCGGGCGCGCGGGTCCTCGGCGCGGTAGACGCGGTGGCCGAAGCCCATCAGGCGCTCGCCGCGGTCCAGGGCGCCCTTCACGTACGCCCGGGCGTCACCGGTCCGCTCGATCTCCTCGATCATGCCCAGCACGCGCGAGGGCGCGCCGCCGTGCAGCGGGCCGGACATCGCGCCCACCGCACCCGACAGCGCCGCCGCCACGTCCGCGCCGGTGGAGGCGATGACGCGGGCGGTGAAGGTGGAGGCGTTCATGCCGTGCTCGGCGGCCGACGTCCAGTAGGCGTCCACGGCCGCGACGTGCTTGGGGTCGGGCTCGCCCCGCCAGCGGCGCATGAAGCGCTCCACGACGGTCTCGGCCTTGTCGATCTCCCGCTGCGGCACCATCGGCAGCCCCTGGCCGCGCGCCGACTGGGCGACGTACGACAGCGCCATCACCGCGGCCCGCGCCAGGTCGTCGCGGGCTTGGCGCTCATCGATGTCCAGGAGCGGGCGCAGGCCCCACACGGGCGCGAGCATCGCCAGCGCGGACTGCACGTCCACCCGGATGTCACCCGAGTGGACCGGGATGGGGAAGGGCTCGGCCGGGGGCAGGCCGGGGGTGAAGCCGCCGTCCACCAGCAGGCCCCACACGTTCTCGAAGGAGACGTGGCCCACCAGGTCCTCGATGTCCACACCCCGGTAGCGGAGGGCGCCGCCCTCCTTGTCGGGCTCGGCGATCTCCGTCTCGAACGCGACGACTCCCTCGAGTCCGGGTACGAAGTCGGACATCTGGCGGCTCCTCGTATGTGGTTCGGTAGGAGGACGGCGGGCACCCCAGTGGGCCGGTCGGCTCTCTGAGGGTGTGCCTGCGCGGTTCCGCCGCCGCGTGGGGCCGGCGGTCCGGGCCGGCACCCGGTCCTGCCCTGCTGCTGTTGGGCTGCCGGTGGTGACCGGGCAGTGACTGGTCGGACACGATAGCCCGCGCTGTGCGAAGGCCACAGTGGTCCAGCCAGCGATTCTGTCCGGTCCGGCAGGTGCGGGGAAGAGTGAGATGCGGCACACTCCCCGTTTCCCCGTCTCCAGGTGTACACGCTCCCACGGACGGGCAAACTCGCCCGCCACCGCCCGATGCCGCGCGAGGGACGTGTTGCAAGATGAACGCGTGCCCCAAGCCGACGACGCAGCCCGCGAAGCCCTCGCCCACCGTCCGCACCTGGACCCCGCCGCCATGCGGGCCCACTACCGCGCGGAGGGACTCCGGGAGGAGGATCTCGCCGCCGACCCGTACGGGCAGTTCCTGCGCTGGTTCGAGGAGGCGGTGACCGCCGGACTCCACGAACCGAACGCGATGGTCGTCTCGACGGCCGACGAGCGGGGGCGGCCCAGCTCGCGCACGGTGCTGCTCAAGCAGTTCGACGAGCGCGGCTTCGTCTTCTACACCAACTACGTCTCGCGCAAGGGCCGCGAGATCGACGCCAACCCGTACGTCTCGCTGCTCTTCCCTTGGCACGCCGTGGCCCGCCAGGTGATCGTCGCCGGCCGGGCGGAGCGCACCGGCCGCGACGAGACGGCCGCCTACTTCCGCACCCGCCCGCACGGCTCGCAGCTCGGGGCGTGGGCCAGCGAGCAGTCCTCGAAGGTGGCCTCCCGGGAGGAGCTGGACCGCGCGTACGCGCAGCTCGCGGAGCGCTACCCGGAGACGGAGCGGGTCCCGGTCCCGCCGCACTGGGGCGGCTACCGGGTGGTGGCGCGGACGGTGGAGTTCTGGCAGGGCCGCGAGAACCGCCTCCACGACCGCCTGCGCTACGTCCGCCGAGACTCGGATGCTCCGGGAGGCCCGGGCGACACGGCCGGTCCGGGCGGTTCCGGCGGGCCGGGCGGTTCTGGTGGGGCGGCGGCCTGGACGGTCGAACGCCTCAGCCCCTGAGGGAGGCCGCGAAGGCGCCGAGGCCCCCGCGGACGCAGACGACCCGCGGGCCTGGCCCCGGTCGCGCCGTACGGCGCGAGGGGGGTCGGTCGGACGTACCGACAGCCCGCGGGTCGGGTGACTGCTCGGGATTGGCCGGCGGTGCCGGCATCACGCTGTGACGTCGGCCTCCTAGGCCGCAGCCACCTCACGCGTCCGGTTGCAACTCATCTGCCGAACCACCTCCCTTCTCGTGTACTGAGAACGGTAGGCGGCGACATGGGCACGGACAAGCGAATTTCGAGGGCACAACGATTTGCGTGAATCACATGTGCGCTGCGTCACGTTCGAGTTCAATGATCGGGAGTGCAGTTGCGCGCAGCGTCCAGCCGGGGGTGTCAGGTGACGGCTCAGTCCGAGACCCACTTCGAACACGGTGCCGGTGACGGAGGTTCCTCCCGAGGCGGTTCCGCGGGAGGAACCGCCCCGCCGCGAGTCGCCGGCTCCGAGGACGAGCTGCTGCTCGCCGCTCTCCTGGACGGCATGGACGCCGCCCTGTGCGCCTTCGACGCCGACGGCGTCGTCACCCACTGGAACCGCGAGGCCGAGCGCATCCTGGGCTGGACCAGGCAGGAGGCCGTCGGCCGCCGGGGGCTGGCGGGCTGGGCGGTCCGCACCGCCGACGCCGGGGACGTCCAGGAGCGGCTGATGGCCGCGATGGCCGCGCCGGGGCGCAGGGTCCACGAGTTCGCGCTGGTGCGCAAGGACGGCGGACGGGTGCTGGTGCGGGTGCAGTGCTCGGGGGTGCGCGACGCGGACGGCCGGCCGACCGGCGTGTACTGCGCGTTCGGCGAGGTGCGCACGCAGATCGATCTGGAGCGGTCGATCGCCCTGAGCGAGGCCCTGTTCGAGGGCGCCTCGTGGGGGGTGGTCCTGGTGGACGCCGACCTGCGCCCGGCCGTCGCCAACCTCCACGCCGCCCGCGCGCTGCGCGTCGGCCGCGCCGCCATGCTGGGGCGGCCGCTGGGCGAGCTGGTGGGGGAGGGCGTGGAGGAGCTGGAGAGCGCCCTGCAGCACGTACTGGCGGAGGGCCCGCCGCCCGCTCCGGCGGAACTGTGGGTGACGCTGCGCGCCGGGGCCGGCGAGCAGGAGGCGGAGCGGGAGGACGGGCCGGCCGGGGACGCGCGGCGCTGCTGGCGCAGCGGCTTCCTGCGGCTGGTCTCGCCGATGGCGGAGGAGGCGCCGGTGCCGCTGGGCGTGGCCTGGTTCTTCATGGACGTCACGGACACCAGGCGGGTCGAGCAGGAGGCGGCGCGGTTCCGCTTCCGGGGCAACCAGGCCCACCGGGCGGCGCGGGCCGCGGCCGAGTGCGAGGACCCGATGGAGGCGGTGGCCGTCCACCTGGACTTCGCGCTGGCGGGCTTCGCCGACCACGCGCTGCTGGACCTGGCGGCGCCCGGCTCCCCGGCCCGGCTGGTGCGCACCGCCGAGGCCCCGGCCCCGGGCACGTCGACCACGGGCGTCCCGGTCCCCTACCCGAGCGACCACCCGGCGCTCCAGGCGTACGAGCGCTGCGGCCCGGTGCGCACCAGCGTGGGCGGATCGGCGGTGCGGGGGTGGGCGAGGGCCCGCAGATGGCCGGAGGGCACGGTGCACGGCCTGTGCGCGGTCCTGCGCAGCCGCGGCCGCACCCTGGGCGTGCTCACCTTCCTGCGGGGGCCGGGCCGGCGCGCCTTCGACCGCTCGGACGCGATCTACGCGGAGGGCGTCGCGGACCACGTCGCCGCCGCGGTCGACCTCGCCCGCGCCCTGTCCCGGGACTGAGCCCGGGACCGAGCCCGCGCCCGGAATCCGGGGCGGGGCTGCGGGGCCGGGATGCGGGCCGGGGCCGTCAGCGCAGGTGGAAGATCCGGTCGGCGTGCTCGGCCATCACCCGGGCGTTCCACTCGTGGCCCCCGTCCACGTTCCCCGAGCGCAGCAGGGGCGGGGTGACACCGCGGGCGGCCAGCGTGCCCACGGCCGAGGCGACGACCGCCTGCATGATCGCGCCGGTCACCACCGTCGAGGCGGGGGCGAAGGGGGCGCCGACGCCCTCGGCCGTCAGCTCCGCGTCGCCCACCGCGATCTTGCTGTCGACGACGATGTCGCAGTGGTCCTTCAGGAAGGTGCCCGACGGGTTGCGCGGCGAGGTGGCCGACGCGTACGCCACCGAGGTCACGCCGATCACCTTCAGCCCCAGCTCCCGGGCGCGGGAGGCCATCTCCACCGGCAGCGCGTTGCGGCCCGACAGGGAGATCACCACCAGTACGTCGCCGGCCCTCGCCGGAGAGGTCTCCAGCACGGCCGAGGCCAGTCCCTCGACCCGCTCCAGCGCGCTGCCCAGCGTCGCGGGCACGACGTCGACGCCGACCGCGCCGGGCACGGGCAGGAGGTTCAGCACGGCGAGTCCGCCCGCCCGGTAGACCACGTCCTGGGCCGGAAGGGAGGAGTGGCCCGCGCCGAAGGCGAAGATCCGGCCGCCGCCGGTGAAGGTGTCGGCGATCAGCGTCCCGGCCGCCGAGATGCTGCCGGTCTCCTCCTCGCGGACCCGCTCCAGCAGGCCGACGGCCGCGTCGATGAACCGTTCGGCCGGCCCGCCCGCCGCTTCGTCCGCGACCCCGCTCACCGTCCTGTCCACCGCCTCGCCCGCCGCCTCGTCCGTCGCCCCGCCCATCGCACCGGTCATCGTCCCGGCCTCCCGTCGTGTGCCGCCGTACGGCCCGGCGCGCGCCCGGCCGCATGCCCCGGTGAACGCTCCGGCGGGCGCCCCGGAACATCCCGTGACGCCGCGATCACGGTGAGGTCTGGACCAGTGTGCTGTCAATACGCGGTGCTCCCGGAGGGCGTGCGGACGATGTGCGGCGCTCCCGGGCGGATCGGGAACGGTTGTCGGCTCCATGCGTCAGAATTGGTCACCAGGGCCACCGCACGAGCTGACGAGGGGCACGATGTCCGGACTCATCGACACCACGGAGATGTATCTCCGTACCATCCTGGAGCTGGAGGAGGAGGGCGTGGTCCCCATGCGTGCCCGTATCGCCGAGCGGCTCGACCAGAGCGGCCCGACGGTGAGCCAGACGGTCGCCCGCATGGAGCGCGACGGGCTGGTCCGGGTGGCCGGCGACCGGCATCTGGAGCTGACCGAGGAGGGCCGGCGGCTGGCCACGCGCGTGATGCGCAAGCACCGGCTGGCCGAGTGCCTCCTGGTCGACGTGATCGGCCTGGAGTGGGAGCAGGTGCACGCGGAGGCGTGCCGCTGGGAGCACGTGATGAGCGAGGCGGTCGAGCGCCGCGTGCTGGAGCTGCTGCGGCATCCCACCGAGTCCCCCTACGGCAACCCGATCCCGGGCCTGGAGGAGCTGGGCGAGCCCTCGGAGGCCGGGCCGTTCCTGAGCGACGACATGGTGAGCCTGTCGGACCTGGACGCGGGCTCGGACGGCAAGACGGTCGTGGTGCGCCGGATCGGCGAGCCGATCCAGACGGACGCCCAGCTGATGTACACGCTGCGGCGGGCCGGTGTGCAGCCGGGCGCCGTGGTCAGCGTGACGCCCGGGGCCGGCGGCGGGGTGCAGGTCGGCAGCGGCGGCGAGGCGGCGGAGCTGACCGCCGAGGTCGCCACGCACGTGTTCGTCGCCAGGCGCTGAGGGTGTGGCCGGGACGGTCGCCGGGCTCCCCGGCGGCCGTCCCGGCCGACCGGTCCTCGGGCCGCCCGGGGTTGCGAGGAACGCGGGCGGGCGGGGGCGGTGTCGTGGCACGCTTTCGGTGATGTGCGGGGGAAGACGGAAGGGGAGCCGTCCATGGGGCTGTCGCAGCACCGGGGCCCCGGCGCCGTCGTCGGCCGCCGGGGCCCCGCCTCCCCGTGTCCCCCCGCCGCACCGCCCCCTTGTGCGACCCTGAGCCCCGAGCTCCCGGGGTCGCTCCCCGCGGGCCCCTGTCCCCGAGCGGCCCGCCTCCCGGTAGCTGTCTCCCCTCGGCCCGGCCGGACGACACTCGCTGAGTGTCACTCAAAAGAGGGGTGTTGCACGCCAGATGGGCTTGTTCGAATAAAAGTTCGATAGCGTGAGGCCGGCAGGCGACGAGGCACACGGACGACGCGGACAGGAGGGATGGGGGTGCCAGGACGCATGGTTCGACGCATCAACGTCAGGGGAGCGGACGGTCTGCGGCTCGCGGCCTGGGAGTTCGCCGACCCGCCCAAGGGCACGCCGCCGGGAGACGAGGGCCAGACGCCGAGCGTGCTGCTGCTGCACGGGCTGATGGGCCGCGGCTCGCACTGGGCCTCCACCGCCCGCTGGCTCTCCGGGCGTTACCGCGCCGTCTGCCTGGACCAGCGCGGGCACGGCCGCAGCGACAAGCCGACCGACGGCCCGTTCGGCCGCGACGCGTACGTGGCCGACGCCGAGGCCGTCATCGAGCAGCTCGGCCTGGCGCCCGTGGCGGTCGTCGGGCACGGGATGGGCGCGCTGACGGCCTGGCGGCTCGCCGCCGAGCGTCCCGACCTGGTCCGCGCCGTGGTGATCTGCGACATGCGGGCCTCGGCGCTGGGCAAGCGCTCCCAGCGCGACTGGGAGCAGTGGCTCGAGACCTGGCCGGTGCCCTTCGCCACGCTCGCGGACGTCCGCAGGTGGTTCGGCGAGGAGGATCCGCTCCTGGAGCGCCCGTACCCCTCGCGCGGCGAGTTCTTCGCCGAGGTGATGGCCGAGCGGATGGACGGCTGGCGTCCGGTGTTCTCGCGCCGTCAGATGCTGATGATCCGCCAGACATGGGCGTCCGAGGCGCACTGGGAGGAGCTGGCCCTGGTGCCCTGCCCGGCCCTGGTGGTCCGGGGCATCGACGGCGAGCTCGGGCGCGCCGAGGCCCAGGAGATGGTCCGGGTGCTGCCCCAGGGCGTCTACGCCGAGGTGGCCGACGCGGGCCACCTCGTCCACTACGACCAGCCGGAGCAGTGGCGGCAGGCCGTCGAACCCTTCCTCCAGGGCGCCCTCCCGGCCTGAGCGGCGGCCGCCGCTCAGGCCGGGCCGGGTCAGCGCGCGCGTGCCGCGGCGGCGTCGCGGCCGCAGGCGTACGCCAGCGGCGGGACGATCTCCCCGGCCTCGGGCAGCCGGTGGCCGGCGCCCCCGGGCCGCCTCACCCACAGCACCGCGCCGTGGGTGCCCACCCTGGTCGGCGGGGCCGCCACCCAGTCGCCGTCGCCCCGCGCGGTCAGGTCGACGCCGCTGGGCGACCAGCCCAGCCCCCGCACCAGATTCGGCACCTCGGCCGCGCCGCCGGGCTGGACGAAGAAGAGCATCCGCCCGTCCGGGGTGCCGGTGACCGGACCTGCCGTCAGGCCCATGCGTTCCATCCGGGCCAGGGCCAGGCAGCCCGTGGTCTCGGACACCTCGATCGCGTCGAAGGCCCGCCCGGTCGGCAGCAGCACCGACGCGTGGGGCCGGTCGGCCCACATGCGGCGCACGGCCGTGGCGCCACCGGTGGCCTGCGCCGCCCAGTCGGGGCGCGTGGGGTGCGCGCCGGGCGCCCCGCAGTCCGCCGTGCCGCACGAGCAGCGCGGTATGCCGCCCCCGGTCTCGAGCCATGCGCCGGGGAACACGTCCCACAGCCGCTCCCTCGTGTAGCGCACCGCGTGCTCGACCATCGGGCCCGCCGTGCCGGCCGTGGCCTGGGCCGCCGGAGTTGTCGCTGTTGTGATGTTCATGGGCTCCTCCACGATGATCACAACTTCTTCCGTGACGAAGGGTTACGGCTTGGGGATCGATTCGTCCGGCGCACCGTTCCGGCACACGGGGCGCACAGGTGCACGGGCGGGGGCGCGTGCATGAACGGACGGTCTTGGATGGGTAGTTCCCTGTGCGGCGCGGCGCCGGAAATCTTGGCATATGCGCCCGGCGGTGCGGTCGGAGCGCCCTGAGCCCGGGGTGCCCGGCGCACTCGGAGCGGACAGCGCGTTCACGAGAGCAGTCACAGCAGACGGCGCGGTCGCACGGACGGCGCGGTCAGGACAGGCAGCACGCAGAGGGAGGGGACCGTATGGCCGCGAGGCCGCTGGTCGCACGGCAGCCGAACGAACGGCTGCAGGCGCTCATCCAGGAGGCCGGCTGTTCCAACGCCGGGCTGGCCCGCCGCGTCAACATGTGCGGCGCGGAGCAGGGGCTCGACCTGCGCTACGACAAGACGTCCGTCGCCCGCTGGCTGCGCGGCCAGCAGCCGCGCGGCCGGGCGCCGGCGGTCATCGCCGAGGCCCTGGGGCGCAAGCTCGGCCGGACGGTGACGGTCGAGGAGATCGGCATGGCGGGCAGCCGGAGCATGGCCGCCGGGATCGGTCTGCGGTTCGCGCCCACCGTCTCCGGAGCCGTCGAACAGGCGAGCGAGCTGTGGCGCAGCGACGCGGGGCGCCGTGATCTGCTCACCGCGCGGTCGGGGGCGTTCTCCGCGCTGGTCGAGCCCAGCCGCGACTGGCTCATCTCCGCCCCGGACGCCGAGGTGGAGCGCCGCACCGGCCCGAGGGTGGGGGCGTCCGACGTCGCGGCCGTACGGGACACCACCGCGGCTCTGTCGGAGCTGGACCACCGCTACGGCAGCGGCCATGTGCGGCCGGTGGTCGTCCACTACCTCAACAGCGTGGTCTCCGGGCTGCTGACGGGTTCCTACACGGAGGCGGTGGGGCGCGAGCTGTTCGCCGCGGCCGCCCGGCTGACCGAACTCGCCGGCTACATGGCCGTGGACACCGGGCAGCCCGGCCTGGCCCAGCGGTACTACATCCAGGCGCTGCGGCTGGCCCAGGCGGCGGACGACCGTGCCTACGGCGGCTACGTGCTCGCCGCGGGCATGAGCCACCTCGCGGCCTCGCTGGGCACCCCCCGGGAGATAGCCCAGCTCGCGAGAGCCGCCCAGGAGGGCACGAGGGGCCGGGTGACCCCGCGGGCGCAGGCGATGTTCCACGCGGCGGAGGCGCGCGGCCACGCGCTGATGGGCGACGCCCGCACCTGCCAGCTCGCCGCGGGGCGGGCGCTGGCGGCGTTCGACCGGGCGGAGTCCGCGACGGACGCGGGCGACGACCCGGAGTGGATCGGCCACTTCGACGCCGCCTACCTGGCCGACGAACTCGCCCACTGCCACCGGGACCTGAACCAGCCCACCCCCGCCCAGCGCCGCGCCGAGGAGGCCCTGGTGGGCCATCCGGAGCGGCGTGCGCGGCGGCGGGCGATCGATCTGCTGCTGCTCGCCGCCGCACGGATCCAGCAGGGTGAGCTGGAACACGCCTGTCACACCGGTGCGCAGGCGGTGGAACTGCTGAAGGGCCTGCGCTCGCGGCGGGGTTCGGAGTATCTGGACGACTTCCGGGCGCGGCTGGAGCCCCACCGGCGAGAGCCCGTGGTCAGGGAGTTCGCGCAGCGTCTGGAACCGGCGGCGTAACGGGGGCGGGCCGGGCGCGCGGGCCGGGCGCGGAGGAGGCAGGAAGGAGGAAGGACGGAAGAGGGGACGGAGAGGTTTCGCCCCGGCCGGTGGTGGGGAGAATGTGGAGCCCTCCCGGGGGCGTGGTCGCCCGCGCGAGCGACCGGGTAGCGTGAGCCGACGAATTCGCAGTCGTGTTTTGGTAGTCAGGCGAACGAGGAGTCCCGGTGACGACGCACAGCCGACAGGGCGACGAGGCGCGTGAGGGTGTTGTCCTGCCGTCGAACGGTGACCGGTGGGCTCCCGGTCACGGCGACTCCCAGGTGAGCCCGCCGGCGGGGCAGCCCTGGGGACAGCCGTGGGGACCGGCCGCCCAGTCCGGGCCGCAGGGGCAGCAGCCGCCACCGCCCCCGGCCCAGCCGGCTCCGCAGCCACAGCAGCCGCAGCACCTGTCGCCGCGGTACCAGCCGCCCGGCCCCCCGCCGCAGCCCCCGGCTCCGGCTCCCGGCACCGTGCCCGGAGCCGCCGACGAGACGCAGCTCCTGCCCCCGATGACCCCGTCCGGCCCGGCCCCCGGGACTCCCCAGGGCCCCCAGTCTCCTCAGGCCCCCCAGGCGGCTCAGGGCGCTCGGGATGCCCGGAGCGGCGGGGCGGGCGACATGGACGACGCCACCCGGGTCCTGCGGCCGGTCACCGGTGGTCCGCCCCCGGAGCGCGACGTCGAGAGCACCACGGTGCTGCGCAGGCCGCTGCCCCCCGAAAGCGCCCGCGCCGCCTCGCGCCAGGTGCCCCCGCCGCCCGCCGGAGCCCCGTACGGGATACGCCCCGGCGCCCCCGGCGACCGCACCACCCCGCCCTCGGACTTCGACGGCCTGTTCCGGAGCGGTGCCCGGCCGGGAGCTCAGCCGGGGGCCCAACCGGGGGCCCAGCCCGCCGACGCCACCCAGCAGCTCCCGCCCATCGACCCCGGCGCCGTCCAGCCGTCGTACGGCGGCGGCCACGGTGGCCGCGACGGTCACGACGGCGGCCACGGCGGATACGGCGGGGGCGGCGGACGGCGCGGTCTGCCGCGTGCCGCCGTCGCCGGACTCGTCGTCGCGGGGCTCATCACCGCCGGGCTCGCCGCGGGCGCGGCGCTCAGCGGCGGGGACAAGCCGGCGGAGCAGCCGCAGGCGCGGTCCTCGGCCCCCGCCGAACCCGAACCCGAGCCCGAGCAGCCGCCGTCCCCCTCGGCCGATCCGGCCGAGGCCCAGGCCAAGGAGCTGGACAAGCTGCTGGCGGACAGCAACAACAGCCGCAACGCGGTCATCCGGTCGGTCGAGAACATCAAGAAGTGCGAGAAGCTGGGCGAGGCCGCCACCGATCTGCGCGACGCCGCCCGGCAGCGCAACGACCTGGTCACCAGGCTGGGCGAGATCGAGATCGACCGGCTGCCCAGGCACCAGGAGCTTGCCGACGCGCTCACCGAGGCGTGGAAGGCGTCGGCCGCGGCGGACGACCACTACGCCGCGTGGGCCGACCAGGTCGCGGGCAAGAAGGGCTGCCGGAAGGGGGAGGCCCGGGTCACCGACCGGACCGCCCAGGGCAACAAGGCCAGCGGCGACGCCACGGCGGCCAAGAAGAAGGCGGCCGGACTGTGGAATCCGACCGCCCGTCGGTACGGCCTGCCCGAGAGGCAGTTCAGCCAGCTCTGACGGTGGTGTCGTTCCGGGGGACCGTCCCCCGGCCGCCGCCCCGGCCGGGAGCGCCCCGGCCGCAGCCGTGCCGGGCGTGCGCCTCAGCCGCCGTCCGGCACGGTCTCCAGGGTGTCGCGCACGTCGACGAAGCCCTCGCGGGCCGGGGCTATCGTGCCCTCTCTGACCTGCTGGAAGGTCACCTTCGCGTTGACCAGCCGCGGGTGGTCGCGCACGGCCAGCATGTCCTCGTAGCGCCAGCTCAGCCGGGGTGTCAGATCCCCGGTGTCCACCGGGGGCATGGTCTCCAGGGCGCGCCGGACGGTCCTGGCGGTGACGGGCCCCCGGGTGTGCTCCATCGCCGCCCGCAGCACGGTGTAGGCGATCCAGGTGGTCTGGACGCCGGGGTCGGCCGCGTCGATCCGGTTGTCGCCGAAGGCGTGCTCGCGGATGACGCTCTTCATCCGCGCCCAGCGGGGATCGGAGGAGACCGGGTACCAGCCGGTGGCGTACGCGCCCTCCCACTGGCTGTCCGGGCCGCCCGTCCGGTCCACGAGCGACTGCTGCACGCTGCCGAGCACCGAGGCGATCCGCACCCCGGGGCCGTCCTCGCGCAGCCGCCGGAAGGAGTCGAAGAAGGTGTCGGTGCGGCCGCCGAGCACGGCGGTGACGCATGCCCCCTCCGCTTCGCCGTCCTGCCCGCCGCCCTGTCCGCCCTCCGTGCCGCCGGCCGTCCGGACCCCGGCCCCGTCCTCCGTCAGGCCCACCCCGGCCAGGGCGCGCCTGGCGTGCTCGGTGTAGGCGGAGGCGTCCTCCGGGGCGCGGATGTCGGCCGCCGGGCCCCGGTCGCCGGCGGTGGCCAGACCGGCGTTGAGCAGCCTGGGGAGCTGGTCGCCCGAGACGGTGTCGGGGCGCACGAGCGAGACCCGCTCGCAGTGGCCGGCGAGCTGGTGGCCGCTCCCGGCGAGCAGGGTGGCCTGGCCCCCGTTGACCGGGTACGACAGCGGGCTGGTGAACTCCTCGTCCGTCACGCCGTAGCCGCCGAGGTAGGGGATGCCGGCCGACTCCAGGGCCGTCATGAACGTACGGCCGTGCTGGCTGTACGAGCCGACGACCGCGACGGCCCCCTCGGTGCGGGCACGGTGGGCGCACCGGGCGGCGCCCACCGAGTTGTTGTGATCGTTGCAGGTGAGAACACGGAGGGTGCGCCCGTTGATTCCCCCGGTGGCGTTCACCCAGCGCGCATATGCCTGTGCCATAGCAGGCATGCCGGGCATATTGGTTGCCCCGGTCCCCTCCGGGGCCCAGGTCATCACGGTCACGGTGCCCTCGTCGGCCCTCGCGTCACCGGGCAGCACGCCGCAGCCGGTGAGCAGTGAGGCGCAGACCCCCGTCGTGGCGGCGAGAGCGGCCATGGTCCTAGCGGAACGTTTGCTACGCCATGCGGTCATGACTCCGAACGATTCCGCCGCGGCTGTAACGGACGAGTGATGAACAGCCAACGCGGAGCGACGGAGGGGTGAACAGGCGGGGGGTGCGCGGATCCGTCCGGCGCGGAACGTACGATCGACGACCGTGCAGGCACAACAGGGCGAAGGCGAGCAGGGGCGACAGGACCGGCGGGGGCAGGAGAGGTCTTCCCGCCGCGGCGGTCGTTCGAGCACCATGGACGGCATGCCGCCCAAAGACATGCCCTGGTGGCGCTGGCGCAGCAACGTGCGCTCGGCGCTGCACATGCTCTCCGACCCCGTCTTCCAGCGGGAGTGCTGGCTGACGGGCCTGCCCGGGTACGGCGACGTCACGGACGCCGTCTACCGCCTGGTCGAGGACACCTGGCTGGACAACTGGTCCGCGGACAAGTACATCGGCACGGTCTTCCGCGACGCCCAGGAGGCCGCGCTCGTCGACGTCGCGGTGCTGCGCGTGCTGCGGATCATGCACCAGGTCGGGGCGGACGCCCCGGTGGCGGCCTATCTGGAGCACCCGGGCTGGCCGGAGGCCGTCCACGCGGCGCGCGACGCCCATGTCCTGCTCTGCGCCAACGACGGCGACGACCCGGACCGGCCGCCCCACTCGCTGGACGTGCTGGCGGCCATGCTGCGGACCGCCTGACCCCGGACCGCCCGATCCCGGGGCCCGGCCGCGGTCCGGCCCCGCCGCCTCGGGGCCTCGCCCAAGCCCTGCCTGGCCCTGCCGGGCTCCCGAGGCGGCCGCGTTCTCGCACTGCGGGACCGGCCACGGCGTCCGGCCGGGATATGCCAGGCTTGTGCACATGAGCCAGCCGCAGCCCACCGCAGTGCCCGAGAAGCCCGAGCAGTACGTCCTGACGCTGTCGTGTCCGGACAAAAAGGGCATCGTGCACGCCGTCTCCAGTTACCTGTTCATGACCGGCTGCAACATCGAGGACAGCCGGCAGTTCGGGGACCACGACACCGGGCTGTTCTTCATGCGGGTGCACTTCAGCGCGGAGGCCCCGGTGACCGTGGAGAAACTGCGGGCGAGCTTCGCCGCGGTGGGCGACTCCTTCCAGATGGACTGGCAGATCCACCGCGCCGACGAGCGGATGCGGGTCGTCCTCATGGTCAGCAGGTTCGGGCACTGCCTGAACGACCTGCTGTTCCGCACGCGCATCGGCGCGCTGCCGATCGAGATCGTGGCGGTGGTCTCCAACCACACCGACTTCGAGGAGCTGGTCTCCTCCTACAACATCCCCTTCCACCACATCCCGGTCACCAGGGAGACCAAGCCGCAGGCGGAGGCGCGGCTGCTGGAGATCGTCCGCGAGGAGGGCGTGGAGCTGGTGGTGCTGGCCCGCTACATGCAGGTGATCTCGGACGACCTGTGCAAGGAGCTGTCGGGCCGGATCATCAACATCCACCACTCCTTCCTGCCGAGCTTCAAGGGCGCCAAGCCCTACCACCAGGCCCACGCGCGCGGTGTGAAGCTGATCGGGGCCACGGCGCACTACGTCACCGCCGAGCTGGACGAGGGCCCGATCATCGAGCAGGAGGTGGAGCGCGTCGGGCACGAGCTCACCCCCGAGCAGCTCGTGGCGGTCGGCCGGGACGTGGAGTGCCAGGCGCTGGCCCGCGCGGTGAAGTGGCACAGCGAGCACCGCGTACTGCTCAACGGCCACCGCACGGTCGTCTTCGACTGACGGGCCCCGCCTCGCCCCCGGCGCACACGGCCGGGGTACGGCGGCCGGGGTACGGCCCGGGCGCGGTCACATACGCGAGAGCGTGGCCACGGCCCACAGGACCTCACCGACGGCCTCTTCGTCGCCCTCCCGGCCCGCCGCCGCCTCCCGCGGCGGCACGTGGCCCGCGGCCAGCCGGCAGAACTCCGCGTCCTCCAGAACGAGACGGGCCACCGTGTGCTCCGGGGAGGCGAGGGCGGCGGGGGAGTCCAGGGGGACGTACCAGTCGCCGCCGCCCCGGCCCCCGATCTCCAGATGGAGGGTGCGGCCCGGCGCGCCCGCCGCCGTCAGCCGGCGCGGCGGGGCGGCCAGCCCGGCGCGGCGCCGCGCCGCGACGGCCTCGGGGAGGCGCCGGGCGATGAAGTCGACCATGCGGGCCAGGTGTTCGGGCGCGGGCGGCCCGTACGGGTAGTCGACCGCCGCGGCGATGTCCTCCGCGTGGATCCAGCAGGCGAAGGCCCGCCCGGCCAGCGCGTCGCGCAGCGGGCGCCGGAACTCGGTGAAGTCCACCGGCAGGCCGGCGTCATGGGCGCGCAGGGCTGCGGCGCGCACGATGTTCCGGGTCTGGGTGCGCCACTTGTTCCGCACGAACGGCGGCCCGTGCGCGCGGCACCGCTCGACCGCCGTCTCCGTTCGGTCGCCCACGGTGCGCGGAGCGCCGGGGCCGAGCGGGTCGTCCAGCCCGAGGGCGGTGGCCACCAGGCCGTCCACCGAACCGAGGTGGGCGAGCACCCCGCACAGCGTCAGGGTGCGCTCGCCGGTCGCCCAGCGCAGCCGGACCGGGGTGTTCCACTCCGCCTCGCCCATGTCGCGCAGCAGCGCGTCGAGCCGCGCGGTCTCCGCGTCGTACGGGGCCACCCACTCCGGCAGCGGTGTGCGGGCCGGACGCCGGCGCAGGCACTCGTCCAGCACCCGCGAGCGCAGCAGCGGGTCCGGGTCCAGGCTCTCCTCGCGGTGCATCAGCCCCACGGCGTCCCGCAGCCGCCGCGCCTCCCCGGCGCAGGGCGGGCAGCGGGGCAGGTGCGCCTCGACGGCCGCGGTCTCCTCGGCGGAGCAGACCGCCAGGGCCCACGCGCCCAGCAGGGACTTCAGCGCGAGGTGCTCCTCGTCGAACGCGCCGCCGTCCCCCGCGGCCTCCGGCCCGGCCGCCCCTTCGGTCTCCGGCCCGGCCTTCAACCCGGCCTCCAGCCCGGTCTCCCGGTCCCCGGCGGGACTCACGACGCCTTCTCCGCCCCGTTTCCGGCGGCCGCGGAGAGCAGTTGCAGCCCCAGTCTCAGCCGCCGCCGCGTCTCGTCCTCGCTGACGCCCAGCTCCGCGGCGGCCTCGCGGTAGTCCCGGCGCCCCACGTACGCCAGCTCCAGGACCGTCCGCAGCGAGCCGGGCATGGCGGTGACCATGTGGTCGGCGCGGGCGGCGGCGGACGCGGCGCGGATCCGCTCCTCCAGCCGGGCCCGCGCATCCGGGTCCAGGGAGCTCTCCTCCAGGTGCCGCAGCGCCCGCCTCCGGGTGAGTTCGGTCAGCCACGAGCGCAGCGAGCCGCGCTCCGGCTCGTACGCCCCGGGATCGGCCCAGACCTCGGCGAAGACCTCCGCCGCGACGCGGTCCGCGGCGTCCTCGTCGTCCAGGAAGCGGTGGGCCAGGCCGCGCACCACGGACGCGTGCCCGTCGTACAGCTCGGCCAGCGCGGACTGCTCGCCCCGCACCAGCCGCCGCCGTATCGCGTGGTCCTGGTGCGGACGTGTCGTGCCGGTCGCCCCGTCGGGCGTCTCGTTCGGCATCCTCCACCCCCAGCCTGCTGCTCATCTCGAATGTAATGGCAGAAGCTGACAGGACGCCTCCCTTTGCGGCAGTGTGCTCCTCCACACGGTTGCGCATGGTCGTCATCCGGTCACTTTGTGCGCCTTCGTGCTGATCGGTACGGTTCGGTCCTGTCCGGATCCGGTGGGGTGTTACGCGGGTGTGACCGGAAGTTGGGAGAGACGGAGACCTGATTCGGCATAGGCTCGAGGTCTGCGGGTGTCGTGACGGTGTCCGGCAGGGGTGATCGGCGAGGGGGAATGGCGGGGAGAGAACGTTCCGGTCGGTGTCGGCGGATGAAGGGACTGCGAGCACGTGTCGTTGAAGGTGATCGGGGAGGACCGGGGGGAGTGGGCCGTGCTGCGGGTGTCGGGTGAGCTGGATCTCGTCACCTCCCCCGTGGTCCGCCAGCATGTGCACGACGCCGTGGCCGACGGCCGCCGCAGCCTCGTACTGGACCTGTCGCAGGTGCTGTTCTGCGACTCCAGCGGCGTCGGCGTCCTCATAGCCTCGCGCCGGCTGATGCGCTCGTGCGCCGGCCGCCTCCGGCTGATCCTCCCCGCCCAGGGCGCGGTGGACGGCTCCCACGTCAACCGGGTCCTCGCCGCGCTCGGAGTGCGCAGGCTCTTCGACTGCTACCCGGACCTCGACGCGGCGGCGGACGAGGCCGCCAGCCCGCTCAGCGCCTGACCTCTCCCCGCCGCGCCGGTGCGGCGCCCGCCTCCGCGGGCTCGCCCACGTAGGGCGCCGCCGCGGTGACGAAGCCCTCGATGGCCTGTTTCGAGGAGGCCCGCAGGGCGTCCAGGCCCCGGCGGTCCAGCTCCTTGCCGTGCAGAGCGGTCACCGCCTCCAGGGCGGCCCGCGCGACCTCCTCCAAGTCCGGTGAGCGAGTCAGGAGTTGCACGCGGAAAAGCGACTCGTGGGCCTCCGAGCGCAGCCGGTGGACCTCCCGCAGCAGGGCGGGCATGTCCTCCTCGCCGGGCCTCTCGTGCTCCGCGAACCACCGGTGCACCAGCATCCGCCGGTAGTTGTGCAGGGCCCCGGCGTACAGGCAGCACGCGTCGATCCTCTCCTGCCGCAGCCGCTCCCGGCGCGCCGGCTCCTCGCCGTACGCGGTCGTCCGGCGCTGGAACGCGTAGGTGATGCCCGAACCCAACAGGGTGCCGAGGACGGCGATGAGTGCCGCTATCGCTTCCATGCTCCAAGTCGATCAAGAAAAGCGTTCAGCGGAAGGGGAGTTGGCGAGTACGGGCACTTCCGGTCGCACCCCGGCTCATCCGGTGGCGCACCGCGGCGTACGGTCGCGCGCCGGAGCGCGTTCCGCCCGCCGGGCTCGGATGTTCGACTCCCCGGCCGGGGCGTCGCACAGTATGCGGTGTCACTACTCCTTTGCGCCGGAATATGCCCGAAGCGCTTGTTGCCGCGGCGCCGGTTACAGCACTCTGTGCGACACCGGGGGAACGGACAGTGGCCTCGCGTCGGTGTGGGGCCGTGCGGACCCGGGCCATGGACGGTGTGAAGGGTGCAGATGCTTCAGGTGCAGCTGGAGGTCGGAAGCGATCCCAAGGAGGTGGGCAGAGCCCGCAGATGGGCCCGGTCGAGACTGGCCGGTTTCGGCCTGGAGCCGGACGAGTCCCTGGTGGAGACACTGGTGCTGCTGGTCTCGGAACTGGTGACCAACGCCGTCGTCCACACCGGGCGCCCCGCGGTGCTGCGCATGCTCCTCTCCGGGCGCCTCGTGACAGGGGGAGGGACCGTGCGGATCGAGGTCGCCGACACCTCCAGCAGCCCCCCGCGGCGGCGGCCGGTCGAGGGCGACGCCACCGGCGGACGCGGTCTGGAACTGGTGGTCGGGCTCGCCGACCGCTGGGGCTGGCTCCAGGAGGGCACGGGCAAGCGCATCTGGTGTGAACTGGACCGCGACAGCGGCGCGGCGGCCGAGAACGCGGACGCACGCGACACCGGGGACACCGGGAGGGCCGGGACCCGTACCGCCCCGCACGGCTCCTACGACAACCCCCGCGCCCAGCCGGTCCGCACCTGACACCGGATCGTTTCGGCTCGGACCGCCCCGGTTTTGGTCTCCCGCGCGTCAACGGCCCTCCGTCGTACGGAAGGTGCGGCGGTACGTGCCCGGCGAGACGCCCAGCGCCGCCTGGAAGTGCAGGCGCAGTGAGGCCGCCGTACCGAAGCCGGCCTCCACGGCCACCCGCTCCACCGGCAGGTCGCTGCTCTCCAGCAGATGCCGGGCGCGCTCGACCCGCTGCCGGGGGAGCCACCGCAGAGGGCTCATCCCGACCTCCTCGCGGAAGCGGCGGGTGAAGGTCCGCACGCTCGTCGCCTCCAGGTCGGCCAGCTCCTTCAGTGAGATGGGCCGCTCCAGGTTGTTCAGCGCCCAGGCGCGGGCCGTTCCGGTGTCACGGATCCGCGGCTCCGGGACGGGTCGCCGCACGTACTGGGCCTGGCCGCCGTCGCGGTGCGGCGGCACGACGGTGCGGCGGGCCACGTCGTTGGCCACCGCCGAGCCGTGGTCGAGGCGCACCATGTGCAGGCAGAGGTCGATGCCGGAGGCGACGCCGGCCGAGGTCAGCACGTCGCCGTCGTCCACGTACAGCACGTCCGGGTCCACCCGCACCGCCGGATACATCCGCCTCAGGCGCTCGCACGACGCCCAGTGCGTCGTCGCCGGCCGTCCGTCGAGCAGCCCGGCCGCCGCCAGCGCGAAGGCCCCGGTGCAGATCGAGGCGGTGCGGGCACCGGGCCGGATACGGGCGAGGGCCTCGGCCACGGCGGGTTCCGAACGGCCCTCGGTGTAGGCCGGATCCTCTTCGTGGGCGGCCGGGACGATCACGGTGTCGGCCTCGGCAAGCGCCTCGGGGCCGTACTCGACGGTGACCGTGAAGTCGGCGTCGGTGCGGACCCGCCCGGGCTCCGGTGCGCAGGTGACCACCTCGTACAGCGGCTCGCCGGCGGCCGACAGCGCCTTGCCCATGATCCGGTGCGGGATGCCCAGCTCTATGGGCAGCAGGCCGTGACGGACGAGGACGGCGACCCGGTGGCGTTCCGGATGGCGGAAGACGGCGGGGTGCATGGCCCGATCCTTGCACACCATGTCCTTCGGGCCACTCGTTCCGTTCCGGTCCGGAGGCCAGGGTGGTGGCGTGACCCAGAGACCCCGCACCCTGCCCGCCGGCGGAGCGGAGAGCCCGGACGGCCCGGCGGGCGTCCCGAGTCCTTCCGCTCCCGCTCCCGCGCCCCCGGCCCGTCGCGCCCCGCGTGTGCACCGCGCCTGGTACGTGGCCGCGGTCGCCTTCGTGACCATCGTCGGCGCGGCGGCCTTCGCCTCCCTGCCCGGCCTGCTGATAGACCCCCTGCACACGGAGTTCGGCTGGTCGCGCGGCACGATCGGCTTCGCGATCTCCGTCAATCTCGCGCTGTACGGGCTGATCGCGCCCTTCGCCGCCGCCCTGATGGACCGCTTCGGCATCCGCCGCGTCGTGGCCTGCGCGCTCGCCCTGATCGCGGCCGGGGCGGGTTCGGCGGTGTTCATGACCGAGCCCTGGCAGTTCACACTGACCTGGGGTGTGATCGTCGGTCTGGGCAGCGGCTCGATGGCGCTGGCGTTCTCCGCGACCGTCGCCAACCGGTGGTTCGCCGCCCGCCGTGGTCTGGTCACCGGCCTCCTCACCGCCGCCGGGGCCTCCGGTCAGCTCGTCTTCCTGCCGCTGCTGTCCTGGATCGTCGCCCGCCATGACTGGCGTCCCGCCGCGCTGACCGTCGCACTGGCGGCGCTGGCGGTCGTGCCGTTCGTCTGGCTCCTGATGCGTGACCACCCCGCCGACGTGGGTCTGCCGCCCTACGGCGCGACGGAGTTCGTGCCGAAGCCCGTGCCCGTGCCGGGCGCCGCCGCCCGAGCGGTACGAGCCCTGCTCGACGCGGCGCGCACCGGCCCGTTCTGGCTGCTCGCGGGCACCTTCGCCATCTGCGGCGCCTCCACCAACGGGCTGATCAGGACCCATTTCGTGCCCGCGGCCCACGACCACGGCATGCCGGTCACGGCCGCCGCCTCGCTGCTCGCCGTGATCGGCGTCTTCGACATCGTGGGCACGATCTTCTCCGGCTGGCTCACCGACCGCTTCGACTCCCGCCGGCTGCTGGCCGTCTACTACGCGCTGCGCGGCCTCTCGCTGCTTGTGCTGCCGCTGCTGATGGCCCCGGACGTCCGGCCGCCGATGGTCTTCTTCATCGTCTTCTACGGCCTGGACTGGGTGGCCACCGTCCCGCCCACCATCGCCCTGTGCCGTGAGCACTACGGCGCGGACGGGGCGATCGTCTTCGGCTGGGTACTCGCCTCCCACCAGGTCGGCGCCGGACTCGTCGCCTTCGTCGGAGGCATGGCCCGCGACGCCTTCGGCTCGTACGACCTTGTGTGGATCGCCTCGGGCGCGCTGTGCGCGGTGGCGGCGCTGATGGCCCTGGTGATCCGCCGGCGCCCGGCGGCGGTCACGGGGTGAACCGCTCGCTCCAGGGGCCGTCCGGCAGCAGGGCCGCCAGTACGGAGAGCAGGTGCGGCGGCTCGACCCGGCCGGGCGGCGAGCCCAGGTCCGGCCACGGTATCCAGGCGCACCCCTCCAGCGAGGCGCGCTCGTGATGGAGCAGGCCGCCCCGTGACACCGCCGGCCGCTCGCAGCAGAAGCGGGCGGGGAAGAACAGTTCTGTGCCGGAGTACCGCCGTCCCTTCCACCGCACGTCGCGATCGACGGGCACCGGCCGGTCCAGGACCGCGGCGGGGTCCAGCCCGGTCTCCTCGGCCAGTTCGCGCCGTGCCGCCTCCAGCGGCGTCTCACCGGGCTCGATGCCGCCGCCGGGCGGCTCCCAGAGCCGCGAACCGTCGTACGGGTCGCGCCACTTCAGCAGGAGGACGCGGTCGGCGGCGTCCAGGCAGACGACCCGCGCGGCGGGCGGGCACGCGACCGGGTCCGGCACAGGGCCCGCAGGCCCGTCCGCCGGGCGGCTCGTCATCCGGTCGTCATCCGGTCGTCGTGCGGGCGACGGAGCGGGCGATCTTCCGTGCGTCGATGGCCAGTTCGCGCAGCATGCCGCTGATGGGGTTGGTGTAGCCGGTGAAGTACAGGCCCGCGGCGGTCGGCAGCGTACGGGGGCCGCGGGCGCGGGGCAGCCCGCGCTCGTCCAGCACACCGAGGTGGCCCACCATCTCCTCCAGCCCGCGCCGGTAGCCGGTGGCCGCTATGACGGCGTCCGGGGTGACGGTGCTGCCGTCGGCGAGGGTGACCCGGGCCCCGTCGAAGGACTCCACCGCCGCCACCGGCTCTATCCGCCCCTGGCGCACCGCCTTGACGAAACCCGTGTCCTGCACGGGGATCGCGCCCTGCCGCACCCGGGTGTACAGCCCGGCCCCGGGGCGCGGCAGACCGTGCGCGGACAGGTCCGGCAGGGAGACCTTCGCCAGCCCCCGGGCCATGGAGTCCACCACGCGCACCGGCAGCCGCCGCACCGCGATGCCGGTGGCCTGTGCGGGCCAGCCCAGGGTGGAGCGGCGGACGATGTGGGGCGGGGTGCGCACCGCGAGCCGCACCCGCGCCGCGCCGCCCTCGGCCAGGTCCAGGGCTATCTCGGTGCCGGTGTTGCCGGTGCCGACGACCAGCACGTCCTGACCCTCGTACGGTCGGGCGTCGCGGTAGGAGCGGGCGTGCAGCAGTTCGCCCTCGAACGAGTCGCGCCCGGGCCAGTCGGGCACGCGCGGGGTGTGGTTGTGCCCGGTGGCCACCACGACCACCGGTGCGGCCAGTTCCCGGCCGCCGTTGGCCCGCAGTATCCAGCTTCCGTCGTCGGCCCGGTCGACGCGGTTGACCTCCACGCCCGCGGCGATCTCCAGCCGGTGGTGGAGCGCGTACTCCTCCAGGTAGCGCACCAGATCGTCCCGGCGCACCCAGCGCCCGTACGAGCGCGGGATCGGCATGCCGGGCAGCGCGGACCGGCGGCGCGTGGTGTGCAGCCGCAGCCGGTCGTAGTGGCCGCGCCAGGAGGCCCCGACGGAGTCGGACCTCTCCAGCACGACGGACCGTATGCCGCGTTCCTTGAGCGCGGCGGCGGTGGCCAGCCCGCCGGGTCCTCCCCCGATGATGTGCACTGGTCTGCTGTCGTCGGACATGTGCATGCCCATGAGTCTATGCCCCGCTTCCTCCCCCGGGCGCCCGGCCTCCGCACGCCGGGACGGCACCCGGGGCCCGGCTTCCCAGGCCCGGGACGGGGAAACCTAGAACGGCAGCGACAGCAGGTGCACCGGGCCGGGCGGCCAGCCGGCGCCCTCGCGCAGCGGCGTCCACATGGTGCGCATCGGCATGGTCACCGGCCCATCGGGCTGGTCGACGCGGACGTGCTCCTCCAACTCCCGCCAGCCCAGCGCCTCGTAGACCGGCATCCGCTCCGGCCAGCAGAACAGCAGGCCGGTGTCGGGACCCATGCCGCGCGCGTGGTCCATCGCCGCGGTGACGACCGCCCGGGCCAGGCCCTGTCCGCGCAGTCCGGGGGCGACGATCACACCGCCCAGGCCCACCGCCTCGGTACGCCGGCCCGCGACGGAGACCGGCACGGTCACCAGACCCGCGTGCGCGACCAGACGGCCCTCCCGCCGGATGCCGAAGTGCTCCCGCTTGGGCCGCCACGCCATGACCAGCCCCTCGATCTCGTAGGGATCGGGGACACCCCCGCAGACCTCCCCCCGGTCGGCCCCGGTGAACTCCGGCAGCCGCACCACCGCGAACTGCTCCCCGCACGTCCTCGCGCTCGTCGTCGTCACACTCCGATCCTGCTCCGGCGGGGGGCCCGCCAATCCGGGAGGTGTGCGAAGGGAACGGGGACGGAGCGGCGGGGAGGGAGCCGGGGGCTGCCGGGACGCCGTGTCCCGGCGGCCCCCGGCGCGATGCGGGGAGGCATCGCCGATCGCACCCCTCACCGGTTCGCCCCGTGTGTCCGGGCCCCAGGACGCGGGATCCGCGCCCCGGAGTCCGGATACCCGGAGACCGCCGCCCTGCCTCCGTGCGCTGTACGGCGCCCGGGGGGACCTTCCCGGGCGCCGGGCCGTGGTCATCGCCACGGAAGCGGGCACCACCCCGCCCGGCGGCCGGAGTCGCGGACCGGTCGGCGAGCGGCGTACGCAGACTTTGTACACCGGTGCGCGGACGGCCGGTGACACCTGAGGGACAGCGGCACTAAGGTGCCGCAGCGTGAGGCGCGACGGAGACGGGGCACCGGTGCGGGAGCCGGGCCCCGACACCCTGGCGGCCCATCTGTCCGCGCTCGGTGTGGACGGCGGGGCCGTCGCCCTGTACGTGGCACTGCTGACGGGCCACCCGGCGCCCCCGGCCTCCCCCGGGGCGCGGCGCGCGCTGCTCGCGCTCGGCCTGGTGACGGAGGTGCCCGCCGGCGAGGGGGACGGGCGCGGAGAGGACGGCGACGGGCGCGGCGCTCAGGACCCCGCCGGCGGGCTGGTGCCCGTACCGCCCGCGTCCGCACTGGAGTTGCTCTCCCGGCGCGAGACGCTGCGGCTGGAGGAGGCCCGCCTGGCGATCGCACGCGCCTACGAGCGCTACCGCCGTCGTACGCCGTCGGCCGTGGGCGGTTCGGTCGCCGAGGAGGTGACCGGCGGCGACATCGAGCGGGTGCTGGGCGAGGCGCTGGGCGGAGCGCGGCGCGAGGTGCTGCGGTTCGACTCGCCGCCGTACTTCTGGGACACCGAGCGCGGCACCAAGGAGGAGGTCGGGCAGTTGCGCCGCGGGGTGCGCTACCGGGTGGTGTACACCCGGGAGTCGCTCGCCCGCCCCGGCTACCTCACCGAGAACGTCCAGCCGTGCGTGGACGCGGGCGAGGAGGCCAGGGTGGTGTCCGGGCTGCCGGCGAAGCTGATGGTGGTGGACGACCGCGTCGGCTTCGTCTCGATGTCCATCGCGGACGTGGACGTCAGCCGCAGCATGCTCGTGGTGCGGCCCAGCGCGTTACTCGCCGCGCTGCGGGCGCTGTTCGAGGCGTACTGGGACCGGGCACTGCCCGTCCACCCCGACAGCGGGGTGGCCGCGCCGGGCGGCGCCAGGCCCGGCCCGGCCGAGCGCCGCATCCTGGCGATGCTGGTCGCGGGTGTGCCCGACAGCCAGATCATCCGCGAACTGGGCGTCAGCCGCCGCACGTTCTTCCGCCGCATGGAACTGCTGATGGCGCAGGCCGGCGCGGGCAGCCGCTTCCAGCTCGCCCTCCAGGCACAGCGGCGGGGCTGGCTGTGAGCCCCGGCGGCATGCGCCCCGGCCGGCACACACACGGCCGGCCCGGCGCGGAGGCGCACCGGGGCACGGCCGTGCCACGGCACCCCCGGTGCCCCGGGGGTGACGCCCCATCGGCTAGAACCGTGAGCACTCTCCAACGCACAAGCGCCAACGCACAAGCACCCCCCAGTGAAGAGAGAACACACCTTGAAGAAGGCCAGAAGACCCCGGATAGCCGTCGGCGCCGCCCTGGCGGCGCTCGTCCTGACGGGCACCACCGCCGCGGCGGCCTCGGCCGCCTCCCCCGGCCCGGAGCCCGCTCCCCTGGGCGAGGTCCGGGGCGCGGACGCGCCCGGCGCGCTGGACGGCGAGTACATCGTGGTGCTGAAGGAATCCGGAGACCGGGCCCGCGGGCCGATGACGGCGGGAGGCGTACGCGACCGCGCCGAGAAGCTGACCGGCGCCTTCGGCGGCAAGGCGGAGCGCACCTACTCCTCGGCCCTCAAGGGCTTCTCGCTGAAGGCCACCGAGAAGCAGGCGCGGCGTCTGGCCGCCGACCCCTCGGTGGCGTACGTCGAGGCCAACCGCGTCGAGCGCGGCGACGTCCTGCCGCAGGCGCCGGACCGGCCCCGGACGCCGGGCCCGTCGGAAGGGCCGGCTGTGAGCGGCACCCTGCTGCAGACGGACCCGGGCTGGGGCCTGGACCGCATCGACCAGCGCGACCTGCCGCTCGACGCGAGCTACGGCTACGGTGCCACGGCGCCGAACGTCACCGCCTACGTCGTGGACTCCGGCATCAACATCGCCCACGAGGACTTCGGCGGGCGCGCCTCCTACGGCTACAACTTCGTGGACGGGAACCGGACGGCCTCCGACTGCCACGGGCACGGCACGCATGTGGCGGGGATCGTGGGCGGTGAGACCTACGGCGTGGCCAAGGACGTGAAGCTGGTCGCCGTGAAGGTGCTCAACTGCCAGAACTCGGGCACCACCGAGGGCGTGCTGGCCGGCTACGACTGGGTCGCGAGGAACGCCACCGGGCCCGCGGTCGCCAATGTGAGCATCGGCGGCTCCGCGAGCGACGCCAAGGACGCGGCGGTGCGGAAGATGGTCGCGGCGGGGATCACCGTCGTGGTCTCGGCGGGCAACAAGGCCACCGACGCGTGCACCCAGTCGCCCGCCCGCGAGCCGTCGGTGATCACGGTGGCCGCGACGGCGCGGGACGACTCCAGGCCCAGCTGGTCCAACCACGGCGGCTGCGTGGACGTGTTCGCGCCCGGTGCCTCCATCCCGTCGGCCGGGATCGGCTCGCGGACCGAGGAGCGGACGATGAGCGGTACGTCGATGTCGGCGCCGCACGTGGCGGGCGCGGCGGCGCTGCACGTCTCGAAGAACCCGGACGCCACGCCCGCGGCGGTGACCCGGGCGCTGCTGGACGCCTCCAGCGCCGGCCGGGTGACGGGGCCGGGGGAGGGCTCGCCGAACCGGCTCCTCTACAGCCGCTTCTGACGCCTCCGGGCGCCTCCGGGCGCCTCCGGGCGCCTCCGGGCGCCGCCGGGCACCCGGAGCACCCGGAGGCGCCCGGCGGCCCCGATGCCCGACATGAAGAAGGCTCCCCGGGCGGCCGGTGACAGGGGCCGGCCGCCCGGGGAGCCGGGCACGGACAGGAACGGGACGGGCGCGGAACGGGCGCGGGGCCGGGCAGGAGAGGACCGGGACCGGGCGGAGCCGGACGCAGGCGCGCGGAGAGCGGGTGGCCCGGACGCCTACCGGCTGGGCTTGCGGCCCGTGACGCCCAGGTAGAGCAGGTAGGCGAGGCTCGGCTTCAGATCGGACTTCTTGGCGCCCCAGCTCTGCGCGGCCTTCTGCTGACCGGCCACCGAGGTGAGCATCGAGACCAGCGAGCCCGCGACGGCCGCCGGGCTGATGTCGGGGTCCGCCTTGCCCTTGGACTGGAGCTTCCCGATGGAGTCGGCCAGCGGGCCGGTGATCCCGCCGAGGACCTTCGAGCGGATCTTGGAGAAACGTTTGTCCCCCTCCGCCGCGCCCAGGTCGACCACCCGCAGGATCGCGTCGTTCTCCCGCCAGAAGGAGAGGAGTCCGTCCACCACCTCCTCCGCCGTCCGCCATCCGGCCTTGCCGGTCCACGTGCGGTCGGTGGCCAGCTCGCTCAGCGAGGAGCTCTCCTTCGACATCTCCTCGGCCAGCTCCAGGACGGCGCCCTCCACGTCCGGGAAGTACTGGTAGAAGGTCGCGGGGGAGGTGCCCGCGCGCCGGGCGACGTCGATCACCCTGACGTCGCGGTAGGGCGACGAGCTGAGCATTTCGTCGAGGCAGGTGAGCAGCTTCTGCCGCGTCGCCTGGCCTCGGCGCCCGGCCACCCGACCGTCAACAGTTCGTACTTGTCCTGTCATGTCGTCAGCTTACCGAGGGATGATCAGGCCGCGATTCGACCGACCCCAAATGGGGTGATCTACTGCAAGAGAGGTGATACGCGGATAACGTTCGCCTGTCGGTACGCAACGGTGCGGAAGGAGCGGGAGATGGTCGCTGTCGAAGGCGCCTTCGCCGAGGGCACACCCTGCTGGACCGACGCGATGCTCCCCGACCTGGAGGCGGGCAAACGCTTCTACGGCGAGCTGTTCGGCTGGACCTTCGGCGACCCGGCACGGCCCGACCGGCCCGAGGACCGGCCCGACCGGCCCGAGGACCGGCCCGACCGGCCCGAGGACCGGCCCGGACGGGGCTCCCGCACGGTCGCGCTGCTCGGCGGCCGGCGGGTCGCCTCGCTCGTCCGCAAGCCGGACGGCCGGCTGCCGACGGTGTGGACGGTCTACCTCGCCACCCCCGACGCCTCGGCGACCGCCCGGCGCATCCGCGCCGCGGGCGGGCAGCTCGTCACCGAGCCCGAGGCGGTCGGCCCGGAAGGGGTGGCGGCCACCGCCGTCGATCCGGGCGGCGCGGTCTTCGGCCTGTGGCAGCCGGAGGCGCTGACGGGCTTCGAGGCGGTGCGCGAACCCGGCTCGTACGTGTGGACGGAGGTGTGCACCCGGGAGAGGGAACCGGTGGACGCCTTCTACCGGGAGGTCTTCGGCTACGTCATGTATCCGGCCGGTGACGAGAGCGCGGGGGAGGCTGCCGACATCATGGTCTGGGCCCCGCGCGGGGAGCCTGCCGACGACGAGCACGCCGTCGGCAGCCGTACGATGATCGACGAGACGTACCCGGTGGAGATGCCCGCCCACTTCCTCGTCCACTTCGCGGTCGCCGACTGCGACGCGGCCGTCCGCACGACCGTGCGCCTGGGCGGCCGTACGGTCGACGGCCCGCAGGACACGCCCTTCGGCCGCTACGCCGTCCTCGCCGACAACCAGGGCGCGCGCTTCGGGGTCCTGGACACCTCCGCCGCGCTCTGAGCCCGGACCGGCGGCGCGGACCGGCCCGTCCGCAGGACCGGCCCCGTCCGGAGCCCACCGGCCGGGGAATGGGCGACTCACCGCCCCCGGGTTCGCAACCGGGGGCTCCGCCAGGAAGAATCGCTGTCGGACCGCGGGACCGGTACGGCGGTGGAAGGCTGCACGGGGCGGCGATCGTCGACCCCGACGGGGAGGTGGCAGGCAAGTGGTGGAGCAGCTGACGCAGCACGATCCGCGGCGTATCGGCCCGTTCGAGGTGCTCGGACGGCTGGGCGCCGGGGGCATGGGGCTGGTCTACCTCGCCCGTTCGGCCTCCGGGCGCCGGGTGGCGATCAAGACGGTGCGCACCGAGCTCGCCGAGGACCAGCTCTTCCGCGTCCGCTTCACCCGGGAGGTGGAGGCGGCCCGCGCGGTCAGCGGCTTCTACACCGCCGCCGTCGTGGACGCCGACCCGCGCGCCGCGGTGCCGTGGCTGGCGACCGCGTACGTGCCCGCGCCGTCCCTGGAGGAGATAGTCAACGAGTGCGGGCCGCTCCCGGCGCAGGCCGTGCGCTGGCTGGCCGCCGGCGTCGCCGAGGCGCTCCAGTCCATCCACGGGGCGGGCCTGGTCCACCGCGATCTGAAGCCCTCCAACGTGCTGGTGGTCGAGGACGGCCCGCGGGTGATCGACTTCGGAATCGCCTCCGGGGTGTCCAACACCCGGCTGACGATGACCAACGTCGCCGTCGGCACCCCCTCCTACATGTCACCCGAGCAGGCCAGGGACTCGCGCAGCGTCACGGGCGCCAGCGATGTCTTCTCCCTCGGCTCGACCCTGGTCTTCGCCGCAACCGGCCATCCGCCCTTCCACGGGGCCAACCCCGTCGAGACCGTCTTCATGCTGCTGCGCGAGGGCCCGGACCTGGAGGGCCTGCCCGAGGAGCTCAGACCGCTCATCGAGTCCTGCATGCGCACCGAGCCCGACCAGCGGCCCACCCCCGCCGACCTCCAGGCACAGCTCGCCCCGCACCTGTTCTCCTCCGGCGGCGACGACAGCGGCACCGCCTCCGCCTGGCTGCCGGCCGGCGCGGTGGCGCTGATCGAGCGGCACCGCGGCGGACGGGTGCGGCCCGCGAAGCCGGCCTCCCGGCCCGGGCACCGGGCGCCGGAGCAGGCGCCCGCGGCCGCCCACGCACCGGCCCAGGCCTCCGCCCAGGCACAGGCGGCCGGACCCGGCGCCGGGTGGCGGCCCCCGGCCGCCGACCCGCGGAGCGGGGGAGCGCACGCCGCGTCCGTGGCCGCGCCCCCGGTGCCGCCGCCTCCGGTGCAGCAGCCCCCGCACGCCCCCGTCCCGCCGCCCCCGCACCCTCCGGCGGACGGCGGCTCCGTACTGCTGCCGGGCGCACCGCTGCCCATCGGCCCCGGCCCCCGGCGGCCCCGGGCGCGCGTCACCGAGGTGAGCGCCCCGACGTCCTGGGTGCTGCGCGCGCCGGACGGCGCCGGTGCGGACGGCACCGGCACCCCCGGAGCCACCGCGGCCCACCCCCCGCCGCGCACCCCCTCCCAGACCTCCCCCCACAGCCCCTCCGGCGGCGCCGCGAACGGTCCTGCGGGGGACGAGGCCGCCGCTCCGCCGCGCTGGCGGCCGTGGCGCTTCCGGATGTCGAACGACGTGTGGGGCACCCCGGTCGTCGCCGACGGCCTGCTGTACGTCACCTCCTTCGAGGTCCACGCGCTGGACGTGGCGACGGGGCGGCGGCAGTTCAAGACCCGCGAGGTGGCGTGGTCGATGGCCGTGAGCAACGGCCGGGTCCACGCCTCCGACGGCCCGAGTCTGTACGCCCTGAACGCCCGCGACGGCTCCGACGTCTGGCGTCTGGCGGCCGACGGCTGGGTGTACGCGCTGCGCGCCGACCGCGGCACGGTCGTCACCGGCACCCGGGGCGGCGGCGTACAGGCGTGGGACGCGGCCAGCGGCGAGCGGCTGTGGGAGCTGTCCGGCGCGCAGACCGACTTCGAGACCGACGAGGCCGGCCCGGTGACGAGGGGCGGCTCGGTCTACGTCTGGGGCGACGGGCGGCTGTACGCCCTGGAGGCGCGCACCGGCGCCGAGCAGTGGTCGTACCCGGTCGGCGACTCCTCGGCCACCGGCGGCGTCCCGGTGCGGCTGCTGCCCGCCGACGACGGCGCGGTGTACGTCAGCGCCGGCTCGCGCGTCTTCGCACTGGACGCGGCCACCGGAGCGGAGCGGTGGCGCTTCGACGCGCCCGCCGCGTTCCTGTGCCCGCCGGCCTTCGCGCCGGGCGCGGCGATCGCGGGCGGCGGCGTCTACCTGGCCGACTACCTGGGCACGGTGTACGCGCTGGACGCCGCCAACGGTCACGACCGCTGGCGGATCGCCACCGAGTCCCGCCAGTCGGCCGAGCCGGTGGTAGTGGCCGACGGGCTGGTCCACCTGGGCAGCGGCAGCGCGCTCTACACGCTGGACGCGGTCAGCGGCACCCCCCGCTGGCGCTTCGCGACGGGCGGCGAGATCACCGGCGCCCCGGTGTCGGCGGACGGCCGGGTCCACTTCGGCTCGGCGGACCACTGCCTGTACACGCTGGACGCCGTCGGGGGCCGGCTGCGCTGGAAGCTCGCGACGGAAGGCGAGATCACCGGATCGCCGGTGGTCTCGGGCGGCGTGGTCTTCGCGTGCAGCCGGGACCGCTGCGTGTACGCGCTGGACGCGGCCAAGGGGACGGGACAGGCCCGCGCCTGACCTGTCTCCCGGTTCCCGCCCCCCGTTCCCGCGTTCCGCGCTGTTCCGCCCGGCCCGGTTTCCGGGCGAACAGCCTTGCGCGGGAACCCCGTTGGCCGTTCCCTGCGTGAACCCTGGTAGAAAGTCCGAAAACCAGCAGCGGGTGCGTACGCGCGCCGAGCGGCCACCGGGGGAGAACGCGACATGAAGCGCTCTGTGAAGCGCCATCTCAAGCTGATAGCCGTCGTCACCGTCGTGACGCTGGCCCTGTCCGGTTTCAGTCAGGCCCGGAGTGGCGGCGGCAAGGGCGGCGGAGGCCGGGGGAGCAGCAGCAAGAGCGGCGGAGGCGGCGGCTGCGGCAAGGACGGCTCCAGCAGCCGGTCGAGCTACAGCGGCTACCGGAGTACGACGGCCGGCAGCAGCTCCTCCGGTTCCTCCGGTTCCTCGTCCCGCAAGGACGAGCCGGACGCCGAGATCATCTCGTGCGCCAGGAGCGGGAAGGGGACGGTGGTCGAACTCTCCGACGGCGACGCCGGCACCTACACCGTCTACGTGTATCTGGTGGACGACTTCGGGGACACACTCGACGTCTCCTCCCGGCGCGTCAGCGTGGGGAGGAACCAGACCAAGCGCGTCGAGGTGAAGCCGAGGGACCCGGCCATGGTGGGGGCCGCGGACGACTGCCGCGCCTCCGTGATCGGCTGAACCGGTCCGGGCGCGGAGAGCCCCGGCGGAGGCCGTGTCCCGGTCTCAAAATGGCATGGGCACGACACGCGTATCGGCGCACTCCGGACAGGGCACTCCCGTACGGGAGAGCGGAACGTGAGGCCCCGTCAACGAGTCGGGGGGGGGGGGGGGGCCCGGGCCCCCCCCCCCCCCCCCCCCCCCCCACGCCGCCCCGGCCGCCCCCCCGGCC